>JAHBXY010000031.1 GCA_019636275.1 Planctomycetota bacterium | reverse complement strand
GCCGCCGCGACCGAGGTCGCGGCGCTGCTCGAGCGCGCCCGCGCCAGGTGGCGCGAGGGCGACCTCCCGGGCGCCCTCGTCGACCTCGACCGCGTCCTCGAGCTCGACCCTCGCCAGGTCGACGCGCTCGAAGGCCGCGGCGTCGTCAAGCAGCGCCTCGGCGACGACCCGGGGGCCATCGTCGACCTCGACCGTGCCCTCGAGCTCGACCCGAGCCGCGTCGACGCGCTCGAGGGCCGCGGCGTCGCCAGGGGGCGGGTCGGCGACCACCAGGGCGCCCTCGCCGACTTCGACGCCGCCGTCGCGCTCGACCCGAGCCACGTCGACGCGCGCGCGGGCCGCGGGGCCGTCAGGGCGCTGCTCGGCGACCGGCAGGGCGCCCTCGCCGACTTCGACCGCGTCCTGGAGCTCGACCCGAGCCACCCCCTGACCCTCACCAACCGCGGCGGCATGAAGGCGCGGCTCGGGGACCTCCGGGGCGCCCTCGCCGACCTCGACGCCGCCGTCGCGCTCGACCCGAACAACCTCATGACCCGCACCAACCGGGCCATCGTTCGCGAGCGGCTCGGGGACCTCCAGGGCGCCGTCACGGACCTCGAGCGCGCCGTCGAGCTCGACCCGAGCCAGTTCCAGGCCCTCGCCCACCGCGCCGCCCTCAGGGAGCGGCTCGGGGACGTCGAAGGCGCCCTCGCCGACTTCGACGCCGCCCTCCTGCTCGACCCGAACCACCCCGAAGCCCTCGGCCGCCGCGGCGACGTCAAGAGGCAGCTCGGCGACCTCCAGGGCGCCCTCGCCGACCTCGACGCCGCCCTCCTCCGCGACCCTCGCCGCCCCGAAGCCCTCGTCAACCGCAGCAACGTCAGGATGCTGCTCGGCGACCTCCAGGGCGCCCTCACGGACCTCGACGCCGCCCACCAGCTCGACCCTCGCCACCCTGAACCCCTCGCGAACCGTGGCAGCGTGAAGGTGCTGCTCGGCGACCTCCAGGGCGCCCTCACGGACCTCGACGCCGCCCTCCGGCTCGACCCTCGTCACGCCCGGGCGATCGCCAACCGCGGCACGATCAAGGAGCGCCTCGGCGACCTCCACGGCGCCCTCGCCGACCTCGACGTCGCCCTCCTCCTCGACCCTCTCGGCGTGCCGGTCCGCGTCAACCGCGGACGCGTCAAGGCGCTGCTCGGCGACCTCCAAGGCGCCCTCGCCGACCTCGACGCCGTCGTCGCCCGCGACCCCCGAAAGGTCGACGCCCTCGCCCTCCGCGGTCGGGTCAAGCTGCAGCTCGGTGACCTCCGCGGCGCCCTCGCCGACCTCGACCGCGCCGTCGAGCTCGACCCTCCGCAGGCAGACGCCCTGGGGGACCGCGGCCGCGTCAAGGCGCTGCTCGACGACCTCCAGGGCGCCCTCGCGGACCTCCAGGAGGCGCTGCGCCACACCGCGGACGCGACGCGGGAAGAGGAGCTGCGCCAGGAGGTCGCGCGGCTGCGCGCCCGGCTCGCCGGCGAGTGACCGCGCTCACCGCTCGATCTGCTCGCTTCGCTCTCAGATCGAGCGGTGGCGCGCATCCCCGAGCGAAGGCCGCGTAGCGGCCGGAGCGAGGGCGACAGGCGCGTCACTGCGGATCGGAGCGAGGGTTCCGCTCCGCGACGTGGACATCAGTGGCAAGCGACGGCCGCCGCGATGGCGCCTCGGAGCGCCGTCGCCCGGGCTGGCGCCCTGCCGTGCTCCGGGCCACGCTGCGGAGGTGAGACGCGTCGGCCCTTACGAGGTCCACGAGCAGCTCGGCCGGGGCGGCATGGGCGCCGTGCACCGGGCCACCGACACGCGCACGGGCCAGGAGGTCGCGCTCAAGCTGCTCGTCAGCGGCGACGACCGGGCGCGCCGGCGGCTGGCGCTGGAGGTGCGCGCCCTGGCCCGCCTGCGACACGACAACCTGGTCGCGCTCCTCGAGGCCGGCGAGCACGGGGGCTCGCCCTGGCTGGCCCTCGAGCTGGTCCGCGGGCGCTCGCTGCAGGAGCGGCTCGACCGGGAGGGCCCGCTGCCGCCCCGCGAGGCGGCCGCCCTGGTGCGCGACCTGGCGCTGGCGCTCGACCACGCGCACCGCCAGGGCGTCCTGCACCGCGACATCAAGCCGGCCAACGTGCTCCTGCCGGCCGCCGGCGGGCCGCCCAAGCTCACCGACTTCGGCCTGGCCGGGTTCTCGTTCGACCTGAGCCAGAGCCGCCTCTCCGTGCACGGCATGTTCCTCGGCTCGCCGGGCTACTGGGCCCCCGAGCAGGCCCGCGGCGACACCGACGCGCTCGGCCCCCACACGGACGTCTACGGCCTCGGCGCGCTGCTCCATGCCTGCCTCTGCAACCGGCCGCCGGTGGCGGCCGACTCGCTGCTCGAGGCGCTCTCGGCCGCGGAGACGCAGCGCCCCACGCCGACCGGCGCGGACCCGGCGCTGGACGCCCTGGCCCTGCGCTGCCTCGAGAAGCTGCCGGCGGAGCGACCGTCGTCCGTGAACGCCGTCGCCCGCCAGCTCACGCAGTACCTGGCCGGCCGATCGCCCGCGCACAGGCCGGAGTCCGCCCGACGCGGTCGGCGGCTGGCCGCGGCGCTCGGGGCCGCGGCGGCGCTCGGCGCCGTCCTGGTCGCAGCGGTCCACGGACGCCCCTCCACTCGTGGCCCCGCGCTCGCCCCTGCCTCCGGCGCCCCGCCGCTCGAGGCGTCACCCTCCGCGACGGGCAGCTCCGCCACGCACGACGACCCGCCGCTCGTCGAGGGCCCGCAGCAGGCCGACGCCCTCGCCGAGCGCGGCCGGGTCAAGGTCGAGGCCGGCGACCTCCAGGGCGCCCTCGCCGACCTCGACCACGCCCTCGAGCTCGACCCGAGCCACGCGACGGCGCGCGCCGAGCGCGGCAAGGTCCGAGGGAGGCTCGGCGACCTCCAGGGCGCCCTCGCCGACCTCGACCGCGCCCTCGCCCTTGACCCGCGGGACACGCAGGCGCTCCGGAACCGCGCCGCGGCCCACGAGGCGCTCGGCGACCTCCAGGGCGCCCTCGCCGACCTCGACCGCGTCCTCGAGCTCGACCCCGACCTCGTGGCCGTCGTCTACAACCGCAGCGTGGTCAGGGCTCGCCTCGACGACCTGCGCGGCGCCCTCGCCGACCTGAACCGCGCCCTCGAGCTCGACCCCGACAACGCGCAGGTGCTCCGGCTCCGCGGCGCCGTCGAGCTGCGGCTCGGCGATCACCGGGGCGCCCTCGCCGACCTGAACCGCGCCCTCGAGCTCGACCCCGACCACGTGCCCACCCTCTCCAACCGCGGCGGCGCCCGGGAGAAGCTCGGCGACCTCCCGGGCGCCCTCGCCGACTACGACCGCGCCCTGGCTCTCGACCCCGACCACATGCCCACCCTCGCCAACCGTGGCGGAGCCCGGGAGAAGCTCGGCGACGACCGGGGCGCCCTCGTCGACCTCGACCGCGCCCTCGCCCTCGACCCCGACCACACCAACGCCCTGACCAACCGCGGCAAGACCCGGGGGAAGCTCGGCGACCTCCAGGGCGCTCGCCGCGACCTCGACCGGGTCCTCGAGCGCGACCCTCGAAACCTGGTCGCCCTCGCCAACCGAGGCGCGATCGAGGAGCGACGCGGCGACCTCCAGGCCGCCCTGGCCGACTACGACCGCGCCCTCGCCCTCGACCCCGACCACGCGCCCACCCTCGCCAACCGCGGCGCGATCAAGGCCCGGCTCGGCGACCTCCAGGCCGCGCTCGTGGACGTGGAGCGGGCCCTCGCCCTCGGCCTCGAGAGCGCGGCCACCCTCGCCAACCGTGGCGCGATCAAGGAGAGGCTCGGCGACCTGCGCGGCGCCCTCGTGGACCTCGACCGGGCCATCGAGCTCGCCCCGCGCAACGTGGACACCGTCTTCAACCGGAGCGTGGTGAAGACGCGCCTCGGCGACCTGCGCGGCGCCCTCGTGGACCTCGACCGGGTCCTCGAGCTCGACGCCGACCACGTGGACGCGCTCCCCAACCGCGGCCTCCTCAAGGAGCGCCTCGGCGACCTCCCGGGCGCGCGAGCGGACCTGGAGCAGGCCCTGCGCCTCGCACCCGACGCGCCATGGGCGGCGCTGGTGCGGCGGGAGCTCGCCCGGCTCCAGGCCCTGACCGCCCGCGAGTGACCGCGCTCACCGCTTGATCTGAGAGCGAAGCGAGCAGATCGAGCGGAGGCGCCACCCCCGAGCGGAGTCCGCGTAGGGCTGGAGCGAGGGCGACAGGTGCCTCACTGCGGATCGGAGCATCGAGCCGCGCGCCCGGACGTGGACATCAGAACAAGCGACGGCCGCCGTAAGACGGGACCGATCGCGCCGACTGGCGCCCGCCCGCGGCGCAGGTCACCCTGCGGGCGATGAGGCGCATCGGCCCCTACGAGGTCCACGAGCAGCTCGGCAGGGGCGGCATGGGCGCGGTGCACCGGGCCACCGACACGCGCACGGGCCAGGAGGTCGCGCTCAAGCTCCTGCACTCCGTCGACGAGCGGGCGCGCCGCCGCCTGGCGCTCGAGGTGCGCGCGCTGGCTCGCCTCCGCCACGAGCATCTCATCGCGCTGCTCGACGCCGGCGAGGAGCACGGCGCGCCCTGGCTGGCCATGGAGCTCGTGCGCGGCCGCTCGCTCCAGGAGCGCCTGAACCGCGAGGGGGTCCTCCCACCCCGGGGAGCCGCCCAGCTCGTCCGAGACCTGGCCCTGGCGGTCGCGCACGCCCACCGTCTGGGGGTGCTCCACCGCGACCTCAAGCCGGACAACGTGCTCCTGCCGGCCGACGGCGGCCGGCCCAGGCTGACCGACTTCGGCCTGGCGGGGTTCCGCTTCGACCTGAGCCAGAGCCGCCTCTCGGCCACCGGCGTGCTCCTCGGGACCCCCGGCTACTGGGCCCCGGAGCAGGCCAGGGGCGACGCGGGGGCGTTCGGCCCGCACACCGACGTCTACGGCCTCGGCGCGCTGCTGCACGCCTGCCTCACCGGCCGCCCGCCGATCGAAGGCGAGTCGCTCCCCGAGGTCCTCGTGGCCACGGAGCAGCGGCGGCCCACGCCATCGGGGGCGGACCCGCTCCTCGACGCCCTCGCCCTGCGGTGCCTCGAGAAGGCCCCCGCGTCCCGCCCCCCCTCCGCCGACGCCGTCGCGCGCGAGCTCACCCGTTACCTGACCGGAGGTCCTCCCCGACGGCGGCTCCGCCGCGGCGCGCGGTCCTTCGGGGTGCGGCTGGGTCTAGCGCTCGCCGCCGCGGGCGCGATCGCCACGATCGCCGTCGCCGCGAAGCGCGCGCGCCTGGCGCCGAGCGGCGCGCCGGTCGAGCGACCCGGCGCGGTCGGGAGCCCCTCCACCGAGACGGCCCCCGCGTCGGCGGGCGCCGGCGCGCCGGCGCCCGCCGACGCCTCCGTGTCCGAGCTCATGGCGCGCGCCGACGCGCGCTGGAGTGAGGGTGACCTCCGCGGCGCCCTCGCCGACTACGACCGCGTCCTCGACCTCGACCCCCGTCAGGTCACCGCGCTCGTCCACCGCGGTTGCATCAGGGTGGAGCTCGGCGACCCGCAGGGCGCCCGCGCCGACCTCGACGCCGCCCTCGTCCTCGACCCCCGCCGCTCCAGCGCCCTCTACAACCGCGGCCTCGCCCGCGAGGGGCTCGGCGACCTGCAGGGCGCCCTCGCCGACCTCGACGCCGCCCTCGACCTCGAGCCCCGCCTCGTCTTGGCCCTCGCGCTCCGCGCCTCCGTCAAGCAGGCGCTCGGCGACCTGCGAGGCGCCCTCGCCGATTACGACGCCGCCCTCGACCTCGAGCCGTGGCGCGTCACCAGGCTCATCAACCGCGGCGCCCTCAGGGAGAGGCTCGGCGACCCGCGGGGCGCCCTCGACGACGCCGAGGCCGCCCTCCACCGCGAACCGGACAACGCCGACGCCTTCGTCCTCCGTGGAAACGCCAGGCAGGCGCTCGGTAACCTGCAGGGCGCCCTCGCCGACCAGGACGCCGCCCTCCAGCTCGACCCGCGCCACGCCAACGCCCTCTACAACCGCGCCCTCGTCCTCGACGACCTCGGTGACCTGCCCGGCGCCCTCGCCGACCTCGACGCCGCCCTCGCGGTCGACCCCCGCCGCGCCGACGCCTTCGTCAACCGCGGCATCGTCAAGGAGAGGCTCGGCGACCTGCAGGGCGCCCTCGCAGACTACGACGCCGGCACCGCGGTCGATCCCCGCCATGCTGGCGCCCTCGTCAACCGGGGCAACGCCCGGAGGAACCTCGGTGACCTGCAGGGCGCCCTCGCAGACCTCGACGCCGCCCTTCAGCTCGACCCCCGCCGCCTCACCGCCTTCGTTGGCCGCGGCAACGTCAAGCGGGCGCTCGGCGACCTGCAGGACGCCCTCGCCGACTACGACGCCGCCCTCCAGCTCGATCCCCGCCACGTCATCGGCCTCGTCAACCGTGGGAACGTCAAGGAGCAGCTCGGTGACCTGCAGGGCGCCCTCGCAGACCTCGACGCCGCCCACCAGCTCGACCCCCGCAGCGCGGGCGCCCTCAACAATCGCGGCAACGTCAAGGCGAAGCTCGGCGACCTGCGAGGCGCCCTCGCCGACCACGACGCCGCGGTCCGGCTCGCCCCTGGGAGCGTCGACGCCCTCGTCAACCGCGGCAACGACCGGATGGCGCTCGGCGACCTGCCCGGCGCCCTCGCGGACTACGAGGCGGCGCTGCGCCAGGCCCCCGACGCCCCCGTGGCCGCCCAGGCCCGCCAGGGGGCCGCGCGGATCCGCGCCCAACTCGCCGGCGAGTGACCGCGGCTCGTGGCCGTGACCTCGTTGGTGCCGGCCGCGGCGCCAGGTCACACTGCGACGGAACTCGCCCACGCGCGCGCGAGGCCCGTTCACCTGGCCTGCTTCGCCCCGGCCGCGGGACGGAGCATCCGGAGGCGCGCCACGCCATCAGGCGGGTGGGGCGCGCGCGAGCGCGGGCCCTGCCGCGAGAGCCGGACGGAGAGTCCGCCGCGGCGCCGCGGCAGCGGAGCGCCCGCTGCCGCAACAGCTCGCCCGAGCGCCGGCGCACGCCGACGGACCGCCCCGGGAGGTGAGCGTCCCCGGCCCCTACACGTCCAGGTTCCGCGCCTCGGCCGCGTGCGCCTCGATGTAGTCGCGCCGCGGCTCGACCTTCGTGCCCATGAGGATGTTGAAGATCCGGTTGGCCTCGGCCATGTCCTCGAGCGTCACGCGCAGGAGCGTGCGCCGCGCCGGGTCCATGGTCGTCTCCTCCAGCTCTTCCTTGTCCATCTCGCCCAGGCCCTTGTAGCGCTGGATCTGGATCCCGCGGGCGCCGAGCTTCTTGATCGCCTCGGGGAGCTCGCGCAGGCCGTCGAAGCGCAGCGGCTCCTTGTCCTTCTCCCGCTGCAGGGCGAAGCGCGGCTCGAAGCCGTCCGCGTCGTGGTCGGCGCGCGGCCGCGGCGAGAACAGCTCCCAGGAGACGCCCAGCTTCTCCAGGTCGCGCAGGACCTGCTCGAGGCGCACCTTGCCGGTGAAGCGCGTGATCTCCACGTCGGCCCCCTCGCGGTCGCCGAGCGGGTCGGTGTGCAGCCAGATGCGGTTGCCGGCCTCGCGCGCCTTGGCGACGACCTGGTCCAGCTCGGCCTCCGTGTAGACGGCCGGCGCCGACTTCGTCCCGCGCAGGAGGACCTTCGCCAGCGGCAGCAGGCCCTCCTTGTTGCGGCGGCCCAGGTACTTGCCGAACTCGAGCCCCAGCTTCTCGATCTCCTTGCCCAGCTTGACCATGTCGGCCATGAGCTCGGAGAGACGCTTGACCTCGGCCGTCGACAGCGTCCGCTGCGCCTTGCCGTCGGGCGCGCGCAGCTCGAGCTGCGCCCCGTCGAGGCCCTGCTCGACCATGATCCGGTCGAACTCGGCGTCGTTCGTGATGTAGAGCTCGCGCTTCTTCTGCGGCTTGGCGCCCTTCTTGCCCTTCGCCGCCGGCGCCTCCGCCTCCTCGTCGCCCTCCTCGGCGCCGGCATCGGCGCTGACCTCGGCGCCGTCGCCCTCGGCCTTCTTCGGGCGCACGCCCTTGTAGCTGATCTTGTACAGCGGCGGCTGCGCGATGTAGACGCGCCCCTGGCGGATCAGGTCGGGCATCTGCCGGAAGAAGAAGGTCAAGATCAGCGTGCGGATGTGGCTGCCGTCGACGTCGGCGTCGCACATGATCACCACCTTGCCGTACTGCAGCTTGGTGATGTCGAACTCGTCGAGGATGCCCGTGCCCAGCGCCTGGATCATGGTCGCGATCTCGGCGTGCGAGAGCATCTTGTCGTGCGTGGCCTTCCACACGTTGAGGATCTTGCCCTTGAGGCCCAGCACCGCCTGGGTGTCCGGGTTGCGGGCCTCGCCGGCGGTGCCACCTGCCGAGTCACCCTCGACCAGGTACAGCTCGCACTCCTCGGGGTCGTCCGACTGCGCGTGCTTGAGCTTGGCGATCCCGCCGCCGCGCAGCGAGTCCTTCTTGCGCGCCATTTCCTTGGCCTTCTTGGCCGCCAGGCGCACGCGCCGGGCCTCCTGGGCCTTGGCCACGATCTTCTTCGTCTCGGCCGGGTGCTGGTCGGTCCAGGCGCGCAGGTACTCGCCGACCACGTTCTGCACGATCCCGGCCACGTCCGAGTTGCCCAGCTTCGTCTTGGTCTGGCCCTCGAACTGGGGCTCCGGGATCTTGACGGAGATCGCCGCGACGAGGCCCTCGCGGTAGTCGTCGCCGGTGGGGCGCTCCTCCTCCTTGTCCTTGCCCTTCTCGTTCTGCTTCAGCCAGCCGTTGAGCGTCGTCGTCAGCGCCGTGCGGAACCCGGTCTCGTGGGTGCCGCCCTCGATCGTGTTGATGTTGTTCGCGTAGCTGACGATCGTGTCCGAGTAGGTGTCGTTGTACTGGATCGCGATCTCGACCTCGACGCGCCCGCCCGACTCGTCGCTGTCGGCCCCGCCCTTGAGGTGGATCGGCTTCGACAGGAGCACGTTCTCGGACGTCGACAGGGCGTTGACGAAGTCGACCAGGCCGTTGGGCGAGTGGTACTCCTCGACCTTGCCCTCGCCGCGCTCGTCGCGCAGCGCGATCTTCAGCCCCGCGTTGAGGAAGGCCAGCTCGCGCAGGCGCTTCGACAGGCGCTCGAACTTGAACTCCTGCGACTGCTTGAAGATCTCCGGATCGGGCTTGAAGGTGATCTTCGTCCCGCGCCGGGGCGACGGCCCGAGCTCCTCGAGCGGCTTGACCGTCTGACCGCGGGCGAAGCGGATCGAGTGGCTCTTGCCGTCGCGGTAGACCTCGCACTCGAGCCACTCCGAGAGCGCGTTGACGCACGAGACGCCGACGCCGTGGAGGCCGCCCGAGATCTTGTACGAGCCCTTGTCGAACTTCCCGCCGGCCCCGATGATCGTCAGGCACACCTCGACGGTCGGCTTCTTGGCCTTCGGGTGCATGCCGACCGGGATCCCGCGCCCGTCGTCGAGGATCGTGATCGAGCCGTCGCCGTGGACGGTCACGTCGATCCGGGTGCAGAAGCCGGCCAGCGCCTCGTCGACCGAGTTGTCCACGACCTCGTTGACGAGGTGGTGCAGCCCGCGCTCGTAGATGTCGCCGATGTACATGGCCGGGCGCGAGCGCACGTGCTCCATGCCCTCGCGCACCTGGATGCTGTCGGCGTCGTAGCTCTTCTCGGCCGTGACGGTCCCCGCGCCCGCGGCCTGCGGCTCGTCCTGGTCCACCTTGGGCATGTCTGGCTCCTTCAGCGCCCCCGGGCCCGACCGCCGCCGGAGTGGCCTCCGCGGCGGTCCTCCTCGGGAGCCTCGGCCCCGGTGACCTTGCACCTGAGGTCGGTGATGGGGATCGAGGTCTGTTCCCGCAGCCGGGTCAGCAGATCGCGCCGATAGTAGACCATGAGCTCGTGGGACAGCGCAGCCGAACCGACCAGGACCGTCAGGACCCCTCCTCGTAACCCCTGGACCTCCGTCTGCGCCGCGATCTCGCGGCCGACGGCCTCTCGCCACGCCTTGACCAGCGCCGACCGCTGAGTCCCCCGGTCGAGCCCGGCCGCCTCGACCACCTTCGCGACCAGGTCGCCCACGGCGGCGACCGGAACCGATCGAGGTCTGAGGTGTGGATTCTCCGTTGATCCGGGGTGCTGATCCCGTGGCTTACTCATGATAGCACAGGCGCTTCGGTCGTGGGCCCGGCCGACGGGGCCCCGTGGTGCGGCTGTGGAGAACGCGCAGGCCCAAGGGCGCGTCAGGCCCCGAGGTTCAGGGGCATGACGAGGTAGACGAACACCCCGCCGTCCTTGTCCTGCTCCTGCACGACGGCCGCGCTGCGCGTGTCCTTGAGCTGCAGGACGAACTCGGTCGTGCTCAGGACCTTGAGCACGTCGGCGAAGAAGGCCGGGTTGAAGCCGATCGTCAGCTCGTCGAACGGGTAGTCGAGCGGGAACTGCACGCGGCTCTCGCCGACCTCGGGGACGCGCGCGGTGAGCTCGAGCCCCTCGCGGGCGAAGCGGAAGCGCACCGCCTGGCTGTCCTTGGTCGCCAGGAGCGACGCCCGGCGCAGCGCCGAGAGGAAGCCCTCGCGCGGGAGCTGTAGCTTCTTGTCGTGGCTCTTGGGCAGGACGTCCTCGTAGGGAGGGAAGTGGCCCTCGATCAGGCGCGCCATGACCGTCGCGTGGGCCGTGCGGAACTGGACCTGCGCCGGCTCGACCGAGACCTCGACGTGCTCCTCGCCGGAGCCGACGACGCGCTGCAGGAGCTGCATGGCCTTCGTCGGCACGACGACGAACACGGGCGCCTTGACCGCCTCGGCGGTCGCCGGCCGCTCGCACATGCTCAGGCGCTTGCCGTCGGTGGCCACGAGGCGCAGCCGCTGGTCCTTGAGGTCGATCAGGATCCCGTTCATGGCGTAGCGGGTCTTCTCCGGGTGCGCCGCGAAGTGCGTGCGCCGGATCATCTCGACCAGCGCCGAGGCCGGGAGCTGGAGCACCCCGTCGCCCTTCCACGCGCCGAGCTCGGGGAAGTCGTCGGGCTCCTCGCCCATGACGTGGAACCGGGAGTCGCCGGTGCTGATGATGCAGCCCGCCCGCTCGTCGGTCTCGATCTCGACCTGCTCGCCCACGAGCTCGCGCAGGATCTGCTGGAAGCGCGCGGCGTTGACCAGGACGCGGCCCTCGCTGGTCATGTCGACGCGCTCGATCCGCACGCGGATCGCCACGTCGAGGTCGGTGCCGGTGACCTCGAGCACGCCGTCGCGCGCGTCGAGCAGGAGGTTCTGCAGCACCGGCCGCGGGCTCTTCGAGGGCGCGACCGACGCGGCGATCCCGATCGCCTCGGCCAGCTCCTTCGCGTCGCCGCGGACCTTCAGGCACGACTTCTCGACCATGACGCTCATGAGGCTCTCCTGCGCCGGATCATACGGCTCGCCTCCGACAGGCCCGGGGCCTCCCCGCCGCGCTCCAGGCCGCCCGGGGGGCGGAGGGCGCATCTCGTCGCGGGGGCGGTGGTTCGGGTCGTGTGCGGGGGGAGCTCGACGGTCGTCGACGCCACCGATTCTAGCGCCGTCGCTCGGCGACGACGATCGAATTCTCTCGCGTCACCGGCCTCGAGCGCGAGCGTCGCGGCTCGTCTTCGTCGTCTCTTCCTCTGCCTCTCCCTGAGATGGATGCATCTCTTATTCATCTTCTTAGGGCTTGTCGTCGTGTGGAGAGCCCGCTCGCGCCGCGCGCGCACGCGCCTGCGCCGTCGTCGCTTGCGTGCCTCCGACGAGGCCTCGCGCGTGTGAGGAGTCCGCGGGTGACGTGACGGAGAACCCGCCCCGGTTCTCGACGAAGCCCGCACAACCCTCGTCTCGCTCGTCGACTGCTCCCCAGGTCCCTCCGACCCGCTGAAACCGGGGCGGCGACTCTCGACGCGTTGTCCCGCCCGTTCCCCTCGCGCCGCGTGAAAGGCGACGCGGCCTTGCGCACAGCCGCTCCACGCGCGGCTGAAAGAGGAGCCCGTCACGCCGGCGTAAAACGGCGACGCGCGGCGGCGGCGCGGCTGTGGAGAACCTGTGCGCTGCTGCGCCGGTCCGTCGGAAGCTGGAGCAGGGCATGAGGTGCGCGCGGCGCCAGGGCGCGGCGGCGGCGTGAAGAACGACGGGGAGAGCGTCAGGGAGCGCCGGATGGGGGGCCGGGGCGCCTTCAGCGAGGGGCCTGGCCCCGCAGGGCGCGCGAGTCGCGGCGCAGGTCCTCGACGAGCTGGGCGAGGTCGGGCTCGGCCTTGATCCGCTCCTCGATGCGCTCGATCGCGTAGATCACGGTCGTGTGGTCGCGACCGCCGAAGTGCGCGCCGATGTCGGAGAGGGTCAGGTCGGTCATGTCTCGCGCCAGGAACATGCACAGCTGGCGCGGGAAGGCGATGCGCTTGGTCCGCTTCTTCGACTGCATGTCGGAGAGCTTGACCTTGAGGCGGTTGACGACGGCCTCGGAGATGTCCTGGATCTGCACGCGCGAGACCTCGGCCCCGAGCATGTCGGCCAGCACCTGCTGCGCGAAGGGCAGGTCGATGCGCCGGTTCATGAGCGACGCGGTGCCGACGAGGCGGTTGATCGCCCCCTCGAGCTCGCGGATGTTCGAGTCCATGCGCGAGGCGAGGAAGCCGACGACCTCGTCGTCGAGCCGCGTGCCCTTGGCCTCGCCCTTCTGCTTGATGATCGCCGCGCGCGTCTCGAACTCGGGCGGGTCGATGCGGGCCACGAGGCCCCACTTGAAGCGCGAGACGAGGCGGTCCTCGAGGGTCGGGATCTCGCTCGGCGCGCAGTCGGCCGAGAGGATGATCTGCTTCTGCGCGTTGTAGAGCGTGTTGAAGGTGTGGAAGAACTCCTCCTGGATGCGCTCCTTGTCGGCCAGGAAGTGGATGTCGTCGATCACCAGGACGTCGACGTTGCGGTACTTGTAGCGGAACTGCTCGAGCTCGCCGTCCTTGACCGCCTCGATGAACCGGTTGACGAAGTCCTCGCAGGACAGGTAGAGGATCTTGGCCCGCGGCGAGTGCTTGCTCAGGAGGGCGTGGCAGATCCCCTGCAGCAGGTGGGTCTTGCCCAGGCCGACGGCGCTGTGCACGAACAGCGGGTTGTAGGCCTGTCCCGGCGACTCGGCGACGGCCAGGGCGGCCGCGTGCGCCAGGCGGTTGTTCGGGCCGACGATGTAGCTCTGGAACGTGTAGTCGTCCTTGAGCTGGATGCTCGAGTCCTGCTCGAGCAAGCCGGGCGGCGCGGAGCTGGCGATGGGCTCGGGCGCGGCGGGGGTCAGGGCGTGGTCGGCCTCGGCCGAGGCGTCCTCGTCGCGCCGCGTGATGAGGAGCTCCGGCGTGAGGCTCCGCTCGAACCCGATCCGCACCGCCTCGCACAGCGTGTGCATCAGGTCCGACTCCTCGATCCAGCGCTTGACGAACGGGTTCGGCGTGCCGATGCGCACGACGTCCTCGTCGACCCCGACGAACTCGAGGTTGCGGAACCAGGTGTCGTAGATGGGCTTCTTGGTCCTGGACTGGACGTGCTCCAGCACCCGCTGGAAGCGGGGGTCCGCGGGGGCGATGGGCGTGGCGCTCTCGGAGCTGTGCGGCACAGGCAAGTCCTTCGCGCTCGACGCGCCCGCGAGGGGCGGAGCGATCTCGGTTCGCACCAGGCTCGACGGGCGAGACCCGGCGACGGAAGCCGGAAGTACATGTGCAGAAGGGGGCGCCGCGGCGTGCGGCCCTGGGGAAAGTTATCAGGGGGCCCCAGGCGTTTCCAATGGTTTTCCACGGCGCCGCAACCGACGCGCGCGCATGCGCCGGCGACCATCTCGCGCGAGGGCGCCGCGCGGCGCCCTCGTTGCATCGGAGTGACGCTGAGGCTACATTCCGCGCTCGCGGAGGCGCCCCACCCGAGATGATCCGCGTCGAGCTGTCCGCGATCGTCATCAACGAGCGCTCCGACGAGCAGGTCATCGCCCTGCGTGAGGTCGAGGGCGAGCGGCAGTTCCCCATCGTCATCGGCATGTTCGAGGCGTTCGCGATCGACCGCATCGTGAAGGGTCGCGAGAGCGAGCGGCCGCTGACCCACGACCTCCTGGCCTCCCTCATCGGCGCGCTCGGCGGGCGCGTGGTGCGCGTTGCGATCGACGACCTGCGCGACGAGACGTACTACGCCAAGGTCGTCGTGCGCCGCGGCGATGATGATGAGGTCCTCGTCGACGCGCGGCCGTCCGACGCGATCACCCTGGCCCTCAAGGTGGGTGTGCCCATCTACGTCGCGGAGCGCGTGATGAACGCGGCCGCTCCCGGGTAGGATGCGCTCCACGGAGGGTTGGCAGAGCGGACGATTGCACCTGATTTGAAATCAGGAGTCCCTTCGGGGATCGGGGGTTCGAATCCCTCACCCTCCAACTCAAGTGATGCGCTCGCGAGGGGGGCGCGATCGGCGCGAGTCCCGGGCGAAGGCGACCGGCCCGCTCCGCGCCTCCCCATCGCTCGCTCTGGCGGGTCGCGCACGCGCGAGGGGGGCGCGATCGGCGCGAGTGCCCGGGCGAAGGCGACCGGCCCGCTCCGCGCCTCCCCATCGCTCGCTCTGGCGGGTCGCGCACGCGCGAGGGGGGCGCGATCGGCGCGAGTGCCCGGGCGAGGGCGACCGGCCCGCTCCGCGCCTCCCCATCGCTCGCTCTGGCGGGTCGCGCACGAGCGAGGGGGGCGCGATCGGCGCGAGTGCCCGGGCGAAGGCGACCGGCCCGCTCCGCGCCTCCCCATCGCTCGCTCTGGCGGGTCGCGCACCGAGCGAGGGGCGCGATCGGCGCGAGTGCCCGGGCGAGGGCGACCGGCCCGCTCCGCGCCTCCCCATCGCTCGCTCTGGCGGGTCGCGCACGAGCGAGGGGGGCGCGATCGGCGCGAGTCCCGGGCGAAGGCGACCGGCCCGCTCCGCGCCTCCCCATCGCTCGCTCTGGCGGGTCGCGCACGAGCGAGGGGCGCGATCGGCGCGAGTCCCGGGCGAAGGCGACCGGCCCGCTCCGCGCCTCCCAACGCTCGCTCTGGACGGGCGGCGCTGTCGGGCGTTGCAGGAGCCCCACGAGGGGCTAGAATGCGTCGCGTCCACCGTGGGAGAGGTGGCAGAGTGGTCGATTGCGGCGGCTTGCTAAGCCGTTGAAGGTGTATTAACGCCTTCCGGGGGTTCGAATCCCCCCCTCTCCGTGACGCCGCACGCCCGTCGTGCGGCGTCGTCCTGTACCGGCCTGACATCCCTTGGCACGCCCGTCGGCGGCGCATGGTCCCATGGGGCCCCATGAAGCCCTCCGTGCTCCTGCTGCTCCTGCTGGTCGCCCTCGGGGCGCCAGGCTGCGTCGAGCGGCAGCTCGTGATCGAGACCGACCCGCCGGGGGCGGAGCTGTTCGTCGACGGCCGCGAGGTGGGCACGACGGCGGCGGGCCAGCCGGTGCGCGTGACGTTCGAGGCCTACGGCACGCGCACCGTCGTGGCGCGCCGCCGCGGCCACGCGCCGGTCCGGCGCGACGTGACGCTCGACCCGCCCTGGTGGCAGCTCTTCCCGATCGACGTGTTCACCGACCTGCTCTGGCCGGGCACGCTCCGCGACGAGCACCGCCTCGAGCTGACGCTCACCCCGCGCCCGGCGCCCGACGAGCCCGAGGCGCTCGAGGCGCGCGCGCGGCACATGGGCCTCCACGAGGAGAAGCGGCCGTGAACCTCGCCGGCAAGCGCGTGACCGTGCTCGGGCTGGGCGGCTTCGGCGGCGGGGCCGCCGCGGCGCGCTTCCTCGTGGCGCAGGGCGCCGAGGTGACCGTCACCGACCTCAAGCCGCGCGAGGCGCTCGCGAGCGCCGTCGCCGCGCTCGACGGGCTGCCGGTGCGCTTCGTCCTGGGCGAGCACCGGCTCGAGGACGTGACCGGCGTCGACCTCGTGGTCAAGAACCCGGCGATCCCGCCCACGTCCGAGTGGGTCGTCGCGGCCCGCCGCGCCGGCGTGCCGATCACCAGCGAGCTGGCGCTCGGGCTCGAGCGGCTCGAGGCGCCGTTCGCCATGGTGACCGGCTCGAAGGGCAAGTCGACGACGGCGGGCCTCCTCGGGGCCATGCTCTCGGCCGTCGTCGCCGGCAACAACGAGCGGCCGCTCCTCGACGCGCTCGGGCGGATCGGCCCCGGAGCGCGCGTCGTGCTCGAGGTCTCGTCGTTCATGGCCGAGGACCTCATCCCCATCCGGGCCGCCGGGCGGCTGCCGCGGCCGCGCGTGGTCGTGTTCACGCACCTCGAGCCCGAGCACCTCAACTGGCACGGGACGCTCGAGGCCTACTACGGGGCCAAGCTGTCGCTCCTGGACCTGGGCCCCGAGGTCGTCGTGATCCCCGAGGGCCAGGCCGAGCTCGAGGCGCTCGTCCCGCCGCGCCTGCCGCCGGGCGCGCGCCTGGTCCGCGCGTCGGCGGCGCGCCCGGCCGTCGACCTGTCGGGGCTGCGCCTCCTAGGCCGCCACAACCTCGACAACGCCGCCCTGGCCGCCGAGGCCGCCCTGGCCATGGGCGCCGCCCCGGACGAGGTGGCCCGCGCCGCGGCGGCCTTCGAGGCCCTGCCCCACCGGCTGGAGACGGTGGCCGTCTGCCCCCGGGGCGTGCGCTTCGTCAACGACTCCATGGCCACGACGCCGGCCGCCGCGCTCGCGGCGCTGGCCGCCGTGCCGCCGCCGGTCGTGCTGCTCCTGGGCGGGTCGGACAAGGGCCACGACTTCGCCGCGCTCGGCGCGGCGGCCGCGCGCGCGCACGCCGTCGTGTGCCTGGGCGCCGTGCGCGACAAGGTGGCGGCGGCCGTCGAGGGCGCCGGCGGCGCCCCGCTCCGCGCGGCGAGCTTCGACGAGGCCTTCGCCCTGGCCGTCGAGCGCTGCCCGCCCGGCGGGGCGGTGCTCCTCTCGCCCGCGGCCGCCAGCTACGACATGTTCCCGAACTTCAAGGCGCGCGGCGAGCGCTTCCGGGCCCTGGCGACCGCCCGCGCCCTACCGGCGGCGACCGGGCAGGGATAGCCTGGTCAGCGGTGGGGACGCAGATCGGGCTCGAGATCAAGCTCCTGCGGGAGCGGCTGAAGCTCAGCGCCAAGGACCTGGCCGAGCGGGTCGGGCTCAGCCCGTCGCAGATGTCGCGCCTCGAGAGCGGGCAGCGGCGCGTCGACGCGGTCATGCTCTCGCGGATCGCCAAGGCGCTCGACGTCCACCCGTCGCACTTCTTCCAGGACTTCCAGGAGCCGGCCGACCTGCCCGCGGCGGACGACGTCGTCGAGGCGGCGCTCCCCGAGCCGCCGGCCGAGGCGCCGGCGGCCGCCCTCGGGCGCCTGATCCGCGCCGAGCGCCACCGCCAGCACCTCACGCCCGACGAGCTCGGCCAGCGGATCGGCAAGGGGCGCGCCTTCGTCGCCGACGTTGAGGCCGGCCGCACGGAGCTCCTCTCCTACCAGGTGCTGCAGAAGGTCGCGCGCGCCCTGCGGCTCGACCCCGAGGTCCTGTTCGAGGCGCAGCACGGCGAGCTGCGCGAGCTGCGCAAGGCGGTCGCGCGCCTCGAGCGCGCCCACACCGAGCGCACGCTCGGCGCGGCGCCGGGCGAGGGGCTCCGCGGTCTGCCGCTCGTCGCCGGCGAGGACGGCGGCCTGCCCGCGCGCTTCGAGGGCCGCGCGCCGCGCGAGAAGGTCCTCGACTACGTGCACGTCCCGGGGCTGCGCGTCGCCGACGGCTTCGCCGTGACCTGGCAGGGCGAGGAGATGACCGCGCCGCACGGCCCGTCGTTCCGCCCGGGCGAGGTGCTCGTGTTCTCGTCGGGGCGAGAGGCCCGGCACCGCGAGTTCGTGCTCGCGGCGCTGGCCGCCGGCCGCAGCCTCTTCCGCCAGCTCTTTCTGGATGCGCAGGGCCGCGTGCGGCTGCATCCCTTGAACCTCGATGTCCCGCCCACTATCCTCGATCGTGAGGAGGTACGGGAGTTGTTCCCCCTGGTCGCGCGGCTGAGCCCGCTGTGAGCGGGCGGCGCGTGCGGACGTAACATGAAGCCCCGCCGTCACCGTCGGAGGGGTCTGGAGGCCCAAGGGCCACTGAGATCGCGGAAGAGCGCTGAAGACCGCTGAAGGTCGCTGAAGGTCGCGGCGGGTCCGAGCCGCCGCGGGAGCACGGAGCCATGCGCGACGACCGGCACGACGACGACCGTGACGAGCCCGACATAGGCACGTCGGCGCCGACCGACCAGGCGCTCGTCCTCAACCGCCACTGGACGCCCGTGAGCACGACGCCCGTGCGCCGCGCGCTGGTCCTCCTCTGCCGCTCGACGGCCTCGGCGATCTGCCCGGCGTCCTACGAGGTCTACGACCTCGACGCCTGGATCGCCCGCTCGCTCGACACCGGGCCTGCCCTGGAGCGCGAGCGGGTGCTGCGCACGCCGCGCTTCGCCATCGAGAAGCCCGAGGTGATCCTGCTCCTCGGCTACGCGGGCGTCCCCCGGCGCGAGGTCTCGTTCAGCCGGCGTAACCTCTACCGCCGCGACGGCTACGCCTGCCAGTACTGCGGCCGGCGGCGGCCGCTCGACGAGCTGTCGATCGACCACGTCATGCCCCGCTCGCGCGGCGGCAAGACGACGTGGGAGAACTGCGTGCTCGCCTGCGTGCGCTGCAACACGAAGAAGGCCAACAAGACCCTGCGCGAGTCCGGCTTCCAGCTCCTGCGCGCGCCGGGCAAGCCCACGTGGTCGCCGCTCCTCGAGTCGATCCCGCGGGCGCATCCGCCGTCGTGGCGCAAGTTCCTGGACCGCTCGGAGCACCTGGCAGGTTGAGGGATCACAACAGAGGAGCAGAGGGAGCAGAGGGCGTGCGGCTCGACGCCCTCGGCCCTCTCCGTTCGTCCTCTCCGTTCGTCGACGGCGCTCCTTCGACGAGCCCAGGTGTCCAGAGGCAGGGGTCAGGGGTCGCGATCGAGGAGCAGCGGGCGGGTGACCCGACCGCCCTCTGCTCCCTCTGCTCCTCTGCGGTGACCTTCAAAGCTCAAGGCAAGTCGAACGTGTGATGCAGCGGCCGTGTGACCGCCACGTCGCAGGGCGCCGGCTCGAGCACCGACTCCGCCACGCTCCCGAGGACCGCGCGCGACAGCCCGGAGCGGCCGTGCGTGCCGAGTACGACCAGGTCGGCGCGGCGGCGCACGAGCTCGCGCAGGACGACCGTGTAGGGCTCGCCCTCGGCCACGGCGGTGGTGGCCGAGACCTCGCCCGGCTCGAGCCCGGCCGCGAAGCGGTCGGCGCGGGCGCGGGCGTCGTCGGCGACCTCCTGGCGCAGGTCGTCGACCTGCCGCGCGGCCAGCGCCCAGGAGAACGAGCCCTGGAAGGGCACGTGGTAGGCGTGGAGGAGCGTGAGCGGCGACGGCTGCGCGTCGGGCAGGAGCGTCAGGGCGAGGTCGACCACCTGCCGCGAGGCGTCCGACAGGTCGACCGCGGCGACCGGCCGCTCGTAGGCGCCGCGGGGCTCGGCGCCGACGACGAGCACCGGCAGCTCGCCCAGGCGCACGACCCGCTCGGCGGTCGCGCCGGTGGTCAGGCCGGCGCGCAGGCGCTCGTCGTGCCGCCCGAGGACGACCAGCTCGGCGCCGGCCGTGCGCGCCTGCCGGATCAGGCCGGCGTGGGGCGCCTCGTCCTCGACGACCGCCCGGTCGACCTCGACCCGGGCCCCGGCTGCGCGCAGGGCCTCGCCCAGCTCGCCCGCGTGGCGGGCCAGGGCCGCGTCGGCCTCGCCGGCCCGGCCGGGCGGCGCCACGTGCACCACGACCACCCGCGCGCCGTCGCCCAGCGGCAGGAGGGCCGCCCTGCGCGCCGCCCGCGCGGCCGCCGGGGACAGGTCGTGCGCGACGACGACCCTCATGAGCCGGCTGCGTCCCATCGCGTCCTCCGCGCCCCCCGCGTCTCAGATATGCATCCGCCGTTCCGCGCGCTCAGGCTGGCGCTGGCCGCGGCGGCCCGCCTGGCGCCGGGGCCGTGCGCAGGGCCCGCAGGACGTGCGGCTCGAAGCTCTCGCGCAGCTCCTGCCGCGTCGCGTCGAGGTCGCGCGGGTTGACGTACATGGCGTGCACGAACAGCCGCCCGCGGTCGGCGGCGACGTCGATGCACAGGACGCCCGGCGTGAGCGAGAGGAGCCCGGCCAGGACCGTGATCTCGGCGTCGGTGCGGGCCTCGATCGGCACGGCGAGCACGGCCGGCCGCACGCGCAGCCGCGGCGCGAGGACGTCGCGCGTCACGCGCAGGCTCGAGAGGCACAGCTCGACCACGAACACGCCCATGAGCCGCAGGCTGGGCGCCACGGCGCGCAGCCCGCGGGTCAGCCGCTCGCCGAGCGGGCGCGGCGGGGCGGCCGGCTCGGGCGCCCACCACAGGACGAGGAGCGAGAGCGCGACGCCGATCACCAGGTCGGGCAGGCTCACGCCGCTGAGCCCCAGCCACACCGCCACGAGGAGGACGAAGAGCCCCAGGTCGGTCATGCGCGCAGCACCGCCTCGATGTAGGCGGTCGGCGCCAGGAGCCCCTCCGCCGCCCGCCCCAGGACCACGCACACGGGCCAGGCCAGCGCGCTGAGCGCCAGCGTGCTCGCGGCCAGGACCCCGATCGCCGCGAGCTGCGCGCGCGGCACCGGACCGGCGGGCGGGCGCGCGGGGTCGGCGGCCGCCGGCAGGACGGCCTGCGACCAGATCTTCATCATCGAGTAGAGCGTCAGGAGCCCCACCGCCAGCGACGCGGCGACGATGGCGTACTCCGCGGCCTCGAGCCCGGCGCGGGCCAGCAGCAGCTTGCCCCAGAAGCCCGAGAGCGGCGGCACGCCCGCCAGCGCAAGGGCCGGCACGAGGAACAGCCCGGCCAGGAGCGGCTGCGCGCGGTAGAAGCCGCCCAGGCGCTTCAGCTCGAACGACCCGCCCAGGCGCGCCATGACGCCGCCGATCAGGAACAGGTTGGTCTTGGCGAGGATGTTGTGGATCGTGAAGAAGATCGCCCCGAGGAGCGCCAGCGGCGAGAGCAGGGCCAGGCCCATGACCATGTAGCCGATCTGGCTGACGATGTGGAACGAGAGCAGGCGCCGCACCTCGTCCTGCGCCACGGCGCCGAGGACGCCCGTGACCATCGTCAGGCCGGCGATCCACAGGAGCGCGCCGTGGGTGAAGCCGACGTCGTGGACGAAGATCAGCGTGAAGGTGCGCAGGAGCGCGTAGACGGCCACCTTCGTGAGCAGCCCGGCGAAGAGCGCCGTCGTGGCCACGGGCGGCGTGGGGTAGGAGGCGGGGAGCCAGGAGAACAGCGGGAACACGGCCGCCTTGGTGCCGAAGGCGACGACGAACAGGACGGCCACGACCGACACGAGCGCCGGCTGGCCGAGGGCCGGCACGCGCGCGGCGAGCTCGGCCATGTTCAGCGTCCCGGTGAGCCCGTAGAGCAGGCCCACGCCGGCGAGGAACAGGGTCGAGCTGACCAGGTTCGTGGCCATGTACTTGACGGTGCCGCGCACCTGCGGGGCCTCGCCGCCGAGGGCCATGAGCACGAACGAGCTCATGAGCATGACCTCGAACCAGACGTAGAGGTTGAACAGGTCGCCCGTGAGGAAGGCCCCGTTGGCCGAGGCGACGAGCACGGGCGTGACGGCGTGGTAGACGAGCGCCTGCCTCGGCGGCACGTCGACGAGCGCGTAGAGGCACACGCAGCCGGCGACGAGCGCCGTGACGAGGACCATGGTCACGCTCAGGGCGTCGGCGACCAGCGGGATGCCGAACGGCGCCCGCCAGCCGCCGAGGAAGGTCACGAGCACGGCCCCGTCGTGGACGCGCGCGAGCAGCGCCGCGCCCACGGCCGCGAGGGCGGCCATGCAGGCCACGTTCAGCGGCCCGTGCAGGCGCGGCAGGCCGCGCGTGAGCATGACCGTCACCGCCGCGGCGAGCGGCAGGAGGAGCGGCAGGGCGAGCAGCAGGTCGTCGGTCACGCGGCGCCCCCGACGCGGGCGGGCGGGGTGTCCTCGGGGCCCACGAGCTCGTGCGGGTCGACGGTCCCGGCGATCGCGCGCGCGCTGGCCGTGAGCACGAGCGAGAAGGCCAGCAGGCCGAAGTTGATCACGATCGCCGTGAGCACGAAGGCCTGCGGCAGCGGGTTGGCGAACGGCTCCTCGGGCAGGACGGCGCCCGCCTCGACCAGCGGCGGGGCGGCGCGCGTGAGCCGGCCCATGGTCATGATCAGCAGGTTGACGGCGTTGCCGAGGACGAGCAGGCCCACGACCACGCTCACCAGGCTCCGCCGCAGGAGCAGCAGGACCGCGAGGGTCACCAGGGCGCCGACCACGTAGGCGAGCACGACCTCCACGCGGTCACTCCGTCATGACCCGGGCGCGGTGGATCAGCGCCAGGACGACCGTGATCATGCTGCCGAACACGGCCAGGTAGACCCCCACGTCGAACAGCGCCGGCGTCGCCAGGTCGAGGTCGGCGAGGCCGGGCACGCGCGCGTCCTGGCGCAGGGCGGCGAAGGCCGGGCGGCCGGCGAGGAGCGCCAGGGCGGCGCTCACGAGCATGATCGCCAGCCCGGCGGCGCCGATCGTCTCGGGCGAGCGGCGCAGGGCGACGTGCGCCTGCCGCCAGCCGCTGCCGATCGCGTAGAGGGCGTAGGCGGCCACGGCCACGAGCGCCCCGCCGAAGCCGCCGCCCGGCGCGTTGTGCCCGCGCAGGAGGAGGAAGAGCGAGAACAGGAGCATGATCGGCACGACGAAGCGCGTCGTCGTGTGCAGCACGATCGAGACGGGCGGGGTCACGCGACGCCTCCCTGGGGCACGGGGCCGGCCACGGGCTCGGGCGCGGCGCGCAGGACGCCGCGCAGGAGCACGGCCACGCCGACGCTCGCCACGACGACGACGATCACCTCGCCCAGCGTGTCGAAGGCGCGGAAGTCGACGAGGATCGTGTTGACGACGTTGCGCCCGTGGGCCAGCTCGACCGCGTTGTGCGCGTACCAGCGGCCGAGCTTGTCGTCGAACGGCGCGGCGAGGACGGCCAGCATGGACGTCGTGACCACGGCGCCGGCGCCCAGGGCCACGGCCACGTCGCGCACGGCCCGGAGGCCCCGCGGCCGGGCGCGCGCGGGCAGGGGCAGGTCGGCGAGGACGAGGACGAAGAGGATCACGACCAGCGTCTCGACGAGCACCTGCACGAGCGCCAGGTCGGGCGCGCCGTAGCTCTGGTAGACGAGCGCCGCCGCGTAGCCCACGATCGACAGGGCCACGATCGTGGCGAAGCGCACCGGCGGCGCGCAGGCGGCCAGCGCCGCGAGCACGAGCAGGACCACGACCAGCCAGTCGCGCGCCGGGAGCGCCTCGCGCGCGGGCAGGTCCAGCGCCGGCACGCGCAGGAGCGCCAGCCCGCCGAGGACCACGAGCGTCCCCAGGATCACGGCCAGGTAGTCGCGCAGGTTGCCCGTCTGGAAGGTCCGCGTCTGCCAGCCGGCCAGGCGCAGCGTGCCCGCCAGCGCGAGGTCGTAGGCGCGCGCGGGCGCCTGATCGAGGACGGCCCCGAGCGCGCGCAGGGGCGCCGAGGCGCGGACGTGGTCCCAGGCGACGTAGGTCCCGACGCCCACGACGGCCGAGACGGTCGACAGGCCCAGGGCCGGCGTCAGCCCGTGCCACGCCTCGAGGTGCGCGGCCACCGGCGCGCCCGTGATCGACCCGGCCGCCCACGAGGCCAGCGGGTCGAGGAGCCACGGGAGCACGCCGAGGACGAGGCCCACGGCCGCGCAGGCCGCCGGCGGCCCCCACAGGCCGGGCGCTGGCGGGTGGGCGGCCGCGCGCTGCGTCGCCTCGGCGGCCGGGAGGTCGGGGCGGGGCCTGAACGGGCGCACGGCCACGAGGCAGGCCGCCGCCGCCATGCCGGCGCTGGCCAGGCCGACGGCCACGACGAGGGCGCCCACGAGGAGGTCGCCGCCGGCGAGGAGCGCCGCCTCGTAGGCCAGCTCCTTGCCGACGAAGCCGAGCGACAGGGGCAGCCCGGCGAACGACCAGGCCGCCGCGCCGCACACGAGCGCCAGCGCCGGCAGCGGCCCGGCGAGGCCGCGCAGGGCGAGGACGTCGCGGGTCCCCGCCGCGTGGTCGACGGCGCCGGCGACCATGAACAGGGCCGACTTGTAGAGCGCGTGGCCCAGCGCGTAGGCCACGAACGCCTCGGCGCCCCAGCGGCCGCCGACGCCCAGGAGCAGCGTCAGGAGCCCGAGGGCCGAGACGGTCGTGTAGGCCAGGACCCGCTTGAGGTCGGTCTCGCGCAGGGCCAGCCACGCGCCGGCGACGGCGGTCACGGCGCCGGCGGCGCCGAGGAGCGCCGTCCAGGCGGGCGTCCCGCCGAGCGCCGGCGAGAGGCGCGCCAGGACGAACACGCCGGCCTTCACCATCGCGGCCGAGTGCAGGTAGGCGCTCACCGGCGTCGGCGCGGCCATGGCGGCGGGCAGCCAGGGGTGCAGCGGCGCCTGCGCCGACTTGGTGAAGGCGGCGGCCGCGACGAGGACGAGGATCGCCAGGTAGGGCCCCTCGCGCAGGACCTCCGGGCGCAGCTCCGAGATGCGCAGGGTCCCCGCGGTCTGCTGCACGAGGAGCAGGGCCACGAGCAGGCACATGCCGCCGGCGGTCGTGATCAGGAGGGCCTGCTGGGCCGCCGCGCGCGCCTCGCGCCGCTCGTGCTCGTGGGCGATCAGCAGGTAGGAGGCGAGCGAGGTCAGCTCGAAGAACACGAACAGCGTGACCAGGTCGTCGGCCAGGACGAGGCCGAGCATGGCCGCCATGAACGCGAGCAGGTAGCCGAAGAAGCGGCCCAGGAGCGGGTCGTCGTGCAGGTAGGCGCCGCCGTAGACGAGCACGGCCGCGCCCACGCCGGTGACGATCAGGCCGAAGAGGAGGCCGAGCCCGTCGAGGCGCAGGGCCAGCTCGACGCCGAGCGGCGGCACCCACGGCAGCGTGATCTCGGGCGCCGCGCGGGCGAGGAGGAGCAGGGCGAGGCCCAGGAGGAGGGCCAGGGCCCCCGCCGCCGGGCCGAGCCAGCGTCGGCCGGTCTCGTGGCGCGCCGCCCACGGCGCCAGCGCCGCGGCCACGAACCCGGCCGCGACGACGAGGACGAGCGCCATCAGCCGTCCCCCTGGCCGCCGCGCCCGCGGCGGCGCTCGATCGCCGGGCGCAGCTCGTCGGCGACGGTCCCGGCCCACAGGGGCACGCCCGAGAAGTAGGCGGCCCTGCCGATCACGTGCGCGGCGACGGGCAGGGTGATGAACACGAACACGACCATGAGCAGCGCGCGCGTCACGGCGCTGACGTCGTCGAAGAGCATCGCGGCGGAGATGGCGATCAGGCCCACGCCCAGCGCCCCGGCCTTGGTCACCGCGTGCATGCGCATGAGGATGTCGGGCAGCCGCAGGGCCCCCAGGGCGGCGACGAGCATGAAGGCCGCGCCCAGGAGCAGGACGACGCTGGCGAGGACGTCGATCACGTCGCGCGCTCCGCGGCGGCCGCGACGGCCTTCATCTGCTCGCGCTCGATGTAGCGGCCGAAGATCACCGTGCCCAGGAACACGAACAGCGCCAAAGCCAGCGCCGCGTCCAGGAACGCCGGGCGCAGGGCGTCGACGGCGTGGACGGTCATGTAGCCGATGATCAGGTAGCCGATCAGGTCGAGGGCCACGACGCGATCGGCCAGCGTCGGCCCGAGGGCGAAGCGCACGAAGCCCAGCAGCAGCGCCAGCCCCAGCATGCCGAACGCGGCCGCGTGACTCCAGGCGACGAGGTCCTCCGTGCGCACGCGTGCCTCCCCGAGGCGCACGGCCGGTGCACGTGCCGCGCCGCGTCCGGAGCTCGCGCGTGGCGAAGGCGGGACGCCCGTGTCCCGTGTCTCCTCGCCCGGGGGCGGGGGTTTTGGCGACCCCGGTCCATGGGGAATCACCAGCGCGCCTTGACCTCCGCCCGGGTCAGGAACGCGACGCTCCAGCCGAAGGGCAGAGCGTCCTCCAGCCGCAGCGCCGCCTCGACGAAGTCCGGCGGCGGGAGGTAGGCGTGGTCGACGAGGTAGTGGACGACGAGGTCGGGCGCGGCGTAGATGACGCCGCGCGGACCGGGGATCCACACCTCGCGGGTGCCGAGGAGGCGCGGGCGCTCGCCCCTGACCAGCAGGTAGCACTCTCGCTCCGCGTCGTACGCGTCGCGCGGACACAGCGAGCAGCGGTGGATCCCGCGGGTCTGGTGCGTCGTCGCGAACGCGCAGCGCCAGGCGATGCGGTCGAGGACTCCCGTGGGCAACCGCCCGATCGTGAAGGGGTGGCCCTCCTCGAGCCAGCCCACGCTCCGGGCCGGCGGCTCCCCCGGGCCAGGCGCGAAGTAGGTGTAGGGCGACCCGTCCTCGAAGTGCACGCGGGGGAGGGTGGCGCGAGGAGGAGGCGAGCGCAAACGAGCGTGGTCGGCCGCTCGAGCGCCTCGAGGTGCCGGCGCGTGGCGTCGAGCCGCTCGCCGAGGTGGTCGACCTCGTGCCGGAGGGGCGCCGAGGAGCCGCCGCGCGGCGTCGCGGTCGACCTCCGCCAGCGGGTCGAGGTCGTCGACGGCCTCGGCCTCGGCCTCGGCCTCGGCGGCGCGGCGTTCGGCCTCGGCCAGGTGCGCCTGCTTGAGCCGTGGTCCTGCCGCTCGACCCCGCGCAGGACTCGCCCAGCGTGGCGACCGGGGCTGGTCGCCCCGGCGTCCTTCGGGGTTACCCCTGGCTCGGGCTGGTCGCCCTTTCTTCCGGGGGTAGAATTCGAGCGCCGAGCAGGCCGGCGTGGGCGCCCGTCGTCGACCCCCGTCCCTCGGCATCCGGGGGGCCCAGGAGAGACGCGGCGTGGACACCGGCAGGGGCCATGACCCGGGGGCGGTCGCCGCGGCCGCCATCCCGCTCGAGCGGGACGTCTTCTTGCGCACGCTGCTCCGCCACCTCGCGGGCACGCTCGAGGACATCGTCGGCCTGAAGGACGCCGCGGGCTTCGTGAGCGTCGTCGGGCAGCGCATGGGCGACGAGCTCGACGCCAGCTATCGGCGCGCGCTGGCCGTCGAGCGCCTCGACCGCCACCAGGTGGCGGAGGTGCTGGTGGACCTCAAGCGCCGCATCCAGGGCGACTTCTTCGTCATCGAGGAGGACGACGAGAAGGTCGTCTTCGGCAACAGGGCGTGCCCCTTCGGCGACAAGGTCGTCGGGCGCCCGTCGCTCTGCATGATGACGTCGAACGTCTTCGGGGCGATCGCGGCGGAGAACCTGGGCTACGCCAAGGTCGCGCTCGAGGAGACGATCGCGCAGGGGGCCGCCGGCTGCCGCGTGGTCGTCTACCTGCGGCCGACACCGGCGGCGCAGGCGGCGGAGGGCCGCGAGTACGTGAGGACGGACTAGCTCCCCGTGAGCCTCCTTCCGGGCACCCTCCTGGGCTTCTTCGACGAGCCGGCGCTGCTCCTCGGCGTCACGGGCGAGGTCGTGGACGCCAACGACCTGGCGGACCAGGCGTTCGGGCCGCTCCGCGGCCGGCGCCTCGCGGCGCTGGCGCCGGAGCCCGACGAGGCGGCCGAGCGGCTGGCGCGGCTCGCCCGCAGCACGAACCTCACCCCGACGGCGCTCACGCTCCGCGGACGCTCGGGCGAGGCGGCGCGCTGGCGCTGCAAGGGGGCGCGCCTCGGCCCGGGCCCGGAGGCGCCGCTGCTGCTGCGGCTCGTGCGCGCCGACGACGCCAACAGCCGGTTCGTCACGCTCACGCAGACGATCCAGGCGCTCTCGAACGAGGTCCTGCGCCGCAAGGTGACCGAGCGGGAGCTCGCCGAGAGCGAGCGGCAGCTGCGGCAGCTCGCGGACGCCATGCCGCAGATCGTCTGGGCCGCGCGCCCGGACGGGCGGCCCGACTACTTCAACGAGCGCTGGTACGAGTACACCGGGCTGCCGCGCGAGGAGGGCGAGGCCGCGGGCGAGCGCTGGGTCGAGGTCCTCCACCCCGACGACGTGCAGCCCAGCCTCGCGCGCTGGAGCGCCGCCGTGCGCTCGGGCGACCCCTACGAGATCGAGTACCGCTTCAAGGACCCCCGGACGGGGGGTCACCGCTGGCACCTCGGGCGCGCGCTCCCGATCCGCGACGGGTCGGGCCGGATCGTGCGCTGGTTCGGCACCTGCACCGACATCGACGACCAGAAGCGCGCCCAGGAGGCGCTCGAGGCGTCGGACCGGCGCAAGGACGAGTTCCTGGCCATGCTCGCGCACGAGCTGCGGAACCCCTTGGCCCCGATGATGACCGCGCTGCACCTGCTGCGCCTCCGGACCGGCGAGCGCGAGGACCTCGCGCGGCCCCTCGAGGTGCTCGCGCGGCAGGCGCAGCACCTCACGAGGCTCGTGGACGACCTGCTCGACGTGTCGCGCGTCACGCGCGGCAAGATCCGGCTCCAGCCGGAGCCCGTCGACGCGGCGGCGGCCCTGCAGCGGGCCGTCGAGCTGGGGCGCCCCCTGCTGGACGCGCGCCGGCACCGGCTCGAGGTCGCGCTGCCGCGCGAGCCGCTGTGGGTGCGCGCCGACCCGACGCGGCTCGTGCAGGTCCTCGGGAACCTGCTGAACAACGCCGCCAAGTTCACCGACGAGGGCGGGCGGATCCTGGTCGGGGCCGAGCTGGACGGCCAGGAGGTCGCGTTCCGGGTACGCGACGACGGCGTCGGGATCGCGGCCGACCTCCTGCCGCGCCTCTTCCAGATCTTCACGCAGGGCGACGCGACGCTCGACCGCGCGGCGGGCGGGCTGGGCATCGGCCTGGCGCTCGTCCGCGGCCTCGTCGAGCTGCACGGGGGTCGCGTCGACGCGCTGAGCGACGGCCCGGGCCGCGGCAGCGAGTTCGTCGTCCGCCTCCCGCGGCTCGACCCCCCCGGCCAGCCGCGGGCGACCCACGACGACGTGTTCGCGCTGCTGCGCGGCCTCGGGCCGCGGCGGGTGCTCGTGGTCGACGACAACCTGGACGCGGCGGCGAGCCTGGCCGAGGTCTTCGTGGTCAGTGGCCACCTCGTCGAGCAGGCGCACGACGGCCCTTCGGCGCTGCGCGCCGCGCGCGCGCACGCGCCGACGATCGTCCTGCTCGACCTGGGCCTGCCCCGCATGGACGGCTACGAGGTGGCGCGGCAGCTCCGGCGCGAGCACGGCGCGGCCCTCGAGATCTTCGCGCTCAGCGGCTACGGCCTCGAGGACGACGGCCGCCAAGGCGCGGGCGGCGGGGTTCGACCACCACCTCGTCAAGCCGGTCGACCTGTCCTCGCTGGCCCAGCTCCTCGCGAAGGGGGCCGCCGCCGACCCTCGCGCACCCCTGGGGTGAGCGGGTCGCCAGCTCTCGGCTCAATCTCGGCCGAGGCGCCGCTCGAGCGCCTCGAGGTGCCGGCGCGTGGCGCCGAGCCGCTCGCCGAGGTGGTCGACCTCGTGCCGGAGGACGCCGAGGAGCTGCCGCGCGGCGTCGCGGTCGACCTCGGCCGACGGGTCGAGGTCCTCGACGGCGGCGGCGAGGGAGGCCTCGGCCTCGGCGGCGCGCGCGCGGAGCTCCCGGACGAGCTCGTCGTGCGCCGCGGGCGGCGGGCACGTGCGACGCAGCCGCCACAACGACGCCGCGAGCCGCTCGCGCCACTCGGCCAGGCGGCGGGTCGCCAGCGCGTCCTTGGCCTGCTGGATCTGGCGCTCGGAGTCGGCCAGGTGCGCGCGCTTCAGCCGCAGGGCGCGGGCGAAGGCCTCGCGCGCGAGCTCGTGCTCGTGCTCCTGGCGCTCGACCTCTCGCCGGACCTCGCCCAGCGTGGCCGCGTAGTCGAGCGCGATGTCGTGGCGGTCCCCGGCGACGGCCGCGGCGACCTTCTGCACGAGGACGCGCTCGGTGTCGCGGAGCTTGGCCAGCTCCACCTCGGCGAGGTCGCGCTGCCCCTTCAGCTCGAACAGCGCGGCGTTGATCTCCGGCACTCGACGCTCGAGGTCGAGGATCGACTGCTTCAGGGCGTCGACGGGGTCGTTGGCGGGCATCAGGCCTCCGGCCGCCGGTGCTCGGCCGGGCCGCCGACGCGCAAGACCCGCGCCGCGCGTAAGCCGCGAGCCCGTCGGGGAGGTGTCCAGCGGCCGCTGAAGCAGGGGGCGACCGCTGCGGCGCGCCGCTGCAGGCTCAGCGCCCGAACATGCGCTCCAGCGCCCGCGCCGCTCCGTCGGTCGCCCCCGCCGTCCCGGTGGCCGGCCCGCTCGCCGCGGGACGGGGATGCCCGCCCAGGGCGGCGAGGTGGTCCTTCATCGCCTGCTCGCGCTCGGGCGTGCCGCTCATGTGGAGCGAAGCCCCGCGCGCGTCGCCGCGGAGCCCGGCCCGCAGCCCCGAGCTCAGGGCGACGCGCGCCTCGTCGGGCGAGACCATCTCCACCCCGGGCTGGCCCGCGCTGCGCCGCGCGGCGTCCAGCGCCTTGTCGACGCTGGCGCGCAGGGGCCCGTCCGCCAGCCGCGTCGTCAGCGCGATCGCCGCCGGGCCGTCGAGGCTCACGAACTTCGCGTCGCTCGTCGTCGGGGCCGGCAGCCCGTCCCAGCTCGCGCCGAGCGCGCGCTGGACCGCCGCCGGGTCCCGGAGCGCCGCGCCGCGCACGACCACCACCTGGTTGCCGCGCACCTCGACGGCGACCGGCCGCTCGTCGAACCGCGGGTCGCCGGTCGGCTCGCCGTCCTCGTTCAGGATCCAGGCCGCGTGCTCCTGGGCCTGGCGCGCCGAGGAGAAGCGCAGCCGCTCGACCCGCAGGCCGGGCATGTCGACGCGGACCCCGGTCACCTGCGGCAGCGCCGCCGGGCGCGGACGCTCGGGCTCGCCCAGCGCGCCCACGAGCCCCGCCGGCGTCGGGTCCACGTGCGGGAACTGGACGCGCGAGGTCGCGCCGGTCCGCTCGAGGCGCCGCGCCACGGCCTCGCCGTAGGCCCGCTCGCGGTCGCTCAGCGGGGCCTGGGCGGCCGCCGGGGCGGCCAGCGCCACGGCGCCGACCCACGCGAACCCGAACGCCCATGCCTTCATGACCCCTCCCCTCGCCGGTCGATCCTGGCGCCCCCCTGCCCGGATCGCAACCGGTCACGGGCGTCGCGCGGGCGCGAGCCCGCTGCCAAGCTCCCCCCGTGAGCCGCGTGATCGGGTCCTACCGCGTGGAGGGCGAGCTGGGCCACGGCGGCCTGGGCGTCGTCCTGCGCGCCCGGGGCCCGGACGGCGCGGAGGTCGCGCTCAAGGTGCTCCGGGCGCCCTCGGACCCGGCGGCGGCGCGCTTCGAGCGGGAGGTGCGCCTCCTCGGGACCTTCGGCGAGGAGGAGGGCTTCGTCCCCCTGCTCGACTCGGGTCGGACGGCCGAAGGCCCCTTCCTCGTCATGCCCCTCCTCTCCGGCGGGACGCTCCGCGAGCGGCTGCAGGCCACGGGCCCCCTGGACCCCGCGGCGGCGCTGGCGCTCGTGCGCCCCCTGGCGGAGGCGCTCGGCCGCGCGCACGCGCGCGGCGTGGTGCACCGCGACGTGAAGCCCGAGAACGTCCTGTTCACGGGCGACGGCCGGGCGCTCGTGGCCGACCTGGGCCTGGCGAAGCACTTCCAGGCCGGCGCGCCCGGCGCGAGCGCCAGCGTGGCGCTGTCCCGCACGGGCGAGATGCGCGGCACGCTCGGCTACATGGCGCCCGAGCAGCTCACGGACGGCAAGACGGCCGGGCCCCCGGCGGACGTGCACGCGCTCGGGGCCGTGCTCTACGAGTGCCTGGTGGGGACCTCGCCGTTCGCCGCGGAGGACGTCCTGGCGCTGCTGGCGCGCGTGGCCAGCGGCGAGCACGTGCCCCTCTCCGCCGCCCGGCCCGACGCGCCGCCGGCCCTGGCGGACCTCGTCGAGCGCTGCCTGGCGCACGACCCCGCGCGCCGGCCTCCCGACGCGGCGGCCCTGGCCGTGGAGCTGCGCCGCCTCGAGCCCCGGCTGGCGGGCGGCGGCCGGCGCCGCCGGCCCAGGCTCGCCGCCGGCGCGGCCGCAGCCTGCGCGCTCGCGGCGAGCGCGGCCCTCCTCCGGCCGGCGGGGCCGGCGGACGCGCAGCCCCCGCCGGCCCCGGTGGAGCCGGCCGAGCTCGCGCCTACCTTCCCGCCCGGCTGCGAGGGGTTCCTGACGTCGCGGCGGACCCGGCTGGTCGCGGCGCTGAACGGGTGGGTCGAGGAGCACTCGGGGCCCGTCTTCGGCGTCGCGTTCGTCGCCGGCGACCGGCGCGCCGTCTCCGTCAGCCACGACCGCTCCGTGCGCCTGCACGACCTCGTCGCGGGCGTGGAGCTGCGGCGGCTCGGGCGCCACGACGCGCCGGCCCTCTGCGTCGCCGTCACGCCCGACGGGAGCTCCGCGGTGACGGGCGGCGAGGCGCCCGACTCGACCGTGCGCGTGTGGGACCTCCTCGCGGCGCAGGACGCCGGCGCGCGGCTCGTCCTCCGCGGGCACGGCGGCCACGTGCACGGGGTGGCCGTGTCCCCCGACGGTCGCCTGATCGCGTCGGCGGGCCAGGACGGCGCGCTCCGCCTGTGGGACGCGCGCTCCGGGGCGCCCGTGCGCACGCTCGACCACGGCGCGCCCGCGGTGGCCGTGGCGTTCTCGCCCGACGGGCGCCGCCTGCTCTCGGGCGGCGATGGCGCGATCGGGCTGTGGGACGTGGCCAGCGGGGAGCGCGTCCACGACCTGCCCGCCCACGGCGCGACGGTGCACACCGTGGCCTTCTCGCCCGACGGGCTGCGCGCGCTCTCGGTCGGACGGAGCGAGGCGATCCGCGTCTACGACCTCGTGGGCGGCGGGGAGTTCCGGGCGCTGACCCGGCCGAGCTCGACGGTGTGGTCCGCCGCCTTCTCGCCCGACGGGCTGCGCGCGCTCGCGGCCAACTTCGACAACACGCTCGTGCTCTGGGACCTCGCGGCCGGCGTCGAGCGGCGCGAGCTCGTCGGGCACAAGGCCTGGGCGCGGACCGTCGCCATCTCGGCCGACGGGCAGCGGGCGATCTCGGGCGCCCACGACGCGACCCTGCGGCACTGGGACCTGGCCACGGGGCGGCAGCTCCACGTGATCGGCGGCCGGCAGGGCTGGGCCCAGGCCGTCACGGTCTCGGCCGACGGCCGCCGCGCCGCGAGCGCGTCGTTCGGCGACGCGGCGCACGTGTGGGACCTGGCCACGGACCGGCTCGTGCGGACCTTCCCGCATCCCGACATGGTCGCGGACGTGGCGCTCAGCCCGGACGGGCGCGAGCTCGTGACGGCCTGCTTCGACGGACGCGTGCGGCGCTTCGACGTCGACGACGGCGCGCTGATCGCCACGCTCGCCGGCCACGAGGGGCGGGTGTGCGCCGTGGCGCGCGCCGGCGACCTCCTCCTCTCCGCCGGCTGGGACGGTCGCCTGCTCGTCCGGGACCTCGCCGCGCCGGAGGCGCCGGCGACCGAGGCGATCGAGCGCGGCGCGCACGTGTTCGACGTGGCGGCGGTCGGGTCGGACCGCGCCGTCGCGGCCGTGTTCGACGGGACCCTGGCGGTGATCGACCTCACGACGCGGCGCGTGGCGCTGCGCCTCCCCCCCTCGACCCAGGCGAACGGGCTCGCCGCGACGCCCGACGGCCGCCGGGTCGTCGTCGCCGCCGGCGACGGGGCCGTGACCGTCCGGGACCTGGAGGGCGGGGCCGCGCAGGTCCTCGGCCGCCACGAAGGGACCGCCTGGTCGGTGGCCGTGGCCCCTGACGGGCGCCTCGCCGCCTCCACGTCGAGCGACCGCTCGCTCCGGCTCTGGGACCTGCTCGAGCCGCGCGAGGTGGACGTGATCGGCTTCGACTCGACCGACGAGCACCCGCTCGGCGTCGCGTTCACCCCGGACGGACGGCACCTCCTCGTGTCGACGAGCCGCGGCGCGGTCCTGCGCTTCGCGGTCGACTGATGCCGGCCCGCGGCGCGCCCCCGGCGCGGGCTTCGACGGCGCGCGCCGGGCGCTCGTGGCCCTGCGCGACGCCGCCGCCCTGCCCGAGGGCGCGCCGCTGCGGGCGCGCTGACGGCTACGCCGGGCGCGGCATGGCCAGGGTCACGACGCCGAGGACGGTGGCCACACCGCCCCCGATCATCATCCACATGGTCTTGTCGCGGAACTCGCCGGTGAAGAAGTGCTTGGCCTGGTCGAGCAGGCCCTGCGACTGCTGATACGCCAGCCCGAGCAGGACCACGCCCACCACGAGCAGCAAGATCCCGAGGATCCGGTTCGACGGCATCGCGTCCTCCAGTGCACCCCCTCGGTCGAGCGGGCGACCGAGAGGCAACTCCTGGACCGGCGCGAGACCTCGGAGGCGCGGGCGGCGGCGGGCCAGCCCTGGCTCACGGGGGGGGCGCTACGCGCCCTCGTCCGCCTCGTCGGCCTCGTCTTCGGCTCGCCCGGGGACGGCGCGGCTCTTCTTCGTCGAGAGCGTGTCGCCGGCGTCCATCGTGCCGGGCGCCACGCCCCGCTTACTCGCGCGGATGAACGCCACGAGCTCGGCCGCCTCCGGGCTCTTGCACTCGGCGTCGATGCGCGCGAGGGCCTCGGGGACGGTGAGCCCCTCGCGGTAGAGGAGCTTGTAGGCGCGGCGCAGCTCGTCGCGCGTCTCCTTCGACACGCCCGCGCGGCGCAGGCCCACGACGTTGACGCTCTCGGCCAGCGCCGGGCGCCCGCCGTAGATGAAGAACGGCGGCAGGTCCTTGTTCGACACCGAGAGCGCCGACACCATGGCCAGGCGGCCGATCCGGCAGAACTGGTGGATCCCGGTGAAGCCCGACATGATCACCCGGTCGCCGACCTCGCAGTGGCCGGGGAGGCTGGCCTGGTTCACGAGCACGACGCCGTCGCCCACCTTGCAGTCGTGGGCCACGTGGCTGAGGGCCATGAACAGGTTCTTGCTGCCGATCGTCGTCGCGCCGCCGGGCTTCGTCGCGCGGTGCACCTGGCAGTGCTCGCGGAAGACGTTGTCGTCGCCGATCACGGTGAAGGTGTCGGCGGCCGGGTCGAAGCGCACGTCCTGCGGCAGGTGGCCGAGGACGGCGCCGGGGTGGACGTGGTTGCGGTCGCCGAGCGTCGTGCCGCGGCCGATGAACGCGTGCGGGTAGACGACGTTGTCGCGGCCGAGGACGACGCGCTCCTCGATCACGGCGTAGGCGCCTATGCGCGTGCCGGGGCCGATCACGACCTCCTGGCCGATGATCGCCGTCGGGTGCACGTGGGTCGGGGTCATGCGGGGTCGGGCCTCGTCACCAGGCCGCGCCCGAACGAGAGGCCGAGCAGCCCGAGCTTGCGGGCCGGCCCCAGGGCGACGCGGCGGGAGAACACGTCGTAGCCTGCGCGCTCGACCTCGTCGAGCACCGCGTCGTAGAGGGCGGCCAGCGCCAGCGGGCACACGCGCGAGCGACGCCGCACCAGCGGCGCCAGGCGCGCCCCGCTCCTGAACAGCAGCCGCGCCCGCGCCACCTGGAAGGCGCAGAAGGCGCGCCAGGTGCCGTCGACGCGCCCCTCGCGCAGGGCCTCCTCCGTGACGCCGAAGCGGCGCAGCTCCGCCTGCGGCAGGTAGACGCGGTCGCGCGCCAGGTCCTCCTGCACGTCGCGGATGATGTTCGTGAGCTGCATGGCCAGCCCGAGGTCGACGGCGAACGGCCGGGCCGCCTCGAGGTCGCCCCTGAGCCCGAACACGGGCAGGCAGGCCAGGCCCACGGCGGAGGCCACCAGGTAGCAGTAGCCGCGCAGGTCGTCCCACGTCTCGTAGCGGGTGACGGTCAGGTCCTGCTCGCACCCCTGCGCCACGAGGTCGAGGTCGTCGCGCGAGACGCCGTAGCGCGCGGCCGTGTCGGCCAGCGCGGTCATCAGGAGGTCGAGCTCGACGTCGGGCGCCGCGGCAGGCTCCACCTCGCCCGGGCGCGGCAGGGCCCGGCGCAGGCGTGCCCGCAGGTCGGCCAGGCGCCGGGCGCGCTCCTCGGTCGTCAGGCCGTCGTCGTCGGCGAGGTCGTCGGCGACGCGGCAGTAGGCGTAGATCGCCTCGAGCCCGCGGCGGCGCGCCGGCGGGAGGAGCAGGAACGCGTAGGAGAAGTTCTTGGCGCGGGCGGCGACGACCGCCCGGCAGTGGGCGTGGGCGGCGTCGAGGGGCGGCGTCAGGGTGTCTGCTCCCGTCACGGGGCCGTTACTATACGGCAATGGCGATCAAGGTCGACCGCCCCGCCGGCGGCGCCGGGGACGACGTGGTGGTGTTCGTGGCGCGCCGCCTCGAGGAGGCGCGGGCCGCGCGCGACGCGCTCCTCGCGGCCGGGGTCGCGGTCGACATGCCCGACGAGGCGCTCGTGGCCCTGTTCGAGGGCGGCGCCGGCAGCGTGCCCGTGCGCGTGCGCTCGCGCGACGTCGTGCGCGCGCTCGAGGTGGTCGACGCGGCCCTCCCGCGCGCCGACGAGCCCGACGAGCCCGACGAGCCCGACGAGCCGCCGCCCGCGCCGGTCGCCCAGGCCGTCGACGACGCGCCGCCCGAGCCCGACGACGCCGCTCTGGACGCCGCGGCCGATCGCCGGCAGGGCGACCGCCTCGGTCGGACCGCCTTCAAGGTGATCGTGATCGCCTGCGGCAGCGCCCTCCTCCCGCCCGCGGGGCTGCCCTTCGCGCTCGTGGCCGTCGTCGGCGGCGTCTGGCTGCTCCTGCGCTCCGACGGCGCCCCCGTCCGGGGCCGCGCCGCCGCCGGCCTGGCGATCGGCGCCGGGTCGCTGGGCTGGAACGCCTTCGTCGCCGCCAGCTTGCTGGCTCGCTGAAGCGGCCCATCCGCGGCGCGCAAATGAAACGCACGCCATCTCCGGACACAGGACGCAGCGGTCCGGATCTGGAACTCTTTGTCTGACGAGCGCTTCGGCATGGCCTCCGACTTGCGACAGGAGCCGCTCGTCTGGAGGCAGCCATGATCCGCTCCGTCGCGTCGCTCGCCCTGGTGCTCGTGCTGGCCGGTCCGACGCTCGCCCAGCAGGCGAGCGTGTTCGAGCCCGAGCGCGTGGCGCGGGCGCGCACGTTCCACCGGGCCAACGCCCTGGGCGAGAACGGCCGGATCATGGACTGCATCACGACGCTGAACCACGCGGTCAAGCTCCTCTACGAGGACCCCATGGTGCCGGTCGGGTCGCAGATCGACCGGACGATGGGCGCCCTTCAGGGCGCGGGGCTGGCGGGCTCGCCGCGGGTGATCGAGTTCAACGACGAGCGCGGCCGGATCACCTACGGCGTGGCTGCGCCGCACAGCCTGCGCGAGAGCGTGTGGGACACGGCGGTCGGCATGACGCGCGGGGCGCGCGGCTGGAACGTCTTCGGCCTGTCGCTCATGGACGGCTACCACTCGATCCTGCTCTACGTCGACACGACCAGCGGGACGCCGACGATCTACTGGGCCGACCAGTGGTCGAGCAACGAGGGCTTCCGCCAGCACACGAAGGAGACGCTCGACGAGGAGGTGCGTCGCCTGACGACCGCCTGGTGGAGCCCCGAGCGGCGCTTCAAGACCCGCACGACGCTGTGGCGCCTGACGCCGAGCGACCGCTCGCGCGTGGCCACGATCAACTCGGCGACGCTCAACGTGCGCGGCGAGCCGAGCACCACCGCCCCGATCGTGGCCACGGCCCGGCGCGGCGACCGCTTCCGCGTCCTCTCGCAGCGCGGCCTGTGGATGGAGGTCGAGCTCGCCGACGGGTCGACCGGCTGGCTGCACACCGCCTACCTCGGCCACTCGCGCACCGTGCCCCCGCCCCGCGCCAACGTGACCGCGGTCAGCGCCCCCGCCCCCGCGACCCCGTCGGCGACCACCGGTCTCGTGGGCGGCGTCAACCGCTGAACGCCTGAGCGCGCAGCGCGACCTTCGCCCGATCCAGCGTCTCCGCGGCCCACGACTCGGCCGCGGAGACGCTCGCTTCCGGATCGGGCGCCTCGGGCACGAGGCCGCGACCGCTCCCCGGCGGGAACGGCGCCATGAGGCGGTCCTCGCCCGCGGCGAGGATCGCGTGCCAGACGGCTCCGCGTGCGAAGCGCGGGTCGTCCTCCGCCACTGCCTCGGCGAAGGCGGTCACAGCGTGGAGGACGCCGCTGCCTGGATCAGGGACGTCGAGCGTTGCAATCTCGCTCACGTGCAGGGCCCGGTCCGCGAGCGCGGCGCGGGCGGCGTCCGTCGGCGCTTCCAGGACCGCGAGCGCCTCCGTGAGCAGGGCCTGAGGGTCCGGATCGTGACCTCCCTCGCGACGGGTCCAGACGGGGAGGACGGCGCGGACGACCTCGAGCGCGGCCTCGCGCGCGAACGCGTCCGGGACGGTCGCCATCCACTCGAGGAGAGCGCGCACCGCCGGGCCAGGCGCTTCGTCGCTGTAGCAAACGATCGGTGAGTGCGGCGGCGGGACGCCCGTCACCAGGAGCGCCGCCTCGTGCCCGCAGCAGGTGGCGAGCGTCAGCCGGTCCTGGTCGAGTCGGCCGGCGCGCACGAGCGCACGCAGGAGCGCCGCCTGATCGGTGTCCGCGCCGGTCTCACGCCAGCGGCGCTCGAGGTGCCGCAAGGCGAGGTCACTCACGCCGCTTCTCCTCCTGGCGCGGACGTGCCGGCCGGCCGGCGCTGTCGGCGCTGTTAAGATGACGTCGGAGCTCCGATGACCGGCGGCAGCCCCTTCCCGGGGATGAACCCCTACCTCGAGCAGCACTGGCGCGACGTCCACTCGCGGCTCGTCGTCTACGCCGCCGACGCCCTGCAGGAGGTCCTCCCCGGGCCCCTGCGCGCCCGGATCGAGGAGCGGGTCTTCGTCGAGTCGGGCGACGAGGGGGCGCGGAGCATCTACCCCGACGTGCGCGTGGTCGAGCACCGGGCGCCGCGGGCGGTCGTGCCCGCCACGGTCCCGGGCGGCGTGGCGGTCGCCGCGCCGCTGGTCCTCCGCTTCGAGGACGAGCCCGTCACGCAGCGCTCGGTCGAGATCGTCGACGGGGGCTCGGGCGACCGCGTCGTGACGGTCCTCGAGGTCCTGAGCCCGTCGAACAAGACCCCCGGCGAGGGGCAGGGCCTCTACCTGCGCAAGCAGCGCGACCTGCGCGCCGGCCGGGTGAACCTGGTCGAGGTCGACCTGCTCCGGGCGGGCGCGCGCGTCCTGACGGTCCGCCCCGAGCAGGTCCCGCCGTCGCACCGGACGCCGTACCAGGTCGTCGTGCGGCGCGGAGATCGTCCCGAGGAGGTCGAGGTCTACGCAGCCCCCCTCCGCGAGCGGCTGCCCGTGATCGCCGTGCCCCTGCGCGAGCAGGACCCCGACGTGCCGCTGGACCTCCAGGCGCTCGTGGACCGCTGCTACCGCCTCGGGCGCTACGACGCGACGGTCGACTACGCCGCGGCGCCGGCGCCGCCGCTCGGCCCGGACGACGAGGCCTGGGCCGACGCGCTCCTGCGGGCGGCCGGGCGGCGGTGACTTGCCGGGTGGCCGCCGACCGGCATGATGCCGCCGTGACGCGACCCTGCCTCGTCGTCCTGGCCGCCCTGCTCGCCGCCCCCGCGGCGCACGCCCGGCCGCCGGCCGAGACCTATGACGACCTGACGGCGCTGCTCAAGCGCCACGTCGACGAGCGTGGGCGGGTCGACTACCGGACGTTCAAGGTCCAGGACGAGGCGGCCCTGCGCGCCGTCGTGCGCCGCCTGGGCGGCGTCGACCCGGCGCGCCTCGCCGACGCGCCGCGCGAGCTCAAGGCCTACTGGATCAACGTCTACAACGCCGTGACCCTCCAGGCGGTGCTCGAGTTCTTCCCCCTCGGCTCGCTGCGCGAGAAGGCGGAGGAGCCGGGCTACAACGTCTGGGACGACTTCCTGTTCGAGGCCGGCGGGCGGACCTGGTCGCTCAACCAGATCGAGCACGAGGTCCTGCGCCCCCTGGGCGACCCGCGCATCCACGCGGCGCTCAACTGCGCCTCGGTGAGCTGCCCCCTGCTCCTGCGCGAGGCCTACGTGCCCGCGCGGCTCGAGGAGCAGCTCGACGAGCAGACGCGCCTGTGGCTCAACGACCCCGCCCGCGGCGTGCGCGTGGGGGACGGGGTCGTGGCGCTGTCCATGCTCTTCACCTGGTTCGGCGACGACTTCGGCCCCGACCTCCCGGCCCGCCTGCGCTGGATCAGCAAGTTCCTGCGCGACCCGGCCATGCGCGAGGTGGTCACCCGCCGCGGCGCCCGCGTCGAGGCCCTGCCCTGGGACTGGCGCCTCAACGGGCGCTGACCGACCGATCTCGGTTCAATCGAGGCGGGCTTCCGGTATCATGACGCCCTGCGCCACGGGGCGTGGCGACTTCCCCAGGAGACATCCAGCGTGAGCACCGACGAGCCGATCCAGCGTGAGGAGCTGCCCTGCGGCGTGCTGTTCGTGGGCGCGGGCCCGGCCACCCTCTCCGCCGCGATCCGGCTCATGGACCTGATCGCGAAGCACAACGACGCGATCGACCAGGGGGCGCCGGGGACGAAGATCGACACGAGCGAGCAGCCCGTGTTCATGATCGAGAAGGCCGCCGAGGTGGGCGACCACAACATGTCGGGCGCGATCCTCGACCCGCGCGCCCTGCGCGAGCTGCTGCCCGAGTTCGAGAAGATGGACCCGCCGCCGCCCTTCGAGGGCGAGGCCCAGGACGACTCGCTCGTGCTCATGCTCGCCGGCGGCGGCGCGGTCACGGCGCCGGTCACGCCGCCGACGTTCCAGAACCACGGCAACTACATCACGAGCCTCAACCGCTTCACCAAGTGGCTGGCCGGCGTGGCCGAGGCCAGGGGCGTGCAGATCCTGCCGAACTTCCCCGGCGCCGAGGTGCTCTTCACCGACGGCGGCGCGGTGAAGGGCGTGCGCACGGTCGACCGCGGCGTGGGCAAGCACGGCGAGCGGCTGTCGTCGTTCGAGCCCGGCACCGACATCACGGCGAAGCTGACGATCCTGGGCGAGGGCGTGCGCGGGCACCTCTCGCGCGGGCTGATCAAGAAGTTCAAGCTCGACGAGGGCAAGAACCCGCAGATCTACTCCACGGGCGTCAAGGAGCTGTGGAAGGTCAAGCCGGGCCGCTTCCCGCTGGGCAAGGCCGTGCACACGGCCGGCTTCCCGCTCTCGCTCACCGGCAACGACTTCGGCGGCGGGTTCATCTACGGGTTCAAGGACGACCACGTCTCGCTGGGCTTCGTCGTCTCGCTCGACTCGCCCGACCCGGCGCTCGACCCGCACCGCATGTTCTCGCGCTGGAAGGAGCACCCCTACGTCAAGGCGATCCTCGAGGGCGGCGAGCTCGTGCGCTACGGCGCCAAGGCGATCCCCGAGGGCGGCTGGTTCTCGCTCCCGCGCCCCTACATGCCCGGCGCCATGCTCGTCGGCGACTCGGCCGGCTTCCTCAACATGACGCGCCTCAAGGGCATCCACCTGGCCATGAAGTCGGGCATGCTCGCGGCCGAGACGGCCTTCGAGGTCCTGCGCGACCAGGCCGAGGCCACCGAGGAGCGCACGAAGGCCTACTGGGGCCGGATCCTCGACTCGTGGGTGTTCGAGGAGATGTGGAAGGTCCGCAACTTCCGCCAGGCCTTCCAGAAGAAGCCCTTCGGCTTCCTGCGCGGCGCGCTCGCGGCCGGCGTCCACGTCGAGTCGGGCGGCCTGTGGCCCCCGGGCAAGCTGGGCCTGCAGGACGACCACCACCGGATCGAGAAGCTGCGCGAGCCGAGCAACGGCAAGCAGCCCCCGGCGCAGCTCCTGCCGACGGTCGACCTCGCGGCCAAGGTCGCGGCGTCGCGCAAGGACGGCTCGAAGACCTTCGCGCCCAAGGAGCAGCCGGCCGGCATGCCGGAGCCCTCGGTCAAGACGGGCGGGATCGTCTACGACAAGGTCACCGACGTCTACTACGCCGGCTCGACCCACGAGGAGGACCAGCCGCCGCACCTCGTCGTCGCCGACACCGACATCTGCCACACGCGCTGCGCCGAGGAGTACGGCAACCCCTGCCAGTACTTCTGCCCGGCGTCCGTCTACGAGATGGTCGAGGCCGAGGGCGGCAAGGGGCGGCAGCTGCGGCTGAACTTCTCCAACTGCGTCCACTGCAAGACCTGCGACATCCGCGACCCGTACCAGATCATCACCTGGGTCACGCCCCAGGGAGGCGGCCCCCGCTACTCTGGTCTTTAGCGGCTGCGGCGGAGGATGGCGGGCGCTGCGGCGCTCAGGCTCCCTAGGCGGCCAGGAGGCCGCCGTCGGTCGCCTTCGCGCCGCATCGCCTCGCCCTCCTCCGCCTCGCCTGACGCTCCCGCTGCGAACGCGCCGTGAGGTGTGCTCGGGGGCGTCGGGGCGGGATGGCCGATGTGCGCAGGACGCGCCGCGAGGTGTGCTCGGGGGCGTCGGGCGGAGTTGGGGTGCGGTGCGCTGGGTGCGCTCGGGGGCGTCAGGGCGGGGTGCCACGCTTGCTGCATGGCGCACGACGACCCGTCCCGACAATCGCCCTCACGACCGTCAGGTCGGACGGTCGTCCGCACGATCGTCCGCACGACCGCCCTCACGACCATCCGGCGGACGGTCTTCTGGAGGGTCGTGGGGACGACCGTCCTCGCGACCGTCCGGCCAGGGCAGCCAGCCCCGCGCGGCCTCGCCGTCGTCGGTGATGAAGAGGATCTTCACGTCGAGGACGTCGCCGACGGCGCAGTACTCACGCGGAGAGATCTCGTTCGCCCAGGGCACCTCGAGGAGGTGGACGACGATGTAGACCCCGTCCGCGGAGTCGAGGAGGACGCCGAAGCCCGGGGTGCCGATGACCGTCGCCCGCACCCAGTCGCCGACCTCCATGAGCGTTCGTCCGCTCAGGCCGGGGTCGGTGTCTCGACGGGCGGCTTCGCGTCGCCGGCCTTCGGGGCGGACGACGCGGCGAGCGCCTGCAGCTCGGCGAGGGTCCGCGCGCCGACGAGGCGCTCGTCGGCGCCGCCGCGCAGGAAGGCGCGGGCCACGACGGCGAGGTTCTGCAGGTGCTGCTCCGGCGTCTGACCCTCGGGGCTGACGAGGGCCACGACGGTCCGCACCGGGTGCGCGACGCCGGGCGCGGGCAGGGGCTCGGGGGAGCGGCCGACGAAGATCCGCGGCTCGTCCCACAGGGGCGCGTGGGCGTGCAGGAACAGCGCGCCGGGCCGCACCTCGGCCGGATGCTCGCGGGCGATCTGCAGGAGGCGCGCGGTGAGCTCGTGCGTCGCGGCGGCGTCGGGCAGCGACGGCGCGAGCAGCCCGCGAACGAAGGCGGCCAGCGGCTCCGTCGGCGTCGTCGCGGCGGCGGGCGCGAGCCGGGGCCGGCGGCCGGTCCCGGAGCCGGCGAGCGGCCGCGGCTTGATCGCCGGGTGCAGCTCCGACGGCGTCGAGACCTCCTCGACGGCCGACGTCTCGGCCTCGGCCGCCGCCTGCGCCGGGTGCAGGGCGAGCAGGCTGTGGCCCGGGAAGGCGGTCGACAGGTGCGCGGGGAGGCGCGCCAGCTCCGGGCGCCAGGCGAGCGTGTCGCGCCGCGCGGCGAGGACGACGAGCAGGTCGTGCTCCTTGATCAGCCCGGCCAGGTAGCTGCGCGTCGTGAGCTCGTCCTCGAGCGCCTCGAAGCCCTGCAGCGGCTGCACGCTGTAGGCGGTCGCGGGGCGCGTCGCGCGCAGGCGCGCGTCGACGCGGTCGCGGTCGGCCGCGTGCGAGAGGACGACCAGCTCCGCGTCGAGGCTCTTGCTCAGCGCCTTGACCGCGTGCGCGGCGCGCTCGAAGCCCTCCTCGCGGTCGGCCAGCGGCGGCGTGATCAGCACCACGCGCTCGGTGCCGTTGATGGCGGCGGCGGTCTTGCAGACGATCACCATCTGCTGGCACTGGTCGAGGAGCTGGTCGAGGACGCTGCCGAAGATGCGGTCGCCCGCCGAGGCCACGCCGCTCCAGCCGATCACGACGATCGACGAGCGCAGCTCCTTGGCCGCGCGCACGATCCCGTGCACCGGGTTGAGGTCGACGCGCGTCGCCGGCTGCACCGGCGCGCCGGCGGCGACGGCGTGCAGGACCGCCTCGCCCAGCATGCGCTCGTTGCGCGCCACCTGCTCCTCGACGCCGCGCCCGTCGCGCACGACCGTGAGCGGGTGGATCGGGTCCTGCGCGCCCTCGTCGCGGAGGAGGATCGCGATGTCCACGAGCGCGCCGGCCGTGGCCGGGTTGGCCAGCGGGATCAGGATCCGCCCGGCGCCCTCGTCGGTGTGCGCGGCCGACTCCTCTTCGAGCGCCACCTTGCGGCCGGCGCGGTCGGTCAGCCACGGGCCGAAGAGGCAGGTGACGAGGATCAGCAGCACGACCGCGTTGACGGCCGTGGCGTCGAACAGCCCCAGGTCGAGGCCCACGAAGGTCACGGCAAGCGTCCCGGCCGCCTGCGGCGAGGAGAGGCCGACCATGAGCCAGCCGCCGTGCGCGGAGTGGCCGAACAGGCGCGCCGCGCCCAGGGCCGCCGCGCCCTTGCCGACGAGGACGATCGTCACGAACACCGCCGCGAGCCACCACACCTGCCCGCTCTTCGCCAGGACGCCGAAGTCGACCAGCAGGCCGACGCCGACGAGGAAGAAGGGCACGAACAGCGCGTCGCCGACGAACGCCACGCGGCCCATGATCCCGCTGGCCGAGGGCACCATGCGGTTGAGGGCCAGGCCGGCGAGGAAGGCGCCGACGATCGGCGCCAGGCCGGCCAGGCTGGCGAGCCAGGCCGTGCCGAAGAGCACGAGGAGCAGGAACGTCAGCTCGCCCGCCGGCTGGAGGGGCACGCGCCGGAACACCCAGCGCCCGACGCGCGGGAGGACCACGACGACGCCGCCGACGAAGGCCAGGAGCTTGGCGCCGAACACCACCCAGAACGACAGGCCGATCTGCCCGGCCATCGCCGCGGCCACGGCCGCCAGCACGGTCAGGCCCAGGCCGTCGCACACGAGCGTGGCGCCGGCGACGACGGTCACGGCGGGATGCCGGCCGAGGCCCAGGCGCTGCGCGACCGGCAGGGCGACGAGCGTGTGCGTGCCGCAGATCGACCCCAGGAGCAGGGCGGCGAGCCAGCTCATGTCGAGCAGGTTCAGGCCGAGGACCACCGCGAGCGTCTGCGGGGCGACGAACGACGTCAGGCCATAGCCCAGGCTGCGCGTGCGCAGGGCCGTGAACTGGGCGAAGTCGAGCGACAGCCCGGCCAGGAACATCAGGTAGAGGAGGCCGAGCGTGCGCAGCGTCTCGAGGATCGGGACCCGCTCGGGGTCGAGCAGCCCCAGGGCGCTCGGGCCGACCAGCGCCCCGGCCGCGATCAGCCCCACGACGCCGGGCAGCCGCGCGCGCGCCGACAGGGCCGGCGCGACGAGCAGGATCAGCATCAGGAGGGCGAAGACGAGGACGGGGTCCGTGATCGGGAGCGTTCCGGCGGGCATCGCCCCGAGCAGCAGCGCATGATTCGGCATCTGCGTCGGGACCTCCCGCCCTCCCCGCCGCCGCCCGGGCCGGCGACGGCAGCCCCGCCCCGGGGACGCCCACCGTCCGCCGCGCCGCGTGGCGGCGACAGTCTAGCCGCAGGCCGGCCCGCGCGCCGGCCCCGACGTCGCGGCCACGAAACGACGCGAGCGCCTTTCGGTCGGGCCACCACGACCAAGGCGGACAGACACGGAGGCCCGGAGACGAGCGACGCCGTGACGGTCGTCCCGCGCGATCCGTCCAGGTCGCGGGAGGAACTGAGCAGCGACCTGGGCGCCGCAGCCTCTAACCGCCCCAGCCCAGGTAGCGGCGCTGGGCGGCGACCGCCTCCTCCCACGAGGCCGCCTCGACGGTCCACACGAGCTCGCCGCGGTCGGCGACCGTGGCGCGCGCCGCGTCGTGCTCGCGCGGGAAGAACGCGTAGGTGCCGGCCGCGTCGCGCCACAGCTCGTAGACCTGCGCGCGCGTCGACGCGGGGGGCTGCTGGTGCTGGATCGGGCTCACGCGGGACCTCCTGGCGGGTTCGCCGCGCGGATTCTAGAAGGCCCCACCGTCAGCCCCGCGCCTGAGGTGCACGAAGAGGCAGCCCAGGCTGACCGCGCCGAAGACGTGCCAGCCGGCGTGGAGCTGGAGCCAGCCGCTCGGCTCGACCGCCACGTGCCCGTCGAGGCCCCAGCAGGCGAAGGCGCCCAGCAGGGCGGCGAGCGCCAGCCAGAACCAGGTCTGCCGCCCCGGCGCGCGCGCGACCGCGGCGCCCTCGACCGCCACGGCGACGAGGACGAGCGCCCCGAAGAGCGGCCGCCTCGCCGCCGGCCAGGCGAGCGGCAGGAGCCCCAGGAGGCCCAGGGCCGCGAAGCCGGCCACGAAGCCGCGCGGGCCCAGGCGCCCCGCGCGCACGAGGCCGTGGAGGGTGACGAAGACCGCGAGGCCGAAGAGCGCCAGGGCGTCGAGCCACTGCCAGGCGAAGGCCAGCGACGCGTGGTAGAGCGCGCTGCACAGGCCCAGCCCGACGACCAGGGCGCCGAACCACACCCCGTAGAGCCGCGACGCGACCATGGGAGCGCCGGGCCGCCGCCGCGCGAGCGAGGTCACGATCGCGCCCACGCCCACGAGCACGTTGGCCAGGCTCGAGGCCGTGTTGACCGGCTGGCGCACGGCCCCGGGGCGCGACGCCTCGACGTAGTGCGCGTCCGGCGCCGGGCGCCAGCCGGACCAGTCCACGTCGAGGCGCGCGAGCGCCAGGAGCCCGGCGGTCAACACGGCGAAGACCAGGAGCGACAGGGCGACGACGGCGGCGCGTGACATGCGGCGAGCTTCGCCGCCGCGCCCACGCAGGTCGAGGTGCGCGGCCCGCACACGGTCTAGAGGTCCGGCCGGAAAGCCGCTTCGCGGCCTTCCTGCCGGCCCTCTAGCCTCATCGCTGATGCCGGGGGATCCGTGTGCTCGGCCGCTGCTATCTCACATCACGAGGACTTACGGGTGGATCGCGGCCGAGCACAGGGACCCCCGGCCGGAGTCGGCCCGGCCCGGCCCGTCCGAGGCACCTGCTTGGCGCATTTCCGGCCGGGCCTCTACGCGCCGGCGGGCACCCCGTCGGCTTGGCCCTGGCCGGCCACCAGGCCGGTCAGATCGGTCACGCGCACCGTGGGGTCCGCCTTGGCGATCAGGCGCGCCGCCGACGGGCAGCCGCTGACGAGGACCTCCGCGCCGGACGCGCGGAACGCCTCGAGCACGCGCGCGGCGCACCCGCGCGCGCCGTCGGGGTTCGTCACCGGGTAGCCGCCGCCGCCGCCCGCGCACAGGCCGCCGTCGCGCGCGGGCGCCAGCTCCACCGGGTCGGCGCCGGTCAGCGCGCGCACGACGGCGCGCGGCTGCTCGTAGCGCCCCAGCTTGCGGCCGAGGTTGCACGGGTCGTGGTAGGCGTGGCGCGCCCGGGTCTTCTCGCCCGCGGGCGGCAGCCGCTGCGCCAGGAGGTCGACCAGCGGCAGGACCTTGAACGGCACGCGCACGCCGACCGCCCGGTAGCGGGCCAGGAGCGCGTGCGCGCACGCGCCCCCCTCGACGGCGACCGCCTCGAAGCCGCCGAGCGAGGCCGCCACGCGCGCCGCGTGCAGCCTGAACGCGTCCTCGTGGCCGAGCGCGTCGAGCGGGTCGCCGCAGCAGGGCGGGTCGGGCAGCGCAGCGTGCGCGTCGACGCCGGCCCGGCGCAGGGCGCCCACGACGCGGTCGAGCGCCTCCGGCCGGTGCGCGGCGGTCGTGCACGACGGCAGGACGCCCACGGCGCCGACGGTCGACAGCCCGCCCGGCACGGCCGCCGCGACGCGCGCGCGCAGGTCGAGCGCGTAGGGCGAGCCCGTCGCCGCGAACCGCTCGGCCACCCGGCCGGCGGCCGGCGGCGCGACGCCCTGCCGTACGGCCTCGACGCGCGCCTCGCGCAGCGACCCGCCGACGTCGATCCGGTGGCGGCAGGCGGGCACCGTCGCGCGGCAGTCGGTGCACTTGTAGAGGGCCTCGGCCCGCCCGGCGTCGAGCGGCCGCTCGCCCGTCGACGCCAGCAGCGCCACCTGCTGCTTGAACGTCGGCGTGGCGACCTCCGTGCGCTCCGCCTCCGCGACCGGGCAGGCGTGCCGGCACAGCTTGGGGCAGTAGGTGCAGTAGGTGCGGATGGTGGCGAGGTCCACGGCCGCTCCTGGCGGGGGCTAGGCCCTGTCTACGTCTACTTCGTCTTCGTCGACGCGGCGTACTTCTTCGTCTTCGGCTACTTCGACGCGCCGTACTTCGAGGAGGCGACCGTGCACGACGCACGGCACGACCCACGGCACGACCCATCGGGTGGAACGGAGCAACGAGCGAGGCGAGGGCGCGGAGGCCGAGGCGAGGCGGCGCGCGCGCGGGTCGTATCGATCGCCGGATCCTACGACCCGCGCGCGCGCCGCCGCGCCCGGCATCCGCGGCCGCAGCCGTCGATCACACCACAGCCGTCTGTCACACAGTGAAAGAGTTGCCGCAGCCGCAGGAGCTCTTGGCCTGCGGGTTGTCGAACGTGAAGCCGGCGTGGCCGACCGTGTCGACGTAGTCGACCGTGATGCCGCGCAGGAACTGCGCGCTGGTCGGGTCGACGACGGCCTCGAAGCCCTCGAAGGACTGGCCGAGGTCCCCGTCCTTCCGCTCGTCGATCGCGATCGAGTAGGAGAAGCCCGAGCACCCGCCGGCGTCGACCGACAGGCGCAGGACCTTGCTCGACGGGTCCTGCTCCTCGGCGAGGAAGTGGCGGACCATCTCCTGCGCCCGCGGGGTCAACGTGACGATGGCGGTCTCGGTCTCGGCCATGAGCGCGCTCCTGCTCCGGCCAAGTCTAACACGCCCGCCGTAAATTTGGACCATGCCGCCTGTTGGGGCGCTCCCCCGGCCGCCGGCCCGGTTCTCCACAATCCCCTCACAACGTGGAAAGTCGGGGTGAACTCGCGCTCCCGCGACCCAGGGCTTATGGTCTCCGGGACTTGCGTCGATATACCAGGGACGGGGGGTCAAGCTTCTCCCGCCACTATCCACAGGGTCAGTCGGGGTCAGGGTGCGGACGATCTGGTACATGGGAGTCAAGACGCGGCTCACGGCGGAGATCCAGGCCGCCGTGGCGCGGGCCTGTCCACGCGCCGGCAGCGTCCTCGACCTGATGAGCGGCACGGCGGTGGTCGCCCAGACCCTCGCCGCCAGCCACCGCGTCGTGGCCAACGACGTCCAGGCCTACGCGGCGGCGATCGCCCGCGCCTACCTCGTGCACACCGACCCCCTGCGCCTGGCCCGCGCCCTCGACGTCGAGCGCGACCTCGGCGCCGTCTACCGCGAGAACTTCGCCGCGCTGCTCGAGCGCCTCGCGCCCGCCGTGGCCCTCGAGGACGCGTTCCTCGAGGCGCACGGCCTCTCGCCCGACGCCGCCGACCCGCTGGCGGGCCCGGTCTTCGCCGCGCCGTCCGCCGCGGCCGACCTGGCGCGCGCGCGCCGCGGCCTGCCGCGCGACCCGGCGGACCTCGCCGCCGCCTACCGCGCCTTCGCCCTCGAGGGCACGCCCGCCTTCGGCGAGGTGGCCGACGCGCCGGTTAGCGGCCCGTTCCGCGACGCGGCGGCCCTGTTCGCGCGCGCCACGGTCGAGGCTCGCCGCGTCGACCCGCGCGCGCGGCCCTACCTGCTGGCGACGGTCTATTACCCCAACGTCTACTTCGGCCTGCGCCAGGCGCTCGCCGTCGACAGCCTCCGCTGCGCGATCGACGCCCTCGCGGGGCCCCTGGCCGACGAGAAGCGCGCGCACTACCTCGCGGCGCTCCTGCACGCCGTCAGCGTCTCGACCTCGGCCACGAGCCACTTCTGCCAGCCGCGCGGTCTGTCGAGCGACGCCGAGGTGCAGGCGGTCCTCGCCCGCCGCGCGCTCTCGATCCCGTCGAAGCTCGCCGCCTACTCGCGCGAGATCGCCGGCACCTGCGCGGCTACGCGCTACCTGCCGGGCAACGCGGTCCTCTCGGAGGACTGGCGCCGGGTGCTCGGCCCGCGCTGGGGCGACGTGCAGGCCGACGTCGTCTACGCCGACCCGCCCTACACGGCCGACCACTACTCGCGCTTCTACCACGCGCTCGAGGTGCTCACGCGCTACGACTACCCCGTCCTCAAGACGGTCGACGGGCGCCTGACGAAGGGCCGCTACCCGGCGCTCGGCGCGCGGCACCGCTCCGGCTTCTGCGTGCGGCGCCAGGTCGAGGCCGAGGTCACCGACCTCGTGCGCCTGACGGCGGCGCGCGGCGCGGCGCTGGTCCTCTCCTACGGCGAGGAGAACGGGCTGCTCCTGCGCGCCTGGCGCGAGGCCGGCTGCTCGGCGCCGGAGGCCCTGCGGCGGCTCGAGCGCCTGGCGGCCGCCAGCTACGGCGACGTCTCGCTCGAGCGCCGCCCGCTCCTGCACTCGGGGCAGGGCGACTCCAACCACACGGTCACGGAGCTCCTGCTCGTGGCCCGGCGGCCGCGGAGCGCGCGGCGCCGCGCGCGAAGGGGGGCGCCGGCGTGCGCCTGATCGGCAACAAGACCAAGCTCGTGCCGGCGATCGAGGACTTCCTCGCCCGCCGCGGCGTCACCGGCGGCACGCTCCTCGACGTGTTCGCCGGCACGGCCAGCGTCGCCCGCCACTTCCGCGGGCGCGGCTTCCGCGTGCGGTCGAACGACCTGCTCTGGTCGTCCTACGCCGTGCAGCGGGCCTACGTGCAGACGGGCGGCGTCCCCGACCTCTCGGGCGTGCTGGCCACCGCCCCCGTGCGCCGCTTCCGCCGGCCCGACGACCTGGCCACCGTCCTCGCCTACCTCGACGACGGCCTCGCGCCGCGCGAGGGGCTCGTCAGCCGCCAGTACGCCGAGGGCGGCCCGGCCGGGCGCCTGTTCTTCTCGCGCACGAACGGCCTCGAGATCGACGCGATCCACGGCCAGCTCCTGGCGTGGAGGGCCGAGCGCCGCCTCGACGACGACGGCTTCTACCTGCTGCTCGCGCTGCTCCTCGAGGCCGCCGACCGCGTGGCGAACATCTCCGGCACGTACGGGGCCTTCCTCAAGCACCTGCAGCAGAGCGCCCGCGAGCCCCTGCGCCTGCGCGCGCCCGACCTTCCGCTCGCAGGTCCGCCGGGGCGCGCGACGCGCATGGACGCCAACCTCGCCGTGCGCCGGACGCCGGTCGACACGCTCTACATCGACCCGCCCTACAACCACCGCCAGTACGTGAAGAACTACCACGTGCTCGAGGTCGTGGCCGAGCTGCACACGGTCGACGACCCCGCCGCCTACGAGGCCTCGATCTACGGCAAGACCGGCCTGCGCGGCTTCGAGGACCGCCTCTCGTCCTACTGCCGCCGCGTCCCGCGCGGGCGCGCGGCGTCGTGCGAGGAGGCCTTCCGCGACCTCGTCGCCGGCGCCCGCGCCGAGCACATCGTCGTCTCCTACAGCGAGGAGGGGATCCTCTCCCGCGAGGCGATCGGCCGCGCGCTCGCGGCCGCCGCCGGGCAGCGCGCCTACGACTTCGACCGCGACCACGAGGAGCTCTCCCACAAGCGCTTCCGCTCGGACAAGGACGGCCAGGGCCGCGCCTACAAGGTCCTTGAGGGCCGCTCGAAGGACGAGGTCCGCGAGTGGCTGTTCTACGTGCGCAAGCCCCGCGCGCGCCGGCCCGCGTCGCGGCGCGTGGCGGTAGGCGCAGCCCGCGCGTAGTTTTGTGATCGACGGCTGCGGCCGCAGATGCCGGGCGAGACCGCGCGCGCGGGCCGTAGGATCCGGCGATCGATACGACCCGCGCGCGCGCCGTCTCGCCTCGGTCGTTGCTCCGTTCCGCCCGTGACCTGGACCTGGATCCGGGCTGGGCCCATGTCGGACGCTGCCTGGCGCGACGCGCTGCGGGCGTGGGAGGCGTCGCCCCACGACCAGGACCATCTCCACCTGGGGGTCGTCCGCGCCTCGGCTGTCGAGAGGATCGAAGGCCCTTCGTCAGGCGCTCTCCGGCTGCGAGGTCTCCTTCCGGCTCATGCGGGGATTCTGAGTCCGGGTGACCGGGGACACTCCTGACCCCCCGACCGACCGCTCGCCCCGGTCCCGATCGTCGGCCCGGCGTTCGCGCCCTCGTGCGGCGTGACCCTGGCGACCCCCGCCGTCGACGCGCCGCGCCGCTCTCCCTTCCTCCCCGTGCTGCGCCTCCTGCGCCCGCGCGCCGAGGTGCGCCGGGCCGGCGGACGGACCGGAGTCCCCTGGGCGGTGCTCCTCCTCGTCCTCGCCTCGTGGACGTCGTTCCTCCTGATCGACGAGCGCGACGAGTTCGCGGTCGACCACCCGCTCTACATCCACTTCCCGGACTTCTCCGAGCGCCCCTGGCGGATCGTGCCGAACCTCGTCGTCACGCCGCTGGTCAACACGCAGCCCGACCAGATCGTCCTCGTCACGGCGCTCCTGCTCGGGTTCGGGATCCCGGTCGAGCGCCGCCTGGGCAGCAAGGTCGTCCTGGGCGTGTTCTGGGGCGCCACGGCCATGGCCGCCGTGCTCGGCGCCGGCGCCCTGCACGTGCTCTATCCGCTGTTCCCGGACGTCCACGCCTTCTCCGAGGGCGGCTGGTACCGCGTCTTCAACGGCGGGAGCGCCGGCGGGTTCGGCCTCATGGGCGCCATGGCCGCCACGTCGCGCTTCACGGCCGTGTGGGTGGCCCTCTACTGCCTGTGGGAGCCGTCGTTCTGGCTCGTGGTCACGCAGGACTTCACGGCCGTCCTGCACGTGACGGCCTTCTTCACCGGCCTGGGGGCCGCCGGGGTCGTCCTTCGCCGCCGCACGGTTTGTGCCGCCGGCCCGGGCGGAGTACGATCGGCCCCGGTCGCAGCGAGGCGAGGGGAGCCGGGTGGTGGGCAAGGCGGCGCCGAGCGCCGGTGAAGCGGTCGAGGCGGCGCGCGTCGCGCGCGAGGCCGGGCGCCTCCGGATCGCGCAGCGCGCGCTCGACCACGCCCTCCAGTCGCTCGACCCGCGCGGCGACCCCGACCTCGCCGGCCGCGCCGCCGAGGAGGCCGACCTGCTCGGCCGCGCCCTCCTGGCTCAGGGGGCGACCCTCGCCGCGCTGGGCGAGCTGCAGCGCGCGTGCGCCCTCGGCCGCGACGGCGCTCGCCCGGGCCTGGCGCGCGTCGCCGGCGACTACGCGCGCTGGCGCCCCAGGGCCGGCCCGATCGGCGCGCCGCGCGACAGCCTCGTGGCCGGCGCCAGCGGCGCCTTCTGGGCCGGGGCGCGCGCCCGCGGCCGGGTCGTCGCGATCGAGGGCGGGATCACGGGCGAGGGCACCGAGTCGTTCGGGCGGATCCTCGAGCTCTGCGCGCGCGACGTGCAGTGGGTGTTCGTCGACATGGAGAAGCTCACCTACGTCGGCTCGGCCGGCCTGGCCGTGGCGGTCAAGCTCGCCGAGCGCCTGCGCGGGCAGGGCGGCGGGCTGGCCATGTTCGCCATGTCGCCCAACCTCAAGCTCCTCGTCGAGACCCTGGGCCTGGCCCAGTTCCTCAACCCCGCGGGCACGCTCCTCGACGCGCTGGACCTGGCGTGCCGGGCCGGCTGAGCGCGTAAGATCGCACCCCCCCCGAGGAGCCCGAGGAGCCCGCCATGAGCACCGCCCCCGCCGCGACCTTCGTCTACGGGCCGACGTTCGCCGAGATGCGCGACCCGTCGCGCCTGCCGGCCGACCTGCAGGCCCGCGCGGCGGCGGCGCGGACGGGCGCGCCGCTCGACCCGGTGAACCTCTACAACATCACCTGGAAGACCGACGGGCGCGTGCGCTACCTCGTCGTCCCCGAGGCGCTCACGGGCGTCGCGGCGCCGATCGTCGTCCTCCTGGGCGACGGGTTCCCGTCGGGCAGCCACAAGGTCGGGCCGGTCTACTCGTGCCTGATCGAGAAGCAGCTCGAGGGGACGATCCGCCCCGGCCAGCACACGGCCGTGTTCCCGTCGACCGGCAACTTCGGGATCGGCGGCGCCTGGGGCGGCCCGCGCATGGGCTACCGCTCGCTCGTCGTCCTCCCCGAGGACATGAGCCGCGAGCGCTTCGAGAAGATCCGCGCCTTCGGCGCCGAGGTGATCGCCACGCCCGGCTGCGAGAGCAACGTCAAGGAGATCTACGACAAGGTCTGGGAGCTCAAGCGCGACCCGAAGAACGTGGCGATCAACCAGTTCGAGGAGTTCGGCAACTACCGCTTCCACTACGGCGTCACCGGCGAGGCCGCCCTCGAAGCGGCGCGCGACCTGCAGGCGCGGGGCGTCGGCGCCGGCCGCGTGGCGGCGTTCATCTCGGCCATGGGCTCGTCGGGCACGATCGCCGCGGGCGACCGGATCAAGCAGGTCCACCCGGGCGCGGTGACGGTCGGCCTCGAGCCGATCCAGTGCCCGACGCTCTACGACGTCGGCTTCGGCGGCCACCGGATCGAGGGGATCGGCGACAAGCACGTCACCTGGATCCACAACGTCCACGCCATGGACTACCTCATGTGCATCGACGACCAGGCCTGCCTCGAGGCGCTGTCGGTCGTGCAGGAGGGGACCGACGTGCTCGTCGAGCAGGGCGTCCCGGCGGCCGACGCGAAGGCGCTCGTCGGGCGCTTCGGCGTCTCGGGCATGTGCAACCTGCTGGGCGCGATCAAGACGGCCCGCGTGCTCGGCCTCGGGCGCGACGACGTCGTCGTGACGGTCGCCACCGACGGCTTCGACCGCTACCCGTCGGTGCTCGAGCGCCTGGCGCGCGAGGCCGGCCCGGCGACGCGCGAGGCCACGCTGCGGCGGCTCGGCCGCTTCCACCACGCGACGACCGACTGGGTGCAGGAGGGCACGCGCGAGACGCGGCGCCGCTGGCACAACCAGAAGTACTTCACCTGGGTCGAGCAGCAGGGCAAGACCGTCGACGAATTGCGCGCGCTCGCCGACCCGGCCACGTGGCTCGGCCACCAGGCGAAGATCGACGAGATCGACGCGCGGTTGCGAGAGGCCCGGGGCGCGTAGTCACGGCGGCCGTCGCTCGTCACGTCGAGGAGCGCGATCGGCTGCTCCGATCCCCGCTCCGATCCGCAGTGACGCGCCTGTCGCCCTCGCTCCGTTAGCGTTAGCTCGAGGATGCGCGCTCAGCGCCCTTCGGCGGCCTCGCGACGCGCCTCCTCCTCATCCGCCTCGTCCGCGCTGGGACGGTCGAGGCGCCGGACCACGCCGAAGGGGCCGTGCTCGCCCCCGCCCAGAACCATCCCGCCGCCCAGGGTCGCGTTCCCCCGGAAGACGACGGTGACCGACGCACCGCGGCCGCCCGCGCCGCTCTGACCCTCCCCGCTCCCTCGGAGGGCGGCGTCGCCGCCGGCGCCGCCGTCACCGCCCCGCAAGCCTCCCTGTCCGCCGGACCCGCCGTTGCCCGCCAGCGCCAGGGACCAGCACGGCCGGGCGTCGCCGGGCACTGCCTCCGCGTCCCCGCCCCGGCCGCCCGCGCAGCCCTCCTCCTGGCCCCTGGCGCCCTCGCCTCCGTCGCCTCCGACCGCCAGGTTCAGGACGCCGCCTCGTGCCCGGGCCGTGCCGCCGGCGCCACCCGTGGCGCGGCCATCGCCTCCGATCGCCAGGGTCACGTCCTCGCCCTCGGCCACGGCGTCGCCGCCCACGCGGCCGACCGCCCACGCCACGGTTCGCACTCGATCGCCGAGGCGGACCGTGCACGTCCCGCTCAGGCTCGGCCCCTGTCCCTTGACCTGCTTCCGGGTCGACCGGGCGAGGGCGACGAGGGCGTTGGCGTCGACGCGCGCCACGCCGTCGCGCTCGACCAGGACCTTCTGGAGGGCGCGGGCGATGTGCTGGCCCACGCGGGCCGCCTCGGCGTCCTTCGCCAGACAAGGCGACGGTCCGACGATCAAGGCCAGCGCCGACAGGATGGGAGCCAGGCGGGCAGGCTTCATCTCGGGGTTCTCCTGATCGGGTGTACCCCGCACACGTTCCGCATGCCCGTGATGGTTCCAGCCTCCTGGATCTGACCGTTGGGACAGGGTAAGGACATGACCCTCCGTGTCCTTCGTTGACCTTCGTCGCCTCCGTGTCCCATTGAGTCGAGCAGGGCAGCGCGGTGAAAAGATGCGTCCGCGCCTCGAAAAGATGAACCGAAAAGGATGCGCCAAGCGGCTCGTTGACAGGTGCTGGTGAGACGCATTTCGTTTCTCGCTTGAGACGACACGGGTTGTGAGTGGCACGAGAGGTGCGACGGGACGCCGACGGTGAATCCCATGAAGACCTTCGGCGCGGCCCTCCTCCTCCTCGTCCTCGGCCTGCCCGGAGTGGCCCTCGCCCAGCCCGTGACGGCTCGGCCCGGGGTCAGTGACACGATCACGGGGGTCGACGCGCCGCCGCCCGGCATGGCCGTGGCGGTGCCGGCGATCCGCCCGGACCTGATCAACGACTACCTGCGGGCGATCGAGGCCGTCGACATGGCGGTCGAGTTCGAGGCCCGTGGCGAGACGCGCCGCACGCTCGGCGCGAGCAAGCTCAAGGTCGACGCCCGCTGGGAGCGCCGGCCGGGCGAGACGTCGCCCACCCTGCGCGGCATGACGATCGTGCCCCAGGGCGGCCGCCTCGACCTCGGCGGCCGGCAGATCAACAAGATCACGATCGACGACCGCGGGGTCATGAAGCTGGACATCCACCGCTTCCCCGACCTCACCGTGCGCAAGATCACCCGCAACGCCAACGGCGACATCAAGCTGCACATCGACTGGTTCCCGGACATCACGATCCGCGCCGACGGCAACGTGAAGCTCCTCGGGTTCATCGGCCTCGGCAACGTCGGCCCGTCGGGCTCGATGGGCGACATCGTCAACAACTGGCCGCCGCGCCTCGAGGACGTGGTCAAGGCGCTCCAGGACGGCGGGCCGGCCGGCTCGACGCGCCACGAGGGCACCGTGCGCTACGACCTGCGCGGCCGCGCCTCGCCCATGGCCTTCCCGCTCGGCCCCGGCGCCGGGTCGGTCACGGCGGCCAGCGACTTCACGCTCCGCGGGGCGGGCGTCCTCGAGCCCGACGGCACCTTCCGCACGATCGGCCAGGACAACACGATCACCGTCAACCTGCGCGTCGGCGGCGGGCAGCGCGTGACCGCCGGGCCGGCGACGGCGCGGATCGACTCGGGTCGGGGCTCGTTCACGGGCCGCTACGGCGTGGCGATCCCGCTCGGCCGCGCCGAGAACATGGTCCTCGACATCGACGGCAACGTGACCTACGCCGTCGACGGCAGCGACGTGTCGCTGAACCTCCCCTCGGGGGCGCGCGTGCGCGCCGGCGACGTGGACGTCTCGGGCACCGGCCGCCTGCGCGGGCGGATCTCCCGCTCGACCGGCAGCGTCGTCCTGCGCGACGGCACCTACCGCCTCACCGCGAGCGGTCCGATCGGCGTCAGCGGCCTGAGCACGCGCGAGCTGAGCATCGACGACCTGAACTTCGAGGGCGAGGTCCGCTCCGAGGGCGAGTTCCAGCCGGCGGGCAACGGCCTGGCCCTGAGCGGCCGCGCCTCGGGCGCCCTCACGGCCACGGGCCCCGGGATCGTCGAGGCCCTCGCCGGCGACACTCGCGTGCGCGGCGCCGTGCGCGAGGGCTCGCGCGTCGCGTTCGACGTGCCCGAGTTCTCGGCCACGACGGCCGCCGAGCCCGCCACCGGCACGGCGGTGCTCGTCGAGTCGGCCGGCCGCGCCCGCGTCGAGGCCGGGCTGAACCTCGGCGACGTGGCCGTGGCCTCGGGCGACAACCGCCTGGCCGCCGACCGCGCGCGCCTCGACGCCGACTTCACCATCGGCACCGCCCGCGGGCGCAGCCTCGAGTCGGCCAGCGGCTCGGCCCGCCTGCGGCTCGAGAGCGACGGCACCCTCTCGACGCGCACGGCGCCCGGCCCGGCCTCGCTCCCGGGCGAGCTGGGCGCGCCGGCCGCGACGACCTACCGCATCGCCCCCGGCGACACGCTGAGCGCGATCGCCCGCCGCCACGGCACGACGGTCGCCGCCCTGCGCGCCGCCAACGGGCTCACGGGCGACATGATCCGCGCCGGCGACTCGCTCACGATCCCCGGCGGCCCGGTCGCCGCCCGCCCCACGCCGGTCGAGGCCGGTCCGGGCGGCGTCTCCACCACGCTCGACCGCGGCTCCGAGGTGGCGGTCGATCTGCGCTCCGCCCGCATGACCGAGCGCGGGCTCGAGGCCGACGGCCGGGTCACGGCGCGCGTGAGCGTCACCGGCCTCGAGGCGCGCAACGGCATGCTCCAGGCCAAGATCCTCGGCGCGGCCCGCGCCAGCCTCGAGACCGACTTCTCGCTGCGCCCCGACGCCGCGGGCCGCCCCGTCGTGCGCACGGGCACCTTCCGCGTGCCGGTGCGCATCGAGATCAACCGCGGCTCGCGCATCTTCGTCGCCCTCCCCGGCAAGGAGACCGACGTCGAGATGGACCGCGACGGCTCCTACGCCGAGTTCACCGCCGTCGTGCGCATGGACGAGGGCGGGCTGCGCGTGGACGAGATGGCCGCCGTCGACGTCCTCCTCGTGAGCAACGGCGCCGCGCGCTTCGGCGGCAACGCCGTGGACGTCCCCGGCGAGAAGTCGATCCAGTACACCGGCCGCGTGGTCTTCCGCGACCGAGGGCTCGACTTCTACGGCGACGTCACCGTCCGCGTGCGCGGCCCGGCCGACACGCCGATCGTCCGTATCCGCTGGTAGTCCAGGCGGTTGGGGCGGCCGGCGCCGGGCGGGCGAGATGGGAGTTGTCAGGCTCCGGGCGGCAGGTATATTCGCCGCTCTCGCGGGCGTAGCTCAGTGGTAGAGCACAACCTTGCCAAGGTTGGGGTCGAGAGTTCAAGTCTCTTCGCCCGCTTAAGTCCGACACAGTGAAGCCCGGCCGGCCTGCAACAGGCCGGCCGGCGCTGTTTCCGAGCCACCCCAGGACCCGTCATGGCCGACCACGATCACGACCACTCGAACTGCGACCACGACCACGACCATGACCATGGTCACGACCACGCGGCGAGCGACATGCGCCTGACCGCGGTCGTCGAGGACCTGGGGCCCTGCAAGAAGCTGCTCAAGGTCGAGGTCCCGCCCGACGCGGTCAAGCGCGAGATCTCGCACCGCCTCGAGCACATCCGCCGCGGCGTGACGCTCAAGGGCTTCCGCAAGGGCAAGGCCCCGCGCAACCGGATCGAGCAGCTCTACGGCGACACCGTGCGCGAGGACGCGCGCGACCACCTGCTCAAGGAGGGCTACGTCAAGGCGCTCAAGGAGCAGGTCGGGCCGGAGAAGGTGCTCGGCGAGGGCACGATCGAGAACGTGGCCTTCTCCGCCGACGAGGGGCTCAAGTTCGAGGTCACCCTCCACACGCGCCCCGAGATCGACATCGGCGACCACAAGGGCGTCGAGGTGAAGATCCCGCCCCTGCGCGTGAAGGAGGAGGACATCGACCAGGCGATCGACCGCCTGCGCCGCGCGCGCGGCGAGATGCGCCCGGTCGACGACCCGGCCGCCGTCGTCGAGCCCGAGGACCTGCTCTCGGTCGACGTGCAGGTGTGGCTGTCCGACGAGTACGAGCGCTTCACCCAGGCGCAGGGCTCGGAGCAGCAGACCGAGCTCAAGCCGCTCAAGGAGCACTTCGCCCTGCAGGTGCAGCTCCCCGCCGCGCAGCTCGACGCCTACGAGGTCGAGGACCTCGCCGACAGCCTCGTCGGCCTCAAGGTCGGCGAGTGGGGCGAGGCGGAGGTCGACCTCCCCGACGACTTCGAGGTCGTCGAGGGGCGCAACGAGCCCGCCGTCCTGCGCATCCGCATCGAGGCGATCAAGCGCCTCGTCATGGCCGAGCTCACCGACGACTGGGCCAAGGAGGCCGGCCACGGCAGCCTGACCGACCTGCGCCGCGAGGTGCGCGAGGAGCTGCAGCAGCGGCTCGAGCTCGGCCGTCGCCACGAGGTCGAGCTCAAGATCCTCGGCGCGCTCCTCGAGCGCGTGGGCCAGTTCCCGCTCCCGTCGGACCTCGTCGACAAGGAGATCGAGAACGCCGAGCGGCGCAAGTTCATCGAGATGCGCATCCAGGGCCAGCCCGAGGAGGCGGCCAAGGCGGCCGTCGAGGAGGAGCGCGACACGATCCGCCGCGAGGTCGAGCGCACGCTGCGCTTCTTCTTCATCCTCGACCTCGTGGCCAAGCGGGAGAACGTCGCCGTCTCCGAGCGCGACGTCGACGCCCGGATCGCCCGGATCGCGGCCGCCCGCGGCCAGCACCCGGCCAGGGTCCGCGAGGAGCTGGAGAAGCACGACGTCCTCGGGCAGGTGCGCCACGACCTCATGGAGGAGAAGACGCGCGCCCTCCTGCGCGAGCACGCGCGGGTGGTCGAGGAGGAGTGACCACGCGCCGGCCGGCCGTGGCGGGCCCGGCCGCGTGTGCGAAGATCGGCGGTCTCATGGGTCCCCGGAGCGCGTCGTCGAGGCCGAGTCGCCTGCGCGCGCTCGGCGCCGCGGCGCTGAGCGCGGGGCTGGCGCTCCTCCTCGCCTTCGGCGGGGCGGCCGCCCTCGTGCCCCTGAGCGCGCTCCTCCCCGTCCCCATCGAGGAGCGGCCGGAGGAGCACCACCGCACCCCCGAGACGGTCCGCGTGGCCCTGGCCATGGCGGCCAGCGAGGGCTGCCGCGCGGCCCGCATCGAGGAGGCGCACGCCCGCCCGTGGGGGCGCCGCCCGGCGCGGCCGCCGCGCGCGGCGGCCAGCCCGCCCAGGATCGACGTCTTCGACGGCTTCTCCACCCCGCTCCGGTGTTAGCGGGCCCACGGCGCCCACGGCGCGCCCCGCCCTCGCGGGGCCGCGCCGCGCCCGCCGTCCCGCTCGTCGCCACGACCGCCGCGCGCCGCACGACGCGCGCGCGCAGGGTCGGTCGTGGCCACCCCTACACCGTCGGAGCGTTTCGCCATGCAGAAGCTCGTCAAGGGCATCCACGACTTCCAGAGCACCGTGTTCCCCTCGCACGCCGACCTGTTCGGCCGGCTGTCGCGCGGCCAGTCGCCGAGCGTCCTGTTCATCACCTGCTCGGACTCGCGCATCGTCCCCAACATGATCACCCAGACCGATCCGGGCGACCTGTTCCTGATCAGGAACGCCGGGAACATCGTCCCGCCGTTCGGCGCGGCGAACCTCGGCGGCGAGGCGGCGACGATCGAGTACGCGATCGAGGCGCTCAACGTCAAGGACGTGATCATCTGCGGCCACTCGCGCTGCGGCGCCATGGCGGGCCTCCTCGACCCGGCCTCGCTCACCACGCTGCCGACCGTCGCCGACTGGCTGAAGAACGCCGAGGCCACGCGCCGGATCATCCGCGACAAGTACCAGCACCTCTCGGGCGACGCGCTGCTCACGGCCACGGTCGAGGAGAACGTGCTCGTGCAGCTCGAGAACCTGCGCACCCACCCGGCGGTGGCCAGCCGCATCAAGCAGGGCAAGCTGGGCCTGCACGGCTGGGTCTACAAGCTCGAGACCGGGCGGGTGTTCGCCTACCAGGCCGTCGAGGCCGAGTTCCTGCCGATCGAGCAGGTCCCGGCCGAGCCGGCGCCCCCGGCCCGCCTCACCGCCGACCGCTCGATCTGACCCTCGGCAGGCGGCCGGCGCTCGCGCCGGCCGCCGCGCGCTCAGCGCGGCGCGAGCTCCGCGAGGAACGGGTCGTCGCCGAAGCGACGTCGGAACAGCTCCAGGTAGCCGTTCGGGACCAGGATCCGGGGCGTCTTGCTCCGGGCGGCGCGCCAGCACGCGAGCGCCTCGTCGGCGGCGCCGTCCGGCCGGAGGAGGGCGTGGAGCCCCCGCCAGACGTCGACCTCGCCCCGCGTCGGCTCGGCGCGCTCGGCCTCGTCGAGCCAGCGCACGACCCGCCCGAACCACCGCCCGCCGGCGGCGCCCGCCGTCAGCGCCAGCCGCGCGCTCGCCAGGCGCGGCATGGCGTGCCCGAGCGCGTGGAGCGACACCAGCCGCCGCATGGCCTCGTCGAAGTCCGGGCCCGGGGCGCCGCCCCGCTGCGCGGCAGCCTCGAGCGTGACCTCCACGTCGTTGACGGCCAGGAGCACCGGCACGAAGCCGGTGAGCGCGCCCTCGGCGTCGAGCGCCCGCGCGAGGAAGCGCCGGCCACTCGCCCACTCCCGGGCCGCGCCGCACACGGCCCCGCCCAGGACGGCGGCGGAGGTCAGGTCGGGGCACGCGACGACCAGCGCCTCGGCGGCGCGCACGGCGCCGGTCATGTCCCCGCGCGCGGAGGCGACCCAGCCGGCGGCGCACCGGCCCTCGCCGGAGGTCGGCGCCTCGCGCGCGAGCGCCTCCCACGCCCGCACGGCCTCGTTCCCGTCGCCCCGGAGCCAGAGCACCTCGCCGCGCAGGAGCTCGACCGGCCCCATCGGCGCGCCGAGGCGCCGGGCGCGCGCGAGCTCGGCCAGGGCCTCGTCGTAGAGGTCGCGGCCGGCGAGGAGCCGCGCCGCGACGAGCGCGGCCGGCCAGGACGTGGGGGCGAGCTCGAGCCCCCGGCGCAGCGCGGGCTCGAAGCGCCGGAAGGGGTGGCCGCTCCCGGCGGCGTGCAGCGCGGCGGCCAGGCGCCGGCGCGCGCTCGTGGGCGTGACCTGCTCCGCGAGGCGCTCGAGGCGGTCGCGCGCCCGGGCGGACAGCTCGAGCGGCCCGGGCCCCGCCTCGAGCAGCCCCACGGCGTGGCAGGCGTGCCGGCGCAGGCCCGCCGGCTCCAGGCGCTCGACGAGGCGGTCGGCGCGCTCGGGGTCGAGGCCGTGCGCGCGGCGCCAGTCGGCCTCGGCGTCCTCGGCGCGGCCCTCCTCGGCGGAGAGGGCGCCGCGCTGGACGAGCCCCAGGACGTCCTCCCGGGCGCGCAGCGACCGGTCGAGGTCGGCGCGCGCCGCGGCCCGGTCGCCGCGCGCCAGGTGCGCGCCGCCGCGCGCGAGCAGGGCGGCCGGGTCGGGGGCGGGCTCCCCGAGCGCGACGGCGCGGTCGAGGGCCGCGAGCGCCTCGTCGGGGCGCCCGCGCCGCGTGAGCGCGATCCCACGCACCAGGTGGACGAGCTGGTCGTCGGCGGGGGCCTCGGCCTCCAGCCGCGCGAGCTCCGCGTCGACCTCGTCGAGCCGCCCGAGCTGCATGAGGGCGGAGAGGAGGCGCAGGCGGGCCTGGTGCCGCCAGGGCTCGAGGGCCAGCGCCTCGCGCAGCAGGGGCGCGGCGTCGTCGGGGCGCTCGTCCTCGGCGAGGCCGGCCCGGGCGAGGAGCGCGTGCGGCTCGGGCGGGTCGAGCGCGAGGAGGGCCCGCCGCGCGGCCGCCGCGTCGCCGTCGCGGCGGAGCTGCGCCAGGCAGGTCGCGCGCAGGTGGTGCGCCTCGAGCGCGGCCGGGCCGGCGCCAGCCAGGGCCTGCTCCGCGTGCGCGAGCGCCTCGTCGAGGCGCGCGCGCGCCGGCGCGTGCTCGCCGGCCGCGAGGTGCAGGGCGGTCCGCGCGCGGCGCGTCGTCGCCCGCCGCCGCGAGCGCCGCCTCGAGCGCCGCCAGGACCTGGCCGACGAGCGCGCCCCCGGGTCGCGGGCCAGCGCGATCGCCCCGCGGCCCGCGCGACCGCCGGGCCTGCCGGCGAGGGCGCCCCCCGGTGTGCCGGCGAGGGGTGCGCCGGCGAGGGCGACCGCCGGCGCGCCGGCGAGGTCGGCCCTGCGCGCGCAGCGCCGCGGTCGCTCCACGGCGAGAGGAGGGCCTCGCGCAGGGCGGCGGCGCGCTCGCTGGCGTGACCGTCGGTCGCCGCGCGGGGCCCACGGCGGCGACCAGGAGGGCCGCCGCCGCGAGCGCGACCGCGGCGGCGGCGCCCGCCCTGCGCCCGGTCCGGCGCGGCGACGCGAAGCCGCCGGCCGCCAGGCGCTCGAGCTCGCGCGCCAGGTCGGCGACCGTGGGGCGCGCCTCCGGGGCCTTCGCCAGGCAGCGCGCGCACACGGCGTCGAGCTCCGGCGGGACGTCGGGCCGCAGCGACGACGGCGGCGGCGGCGCGTCCTCGCGCACCGCGCGCACGGCGTCGAACAGGCTCTGCGACTCGAACGGCGGGCGCCCGGTCAGCGCGGCGAAGAGCGTGGCGCCGAGGCCGTAGACGTCGGCCGCGGGGCCGATCCGCTCGAGCTCGCCCGCCGCCTGCTCCGGCGGCCAGAAGTCGGGCGTGCCCAGGAGCTGGCCGCGCACCGACACCGACGACGCGGGCCCCGAGCGGACGAGGTCGCGGGTCAGACCGAAGTCGGTGAGGAGCGGCGCGCCGCGGGCGTCGAGCAGCACGTTGTCGGGCTTGACGTCGCGGTGGAGCACGCCGGCGGCGTGGGCGTGCTCGAGCGCGCGGGCGAGCCCGGCGAAGAGGGCGCAGGCCGCCCGCGGCGGCAGCGGTCCCTCGGCGTCGAGGCGGGCCTGGAGCGTGCGCGCGCCCTCGACCAGCGGCATGACGAAGAACGGGACCCCCTCGTGCTCGCCAGCCTCGAGGATCGCCACGACGTGGGCGTGCCGCAGCCGCGCCAGGGCGGCCACCTCGCGGGCGAAGCGCTTGCGGGCCGCGTGGTCGGCGGCGCGCGCGGCGAGGATCAGCTTGAGCGCCACCTCGCGGCCCAGGAGCGGGTCGCGCGCGCGGTGGACGGCGCCCATGCCGCCCCGGCCCAGCTCGGCGATCAGCTCGTAGCGCCCGACCGTCGTCACGCGGGGGGAGTATGGCCAGGCGGGGTGAGCGACGGCAAGCACTTGCGGTCCGGGTGATGGTCCGGGGGCCCTCGGCCGTGTAGACGTGTGTGCGCCGGACGTCCCTCATGACCTCGCCTCCCACCGCCGGCCCGGGCGCCGATCCGGGCGCCGATCCGGACGCCCGGGCGTTCGCGGCGCTCGTCGAGCGGGCGGGCGCGCGCCTCGTCGGCCTGGCCCTGGCGCTCCTGGGCGAGCGGGCCGCGGCCGAGGACGTCGTGCAGGAGGCGCTGGCGCGCGTGTGGCGGCGCCGGCGCGCGCTCGCGCCGGGGGCGCTCGACGGCTACGTGCGGCAGGGGCCGTGCGCCACCCGCGCTCGACCGGTGCGCGCGCCGCGACGGCCGAGGCGCGCGCTCGTCGGGCGCGCGACGATCACATGGTGCCGACCGCCGTCGGCTCGCGAGTGCCGGGCGGCGGGCGACGACGCCGAGCGGGTGGCGCGCGCGCTGGCCCGCCTGCCCGACGAGCAGCGCGAGGTGGTCGTGCTGCGCGTCTACGAGGGGCTCGAGTTCAAGGAGATCGCCGCGCGCGCGGGCGCCCCGCTGGGGACGATCCACTCGCGCTACCGCCTGGCGCTCGAGCGCCTCCGGCCGCACCTGGAGGGCGACGGTGACTGACGACGACCTGCCCCCGGCGCTGCGCGAGGTCGAGGCCCGCCTGGGCGCCGGCCTGGCGCCCGGGCGCGACCTCCTGGCCGCGGCCACGCGCCCGGCGCCGCCCGCGCGCGACCTGCCCGCTCTCGTGGCGCTCGGCGCCGACGAGGCGCAGGCGCTCCTCGAGGCGCTGCTCGGCGACCGCGAGGTCGCGGCCGGCGCCCTCGAGGAGGCGCTCACGCGCGCCGCCGAGCGCCTCGAGGCCGGCGACGCGCTCGACCTCGTCGACCTGCTCGGCCTGGCCCGCGAGCGCGGCGTGGCCGCCGCCCGCCTGCTCGGCCCCAAGGCCCGACCCGACCTCGCGCCTGACGACCTCGGGCCTGACGACCGGGCCGCCCTGCTCCTGGCGCGCGGCCCGGTCCGACGACCGACCTGGCCCGCGCCGGCGGCGCGCTCTGCGGGCCGAGGCGGCCGGGTTCGCCACCGACGTGCCGCGCTGGCCACGGCCGCCGCCGGACGTCCTCGTGCGCGCGTCGCCGCCTCGTCACCGCGCCGCCGCCGGTCCGGATCACCGCCGTGCGGCGCCGACGCCGGCTGATCGGCTGCGCTGCACCTACTGCCACGGCGCGCTCGCGCCGGCGCAGCCCGCGCCTGCGCCGACTGCCGCGCGCCAACACTGAGTGCCTGCAGGCGCACGGGCGCCGTGCCGCCCCGGGCTGCGGCGGCCGCCGCGTCCTGCGCCCGGCCGCGTCGCCTGGCGCTGGCGCTCGTGGCCGCGGCGGCGGGCCTGCTGGGGCGGTCGGGCTGGTCCTCGTCGCCGGCCGCGGGCCCGTCGACGCGCCCGGGCCGCCGCGACCCGACACACCGCCGCCCGTCGCCGTGACCGAGGCGCCGCCGCCGCCTCCTCCCCGGCCGTCGGCGGCCCGGTTGGCCCTCGAAGACGCGCGCGCCCGCACCGCCGGTCCGGCGCCCGACTGGTCGGCGATCCTGGCCCTCCTGGCCCAGGTCGTGCCGGACGACCCGGCGCTCGCCGGGGAGCTCGAGGCCCTGCGCGCGGCCTGCGTGCGCGAGCGCCAGGACGAGGAGCGCTACCAGGCGGCGGTCGACATCATCAGCGTCCGCGCCGTCGACGACTACCCGCGCGCCCTCGAGCTCCTGGCCGAGGTCGACCCCCGCTCGCGGCTCGCCGCCGACGCCAGGGCCTACGTGAGCTGGATCGCGGCCGACCTCGAGGTGCGCGCCGCCCAGCGCGACTACGACGCGGGTGACGCGCGGGCGGCCTTCCAGCGCCTGCAACACGCCCTCCAGCGCGACGTGCTCGGGCCTGAGGCGCGCCAGAGCGTGCGGAGCCTGCGCACGCGCTGGGGGCTCGTCTACACGGCGCACGGGCGCGCCCTCGAGGCCCTGCGCGAGGGACGCGACGACGACGCCCGCGCGGAGCTCGAGCGGGTCCTCGAGCTCGAGCCGTCGCCGGACAACGCCTACCACCGGCAGGCGCGCGAGCGCCTGGCGCAGCTCGGCGTTCAGCCGCGCTGACCGCGCTCGCCGGTCGTCGTGATCGACGTCCACCGTGTGGACTCGCATGAGACACGGAGGCCACGAAGGCCTCGGCCCCTTCCGTGCCCTCCGTCGTCTTCGTTGCCTTCGTGTCCCATGGCCGGTCAGAGCGCTGACTTCGGCTCATGACGGCGCTGACGCGCCGTCAGCGCGGTTCGCCGACGAGCTCCGCCAGCTCCGGCCGCGGGCCGAGGTAGCGCTCGAAGTCCTCGACGTGGCCCCGGGGCAGGCGCAGGAGCGGCTCGGCGCGGCGCGCGCGCCGCCAGGGCTCCAGCACCTCCTCCGCGCGCGGGGGCGTGGCGCGCAGGGCCAGGCGGCCCTGCGCGAGCAGCAGGTCCGGCCGGTCGGGGTCGAGCGCCTGACCCTCGCCCAGGAGCCGCTCCGGGGCGAGCGGCGTCACGCCCTCGAGGTCGAGGAGCAGCTCCATGGCCACGACGCGCGCGCCGACGCCCGGGGTGACCTCGAGCAGCGTGTCGAGCTCGCGGCGCCCGATCGAGGCGCGCGCAGCCGCCGTCGGGTCGCCGGTCTCACGCAGGTCGCGCGCCGTGACCGCCCCGATGCAGCGCAGCCGCACCAGCCACGGGCGCACGTCGGCGCCGCCCTCGAGCGCGAAGGCGCGCCCGGCCGCCGCGAAGGCCGCCGCCAGGGCCGGGCGCGCTGCGGGCCAGCGCCAGCTCGCCCCGGAGGGCCAGGGCGGCCGCGTGGTCGGGGTCGAGGCGCAGGGCCAGCTCGACCGCCGCCTGGGCGTCGTCGGCCTGGCCGCGCAGCAGCGCCGCCCGGCCCGGGCCACGGCGTTGCCGGCGTCGCTGGCGGCGGCCAGCGCGTCGAGGGCGCGCCGCCCCGGAGGAGGCCACGGCGCCGCGAGGTCGGCCTCGAGGCGGTTCGGCCTCGCGGGCGTCCACCCCGAGGGCGCGGGGGCGCGGGCGAGCGCGTCGGTGGCCGTCGGCGCCCGCGCGCCACCTCGAGGCGCGCCGCCCGAGCGCCACGGCGCGTCGTCCGGCGCCGCGCCCGTCGCCTCGGCCAGGGCGGGCCTGCACTCGGCCCACGGTCCGCGCGGGCCGCGCGCGCCGGAGCGCCTCGCGCAGCGGCGCCCGGGCGGGCTCCGGCGCCGCGGCGACCCGCGCCTCGACCCGGGCCGCGATCGTCGCCGTGACCTCGTCGAGCGCGAGCGGCCGCAGGTCGACCTCGAGCCCGAGCGTCCGCCGGATGGCGAGGCGGGCCGCCGGGGGCTGGCGCCGGAGGAAGTCGTCCACGGCCCACGGGGCGAGCGCGTCCGCTCGAAGCCAGTCGGCCTCGGCCTCGGGCATGCGTCCGGATCGGGCGTGGATCCAGCCGCGCAGGAGCAGCGACTCCGCCGTCGGCTGGAGCGCGATCGCGCGGTCGAGGTCAGCCAGCGCGTCCGCGAGCTCGTCGCGGCGGTGCCGCAGGTCGCCGCGGACATGGAGGGCGAGCGGCAGCGGTCGGGGCTCGCTCAGCGCCACCGCGCGGTCGAGCGCCTCGAGCGCGGTGACGGTCCGCTCGCGTTCGCGCTCGGCGATGGCGAGCCAGGCGTGCGCCAGCGCGTCGTCTGGCGCCTGCCGCAGGTAGCGCTGGATCGTCGCCGCGGACTCGTCGGTCTGGCCGAGCTCGCTCAGGAGGACCGCGAGGTACAGGGTCGCTTGCGCGGGCAGCCGCCCGTCGCGGCGCTGCGACTGCAGCGGCTCGATCGCCTCCGCGCGCTGCGCCAGGGGCGCGTTCGCCGTCCGCGCCAGCAGGCCGAACGGGCCGTCGGGGTCGGCGCGCTCGAGCGCGCGCAGGGCCAGCTTCGACTCGCCCTGGCGCCCGTCCTGCAGGAGCACCAGGGCGCGGACCAGGTGGGCCTCGAGGCGGTGGCGCCGGCCCGCCGGCAGCGCCTCGACCTGCTCGACGCGCGCGAGCGCGTCGGCGTGCCGGCCGCGGCGGCGCAGGTGCTCGGCGGCCGCGAGGTGCAGCGCGGCCTGCAGGGCGCCCTCGGCCCGGGCCGACGCCAGCGCGTCGTCGAGGGCGCGCAGGACGTCGTCCGACGGCCGGTCGCCCGGGCGCAGCGCAAGGGCGAGCGCGCCGGCCACCCGCGCGAGCGCGTCCGCGGCGGGGTCCGTGCCCGGCGGGGCCGCCTGGGCCAGGGCGTCCACCACCTCCTGGCGCCGCCGTGTGGCGGCTGCCGAGCAGGTCGCGGCGCAGGCCGCCGGCCACGCCCGGGTGAGCGTCCGGGGCGGCGACCGGCCGCGCGGGCGCCGGGGGCGGGCGGGCGGCCGCGGCCAGGCCAGGGCCACGACGCCGAGCCCGACCGCCGCCACGCCGGCGACGACGCCGACGACCGCGCGCCGCCCGAGCGCCCGCCGCCGCGCGCGCCTCGCGAGCAGGAGCCCCTCGAGCGCGGCGGCCAGCGCCGCCGCGTCGGGGTAGCGGTCGGCCGGGCGCTTCTCCAGGCAGCGCAGGCACACCGCGTCCAGCTCGGGCGACACGTCCGGGACGAGCGACGACGGCGCCGGCGGGACCTCGTTGCGCGCGGCGGTCAGGGCCTCGAGGAAGCTCGTCGAGACGAACGGCGGGCGCCCGGTGAGCATGGCGAAGAGCGTGGCGCCGAGCGAGTAGACGTCGGCGGCCGGCCCGACCTCCTCGAGGGCGCCCGCGGCCATCTCCGGCGGCCAGTAGTCGGGGGTGCCCATGACCTGCCCGCGCGCCGACAGCGACGACTCGACGCTGCGCGGGACGACGTCGCGGGTCAGGCCGAAGTCGGCCAGCAGCGGCTCGCCGGCGCCGTCGAGGAGCACGTTGTCCGGCTTGACGTCGCGGTGCAGCACGCCGGCCCCGTGCGCGTGGGCCAGCGCGCGCGCGACCTTGGCCGCCAGCGCGCAGGCCTCCTCGGGCGGCAGGGCGCCCTCGACGTCGAGGCGCCCCTGCAGCGTCCGCGCGCCCTCGACCAGCGGGAGGACGAGGTACGGCACGCCCTCGTGCTCGCCGGCGTCGAGCAGCGACAGGACGTTGCGGTGGCTCAGCCGGCTCAGGGCGGCCACCTCGCGGGCGAAGCGCTTGCGCGCCTTCGCGTCGGCGGCGCGCGCGGCCACGATCAGCTTGATCGCCACCTCGCGGCCGTCGACGGGGTCGTGGGCGCGGTGGACGACGCCCATGCCGCCCCGCGCCAGCTCGGCGATCAGCTCGTAGCGCCCGACCCGCACCTGGCGGGAGTATGGCCCCGCGCCGACGCCGTCGCCAGCTACTCGAGCTCCTCGCCGCCCGGCCCGGTCGCCGGCATGTCGAGCGCGCCGCTGCCGCGCGTCGGCTCGCGGACGACGACCGGCGGCTCGTCGAACTCGACCATGTTGATCTCGTCGATCAGCCGGCGCAGGCGGCCGAAGCCGCGCTGCACGAAGTGGAAGCCGATCCGCGGCAGGGCGCGCACGTCGTCGGGCTCGTTGCGCTCGGCGCGGTGCGGCGCGTCCATGACCTCGAACTGGCCGTCGGCGAGCAGGTCGCGGTAGCGCTCGTTGAGGATCGCCAGGAGCTGCTCGGTCGGCCGGCGCGTGAGGCGCAGGATCACGTAGTCGCCCACGTAGCGGAGCGAGTGGTAGCAGCGGTAGAAGAGCTCGATCTCGTGGATCGCCTTGTCGATGTCCGTCGTGTAGCGGAAGAGGTTGCGGTCCGACGCCGAGATCAGCCCCTTGCTGAGCAGGTTCTCGCGCAGGTAGGCCTCCCACGCCGGCCAGTAGTTGCTCCCCGGCAGGTCCATGAGGATCACCGGCAGCGGGTCGCACTTGCCGGTCTGCAGGAGCGTGAGCGACTCGAAGCCCTCGTCCATCGTCCCGAAGCCGCCGGGGAAGAGGACGATCGCGTCGGACTCCTTCACGAACGACAGCTTGCGCGTGAAGAAGTACTTGAAGTTGATCAGCTTCTCGTCGCCGTCGATGATGTCGTTGGCGGCCTGCTCGAACGGCAGGCGGATGTTCACGCCGAAGCTGTTCTCGCGCCCGGCGCCCTCGTTGCCCGCGCGCATGATCCCGGGGCCGGCGCCGGTGATCACCATGTAGCCGCGCTCGGCCAGCGCCGCGGAGAAGCGCCGGCAGAGGTCGTAGATCGGGCTGCCGACGGGCGAGCGCGCCGAGCCGAAGATCGAGACCTTCTTGCGCTCGCGGTGGCGGTCGAACACGTTGAACGAGTGGCGGAAGTCGCGCAGCGTCGAGGCGAGGAGCTTGAGCTCGCCGCGGTCGAGGCCGTCCTGCGGGAACTGCAGGGCCAGCGTGACGAGCTCGGCCACGAGGTCGGTGTTGCGCGTGTCGGGCGGGAGGAGGCCCACCAGGTCCGCGACCGCCGCGGCGATCCGCGGGTCGGGGTGCAGCCCCTGCCGCGGGCGCGCCGAGCCCCTGCCGTTGCCCGCGGGGGTCTCCCCCGCGCCGTCGCCGCCGTCCCGCAAGGTGCGTCCTCCTTCTGCTGACGAGCAGCGCGGATCATAGCCGCAGACTCACCAGGAGGCGCGCAGGAGCGCGGCCGGCGCCAGGCCCAGGGCGACGGCCAGGAGCGGCAGGGCGACGGCGACGACGGTCAGGCCCGGGGTCGTGACGAGCGGCTCGACCGCGTCGGGGCCGAAGGCCGGGCGCGGCGGGGCGACGAGGAGGGCCACGCGCGCCACGCGCAGGGTCAGCACGAGGCCCAGGGCCACGTCGAGCGCGGCGAGGAGCGCCACGACCTCGTAGCCGCCCTCGAGCGCGCCCACGAGCGTGTGGGCGCGGGCGACGAAGCCGAGCGTGCCCGGCGCGCCGGCGAGGTGGGCGACGGTGAGGACCAGGGCCAGGGCCAGCCAGACGTTCCGGCGGCCCGCGCCGACCCAGCGCTCGAGGCCGCGGCCGCCCAGCTCGCGGTCGGCCGTGGCGAGGAGGGCCGCGGCGGCGACCTGCCCGACGACCGCCGAGACGGCGAGCAGCGTGACCGCCAGGACGGCCGGCCGCGGGTCGACGGGGCCCGGGGCGCCCAGGCCGGCGAGGGCCACGAGCAGCCAGCCGCCGGCGGCCGCCGCCTGCCCGGCGACGAGGCGGCCCAGGTCGGCCTCGCGGCGCGTGGCCAGGCGCGCGGCGGCGATCACGAGGACGCCGGCGCCGCCGAGGACGGCGCCCGGGTCGACGTCGGGGACGACCAGGCCGCCGGGCGCACGCAGCGAGAGGACGAGCCGCAGGCCGAGCGCGGCGGCGGCCACCGGGGCGCAGGCGGCCAGCCACACCTGGAGCGGCGCCGGCGCGCGGCCGAGGGAGGCGCCGCCGAGCGGCGGCGCGGCGAGGAGGTGGGTCAGGCCCACGGCCGTGAGCGCCACGCCGGCGAGCGCCTGGCGGGCGGCGCGGGCGACCTCGTCGGGCGCGGCCACGGGCAGGGCGAACAGGTCGAGCGACGGGCCGACCGAGGCCAGGCGCACGAGACCCAGGCCGGCGACGACGAGGCCGCCGCCGACGAGGGCGGCGG
>JAHBXY010000309.1 GCA_019636275.1 Planctomycetota bacterium | reverse complement strand
CTCGGCCTCCCACAGGTACTCCCAGGGCAGGCGCCAGCCCTCCTCGAAGGCGCCCTGCCTGGCGCTGGCGGCGAAGCTTCGCGACTCGCTCAGGAGCCCGCCCCCGCGCAGCGCCAGGTCGAGCGCCACGACGAGCGCCGGCGGCGCCGCCGCGCCCAGGCCCAGGACCGCGACCAGGCCGGGGCGCCCGCCCGCCCGCACGGCCGCGGCGACGAGGACCCCCGCGGCGAGCAGCCAGTAGGCGTTGTAGGTGAGGAAGGTCGCGCCCGCGAGCAGCCCGCAGGCGGCGCTCGTGGCGAGCCGCGGCGCCGGCGTCAGCCCCACCCACAGCGCGGCGAGGCCCAGGGCCAGCGCCGCGTCGTAGGGCAGGAGGTGGCGCGAGAAGTAGAGGAGGCTCGTGGCGCACGCGGCCAGGAGCGCGGCCAGGAGGGCCTCGTCGCGCGGCGCCCCCGCCCGGCGCGCCACGGCGTGCACGAGCCCGACCACCGCCGTCGACGCGAGCGAGAGGACGAGGGCCGAGATCCAGGCGGTGTGCGCCCACCAGGTCGTCGACTCGAGCGGCAGGCCGCGGACGGCCAGCCAGGCGGCCTGCACGAGCGCGGGGCCCGCGCCCACCCACACCCAGGCCGTGTGGTCGGGCGCCAGGCCGAACTCGAGCGCGTCGTCGAGCCGCCCCGCCTGGAGCCGCAGGAGGAGGATGATCGAGCGGGCGAAGCGGATCTCGTCGGGGAAGAAGGACTGCCCGCCGCCCAGGACCAGCGCCGCCCGCAGACCGGCCGCCGCGAGCAAGAGGACGAGGAGCGCCCGCCCCCCCCTCCACCACCGCCGCGCCGCCGGGGTCTCCGCCTGCATGGGCGGCCGAGCCTACACCGGCGGCGCCCGGCGACGAGCCACCACGCAGCGCGTCGCGTGTAGCCACCCGCCGGCATCGGTTAGCATGAGCGGGTCAGCGGCGCGGGGCGCCGACGATCCGGTGTGCCGGGCGGGCGGGTCACGCCGGCGAGGGAGGAAGGACGTGTCACTCGACGCGATCTTCTTCGACGTGGACGACACGCTGTTCTCCACCTCGGAGTTCGCCGAGAAGGCGCGCTTCGCCAGCTGCGCGGCCATGCATCGCGCCGGGCTGAAGCTCGAGCCGCAGGTCCTCATGGACGAGCTGCGCGAGGTGGTCAGCGAGTTCTCGTCGAACTACGACCACCACTTCGACCAGCTCCTGCGGCGGATCCCCAAGCGCCACTACAAGGGCGTCAACCCGGCGATCATCCTCGCCGCGGCGGTGATCGCCTACCACGACACGAAGATCCGCGAGCTCGTGCCCTACGCCGACGCGATCCGGCTGCTCGAGGACCTCGCGCGGCTCGACCTCGTGCGCGGGATCATCAGCAACGGGCTGACGATCAAGCAGGCGGAGAAGCTCCTGCGGCTGGGGGTCTACCCCTACCTGACGCCGACGGCGATCTACATCAGCGAGCAGATCGGGATCAACAAGCCCAACGTCAAGCTCTACCGGCGCGCCTGCAGCGACCTGAACCTGAAGCCCTCGCGGTGCGTGTACGTGGGCGACCACCCGACGCGCGACATCGACCCGGCGAACACCCTCGGCATGATCACCGTCCGCCTGCGCAGCGGCGGGCGCCACGACGGCGCCCCCGGCCAGACCGCCGCGCGCCACGAGGTGCGCGACTACGAGGAGCTGCGCGCGATCCTCGTCCAGCAGTACGGCCTGCCGCTCCCGACCACCGCCGGGGACGGCGGCGCCGGGGCCGGCGCCGCGACCCACCCGGCCGCGGCGGCGCCCGTCCCCGTGGACTGAGTGGCGCCGTCCCCGCGCCTCACGGCCCTGCTCGCC
>JAHBXY010000308.1 GCA_019636275.1 Planctomycetota bacterium | reverse complement strand
CCGGCGGCAGGCCAGCGGGGCCAGCGCCGCGGCGGCCTCGCCGGCGGTGGCGTAGCGGCCGTCCGGGGCCTTGGCCATGAGGCGCGCGACGACCTGCGCCAGCGCCGCGGGCACGCGAGGGTTCTTGACCTCGACCGGGATCGGGGCGCGGCTCACGTGGTCCTGCACGACCCTGAGCAGCCCGCCCTGGTTGAACGGCGTGGCGCCGGTGAGGAGCTCGTAGGCGCTGACGCCGAGCGAGTAGAGGTCCGCGCGGCCGTCGACCTCGTGGTGCTGGATCGTCTCGGGCGCCATGTACTCGGGCGTGCCGACGACCTCGTCGAGCATCGTGAGCTGGTTGCTCTGCCGGCCCCTGGCCAGGCCGAAGTCCATGATCCGCGCCCGGCCCGCGGCGTCGACCATGACGTTGTCGGGCTTGAGGTCGCGGTGGATGATGCCGCGCCGGTGCACGGCGTCGAGGCCGCGGGCCACCTGCGCCAGGTAGAAGGCGGCGGCGTCGGGCGCCATGACGCCGCCGGGCGAGTCGGCCTTGAGCTGGCCGAGCGTGCGGCCGACCACGAGCTCCATGACCGCGAACGTGAACGCGCCCTCCTGGCCGGCGTCGAGGAAGCGCACGACGTGCGGGTCGTCGACCCCGCGCAGCAGCTCCACCTCGCGCAGGAAGCGCTGGAAGAGCTTCGGGTCCTTGGCCCCGAGCCGCGGGTTGACGACCTTGACGGCGACGTCGGTCCCGAGGCGGGTGTGCCGCGCCCGGAACACGGCGCCCATGGCGCCCTGGCCGAGGAGCGTCAGGCCCACGCAGGGCCCCAGCGAGGCCGGAATGTCCGGGATCGGGTCGCGCCCCACGCGGGGGTGAGTCTACCCGGTCGCGCGCGGGACGTGCGCTCCGCCCCCCACCGGAGCCGATACTGACTGCGTGCCCCTGACCCCCGGAGAGCGCGAGCGCGTCCTGCGCGTCGTCGACGCCAACCGCAACCGCGCCCTGGAGGCGCTGCGGGTCGTCGAGGAGCACGCCCGCTTCGTGCGCGGGGCCGCCGCCCTGGCCGGGCGGGCGCAGGCCCTGCGCCGCGACGTCGCGGCGGCGCTCGCCCGGCTCGACACGCACGCGGCGCGCGACGTCGCGGGCGACCCCGGCCGACCGGACGCGCCCTCCGCCGGCGCGCAGCCCGGCCGCGCGTCGCTCGAGGACCTGCTCGGCGCCAACCTGTCGCGGGCCAAGGAGGCCCTGCGGACCCTCGAGGAGTACGCCAAGCTGCTCGACCCGGCGCTCGCCGCGCCGCTCGTGGCCGCCCGCTACGCGCTCTACGCGCTCGAGCCCGACCTCCTGGCGGGGCGGCCGTCGCTCGCCGGGCGCGGGGTCATGGTCATCCTGGGCGAGGCGCCCGGCCGCCCGCCGCTCCTGGCGCAGGCGACGGCGTGCCTGGCGGGCGGCGTGCGCCTCCTGCAGGTGCGCCTCAAGGGCGGCGACCGGGCGCTCCTCGAGGCCGCCCGCGCGCTCACGGCCCCGTGCGAGGCCCAGGGCGCGCTCCTCGTCGTCAACGACCGCCCCGACGTGGCCCGCCTGGCCGGGGCGCACGGGGTGCACGTGGGCCAGGACGACCTGCCCCCGGCCGAGGCGCGCCGGATCGTCGGGCCGGGCGCCATCGTGGGCGCCTCGGCCCACGACGAGGCCGAGCTGGCCCGCGTGGCCGCCGACGTCGACTACGTGGGCTTCGGCACGCTGTTCCCCTCGCCCACGAAGCCCGACCTGGGCGCCCAGGGGCTCGAGCGCCTGCGCGCGCTGGCGGCGGCCTGCCCGGCCCCGATCTACGGGATCGGCGGCGTCACGGCGGACACGGCGCCGGCCGTCCTCGCCGCCGGCGCCCGCGGGGTGGCCGTGTCGAGCGC
>JAHBXY010000307.1 GCA_019636275.1 Planctomycetota bacterium | reverse complement strand
ACGCGCGCCCGACCGGCCTCGCGCGCGCGCCGCTCCTCGAGCCGCCGCCAGGCCAGCCCGCCCGCCGCCGCCAGGACGGCCACGGCCACGGCGCCGAGCAGGACCGCCGCGATGGCGGCGCGGTTGTTCGCCCAGCGCGCGCGCAGCTCGTCGAGCGGGGCGCGCGGCAGGGCGCGCGGCTCCTGCCCGCGCAGGTAGCGCTCGAGGTCGCGCGCGAGGAGCTCGCCGCGGGCGTAGCGCTCCTCGCGGTCCTTGGCCAGCGCGCGCATGACGACCTTGTGGATGCGCGCGTCGACGCCTCGCGCCGGGTCGAGCTCGAGGACGACCGGCTCGCGGTCGATCTTCTTGAACAGTGACAGCGGCGACTCGGCGTCGAACGGCACGTCGCCCGTGAGCGCCTCGTAGAGCATGACGCCGATCGCGTAGACGTCGCAGCGCCCGTCGACGTCGCGCTCGCCGCGCACCTGCTCCGGCGCCATGTAGTAGGGCGTGCCCACGGCCTGGCCCACCTGCGTGAGCCGCGTCACGCGCGCCAGGTCGCGCGCCAGGCCGAAGTCGGTCACGCGCGCCTGGCCGGTCTTGCGGTCGAGGAGGATGTTCCCCGGCTTGAGGTCGCGGTGGACCACGCCGCGCGAGTGGGCGTGGTCGACGGCGCGCGCCACCTGCGCCAGGGCCTTCAGGACGTCGTCGCGCGGGACCGACCCCTGCTCGAGCACCGCGTCGAGGCTGTCGCCCTCGACGAGGTCCATCGTGAAGTAGGGCATGCCGTCGACGCGGCCGGCGTCGTGGATCTTGACCAGCCCGGGGTGCTGCAGGAGCCCGGCGAGCTCGGCCTCGCGCTCGAAGCGCTGCAGGCGCACCTCGTCGTCGTCGGCCTCGATCATGACCTTGAGGGCCACGACCGCCCCGCCCTTCGTGTCGCGCGCGCGGTAGACGATCCCCATGCCGCCGCGGCCGAGCTCGGCCAGGAGCTCGTAGCGGCCGAAGCGCGCCGGCGCCTGGCGCGCGCGCGGGAGCGGCTCGGCCGACGAGGCCAGCAGGTGCTCGAACTCGGCCGGCTCGAGCTCGCCCGACTCGAGCCGCCCGAACGCCTGCTGCAGCGACTCGAACGACGCCGACGCGCTGGCCGCCTCGGCCGCCGCCTCCTCGCGCGCCTGCCGGGCCATGTGCAGGTAGTCGGAGATCGAGCAGAGCTTGCGCCGCAGGAGCACCTGGCCCAGCGCGCTCGCGCCGCCGGCGCTCTCCTCGGTGTGGCCGGCGCGCGCCTCGCGCAGGAGGGCGGGGAGGTCCTGCGGCTGGAGGACGCCCATGCGCACGGCGATGTGCCCGAGGCGGAGGTCGGAGTCCACGGGCGCAGGTCCCTCTCGGCGAACAGGATGCTCGACCCGGGGGCCCCAAGCAATCGGCGGTCAATCGGCAGGCAATCGGCAGGCGACGGCGGGTGCGCGCGCGGCGCGCCCGGGGCACAATGCTCGCGTGCCCGCCGCCCGTCACGCGCCCCGGGTCGCCGCCCTCGCCGCGCTGGCGCTCGCGCCGGCGCTCGCGGGCCCCGCGCGCGCCGACGAGCCGGCCTGGCTGGGCTCGACCCAGGAGGAGCGGCACGAGCCGGAGGTCGTCGCCTGGCGGCGGCAGGAGGGCTGGGTGCGCGCGCTGGCGCGCGTGGCCCTCGACCCGGGGCGGCCGCCGCGGGAGCGGGAGCGCGCGGTGGTCCTCCTGGGCACGACCGGCGACGACGCCCTGGCCCTGCAGACGCTCGTCGACCTGCAGCACGACGACCCCCGCCTCATGGTCCACGTGCAGCAGGCCCTGCGGCGGGCGTGGGCCCGGCGGCGCGTCGTCGAGGCGCTCGCCGGCGCGACCACGCCCGAGCGCGCGGCGCGCGTCGCGGCCGGCCTCGACGCGCACCTGCTGCCGGAGGTGCTGGTCCTGGCGCGCGACCCGCTGTTCCCGGGCGCGGCCGCCGCCGTGCGGGTGGTCGGGGCCCTGCCCGACGACCCGTCGGTCGACGCGGTGCTCGTGGCGGTGGCCGGCGCCGGGTCGGCCGAGGCGCGGTCCGTCGCGCTCGAG
>JAHBXY010000306.1 GCA_019636275.1 Planctomycetota bacterium | reverse complement strand
GGGCCGTCGAGGCCGTGCTGATCCCGCAGGTGCGCCGCGAGGCCTCGCGCGCGCACATGCGCGCGGCGCTGGCGCCGGGCGCGCGCCCTCGCCCCGGGCGGCCGCCGCGCGCCTCGGGGTGCGTCTCGACGCAGGTCGGCTGCGGCGTGCGCTGCGCCTTCTGCGCCAGCGGCCGCGAGGGGCTCGTCCGCAACCTCTCGGCGGGGGAGATCGTGGCCCAGGCGCTGCTCCTGCGCGCGCGGGCGCGCGCTCGCGGGCTGCACCTGGGCGGGCTCGTCGTCATGGGCATGGGCGAGCCGCTGCACAACCTCGACGCGCTGCAGGTGGCGCTCGGCAACCTCGTCTCCCCCTGGGGCGGTGAGCTGGGCCCGTCTGGGATCACCGTGAGCACGGTCGGCGTCGTCGAGGGGCTCGAGCGCCTGGCCCGCGAGGGGCCCGCCGTGAACGTGGCCCTGAGCCTGCACGCGCCCGACGACGCCACGCGCGCGCGGATCGTGCCGCTCGCCCCGCGCCTGCCGCCCGTGCGCGACCTGCTGGCCGCCGCCGGCGCCTACGCCCGGGCGACCGGCCGCTTCGTGACCGTGAGCTACGTCCTCCTCGACGGCGTCAACGACGCGCCCGCGCAGGCGGCCGCCCTGGCGGACCTCGTGGTCGGCAGCGGCGTGCACCACGTCAACCTGATCCCCTGGAACGAGGTCGAGGGCCTGGGCTTCGCCGCCTCCCCGCCCGAGCGGGCCCGCGCCTTCTTCGAGCGGCTGCGCGCGGCCGGCGTGCCGGTGCACCTGCGCCGCGCGCGCGGCGCGGCCGCCGACGCGGCCTGCGGGCAGCTCGCCCGCCGCGCCGTCCCCGACGCAAGCTGAGCGCAGGCTCCGCTCGAGCTGATGGCGCGATCTGCTCCAGCGGCACCACGCCTCGGCCGCTCATGGGACGCAGAGAGGGCCGAGGAGGCGCAGAGGTCGCAGAGAGCGGGCCCTGTGCCTCCCCCTCCCCTCCTCTGCGATCTTTGCGCCTCCTCGGCGACCTGGCGTCCCATCGACTCGCATGAAGCCTGCGCTCGCGGGTCGTCGTGATCGACGCCCACACGGCGACCGGGACGGCGTGCAGGCCCGTGGTACCTTCGACGGGGTGCGGGGGGGCCCGCGCCGCCGGCGGGGGGCGGAGGACGGACGGCGTGGCGGACACGCGGCTGCGACGGCTCGAGCGGGCCGCCTCCCAGGGCGACCTCGACGCGCGGGTGCGCCTCCTGTGCGAGCGCCTGCGCGCGGGCGAGCTCGACGAGGAGCGCGCGCGGCTCGCCGCCTACCTCGGCGACCCGGCCGCGCGCCTGCTCCTGGGCGCGCGCGCGCCCGAGCTGCCCCTGATCCGCGCCCGGGGCGGCCACGAGCTGAACCAGCGCCGCTGGATCACCGGCCTGCGCGCCTACGGCAAGCCGTGGCTCGTCCGCGCGGCCGTGGCCCTGGCCGAGGCGCGCTTCACCGCCTGGGACCGCTGGGACGAGGCCGACGAGCGGCCGCGCCGCGCCCTCGCGGCGGCCGAGGACTGGCTCCGCTGCCCCTGCGAGGCGCACGCGCGCGAGGCCGACCTCGCCCAGCACGCCGCGCTGGGCGCCGCGCACGCCCTCGTCTCCCCCGGCGAGCCCCGGCCCTCGACGACCGGCCGCGAGGGCCTCTCCCGCCTCCTGTGCGCCGCGGCCGGCGCGGCGGCCACCGCCGCCTTCGCCGCGGCCCAGGCCGCCCGGGCCGCCGCCGCCGACGACGTGCTGCAGGCGTCCGCCTGCGTCCTCAACGCGCTCGGGGGCCGCGAGGACACCGACACGATCCGCGACGCCCTCGTGGCCGCCGCCCTGGCCTGACGGATGCCCTCGGACCGTCCTGGCGACGATGAGGTCGCCGAGCGCTCCGTCGACCGGCGTTCTGCGCGACTCTCTGGCGAGCGGACTCGGTCGACCGGCGCTGGACGCGCTCTCTTGCGAGCTTGCATGGACACGACACGGGCACGGGCACGGCACGGCACGGCACGGGCACGGCACGGGCACGGCACGGGCTCGGCAACGGGCACGGCAACGGGCACGGCCAGGACACGGGCTCCAACACGACGGCGAGCCGCTCGAGCCACGGGTGGAATGGAACCACAAGCGAGGCGAGGGCGCGGAGGCCGAGGCGAGGGGGGAGCGCGCGCGGGTCGTATCG
>JAHBXY010000305.1 GCA_019636275.1 Planctomycetota bacterium | reverse complement strand
TCGGGGAAGCGGGCCGTCGGGTCGGCGTCGAGGGCGCGGCGGACGACGGCGTCGACGGCGGGCGAGACGCCGGCGCGCGACGCGCTCGGCGGGGCGACGTCGCCGGCGACGATCGCCCCCAGGCGCAGGGCCAGGTTCTCGCGCATGAACGGCGTCTCGCCGGTGAGCGCCTCGTGGAGGAGCGCGCCCAGCGCGAACACGTCCATCGTCGGCGCCGGCGGCTTGCCCATGAGCTGCTCGGGCGCCATGTAGGCGGGGGTGCCCAGGAGGGCGCCGGTGTTGGTGAGCGACGAGTCGAGCGCCAGGTCGCGCGCCAGGCCGAAGTCGGTCACGAGCGCGCGCCCGTCGGCCGCGCGCACGAGGACGTTGGCGGGCTTGAGGTCGCGGTGGACGACGCCTTGGGCGTGCGCGTGGCCCACGGCGCGGGCCGTCTCCACGACCAGGTCCAGGACGCGCTCGACCGGCGCGCCCTCGGCGGCGCGGTCGAGGGTCGTGCCCAGGACGAGCTCGAAGGCGATGAACCTGACCCCGTCGCGCTCGCCCGCGTCGACGACGGGCACGATCCCCGGGTGGCGCAGCTCGCGGGCCAGCGCCGCCTCGCGCTCGAAGCGCCGCGCGCGCGAGCCGGCGGCGCCCGGCAGGTCGAGGAGCACCTTCAGCGCCACGTCGGGGCCGGGCGCGTCGAGGCGCCGGGCGCGGAACACGGCGCCGAAGCCGCCGCGGCCCAGCTCGGCCACGACCTGGTAGGGGCCGAGGGTCGCGCCAGGGATGTGCCGCAGCCCGAGCGGACCCGCGCGGAGCGCCTCGGCGAGGGAGGTGGTCACGGGAGCATCAAGCCCGGACCGGCACGCCCGCGCAACGGGCCCCCGGCGGGCGACGCGTCACCACCAGCCGCCGCGCGCGCCGCCCAGGTAGAGCGCCAGGAGCGCCAGGGGCACGCCTGGCGCCGGCGAGAGGAGCACCCAGCGCGTCCAGCGGGCGGCCTCGCGGGCGTCGTCGGCGGCGCGCTGGCGGCGGAGCACCGCCACGACGCAGGCCGCGTTGGCCGCGACCGCGCCGAGCCCGCAGAGCGCCTTGGCCCACAGCCAGCCGTCGATCACGGGCGCCCGGGCCAGCAGGACGGCCCCGGTGAGGACGACGGCCGCCAGCAGCGGCGCCTCGACGAGGACGTCGATCCGCGCGTGGAGCCGGGCCACGCCGCGCTCGAGCGTCGGGTCGCGGCGGGCGGCCAGCTCGAGCACGACCTCGGCGAGCACGACGCCGGCCCACACCGCGAGGAGAACGACGTGCGCCACGTGCCAGCCCGTCGGGAGCATGGGACCTCCTCCCGCGGGATGCTGCCGCCAGGACGCGCCCCGCGCCACGCACGCTCGCGCCCGCCGGGCCGTCGCGAGGGGGCGACTCGCACCCCGGCGGCAGGGGGGCGTCGTGGGTGCTATGGTCCCGAGGATGCATGGCGCGCTCGGCCAGGACCTGACCGCGGCCTACCGCCTCGGGCCCCTCCTCGGCCAGGGCGCGTTCGGCGCGGTCCACCGCGCCCGCGACGTGGCGGGCGGGCGCGACGTCGCGCTCAAGCTCCTGACCGCCGAGCGGCAGGGCGCGGCCGCGGCCGTGGAGCGCTTCCTGCGGGAGGCGGCCGTCGTCGCGGCCCTCGAGCACCCCGGGATCGTCCGGGTCCACGCGGCCGGCCTGCACGGCGGGCGCCTGGCGATCGTCTACGAGCTGGTCGAGGCGATCGGGACCCAACACGACGGCGTCCACGTCCGGGTCGTGGGCGACGACGCGCGCTGATCCGCGCTCGCCGGCGGCCGGTCAGCGCAGGTCCACCGCGAAGCGCAGGACGACGCCCCGCGCCGTGCCCGCGACGAGCCCGCGGCCGTCGGGCTCGAAGAGCAGCGCGTGGTGCAGGGGCAGCCCGCCGACGACCGCCGGGGCGCCGCCGGCGTCGAGGTCCCGCAGCACGAGCTCGCCGTCCCAGGTCGACCACACGGCGACGCCCCCGTCGGGGCGCAGGGCGAGCGCCTGGACGCCGTCGCGCTCGACGACCTCGCCGGCGCGGCCGTCCGCGTCGAACCACCCGAGCGCGCTCGCGTTCCCACGGCCGAGCCACCTGACCGCGCGGCGGCCGTCGGCCGAGCAGACGACCTCGCGCCCCAGCCACCCCTCGCCCGGCGCCGCGGCGACGACGCGCGCCGCGCCGTCGGCGACGCGGACGAGGGCGCCGTCGCGCGCGAGCAGCCACAGGACGTCCGCGTCGGGCGTCTGGGCCGCGGCGACGACGCCGCGGCCCGGCGGCCCGAGGTCGGCGCGGG
>JAHBXY010000304.1 GCA_019636275.1 Planctomycetota bacterium | reverse complement strand
TCGGGGGCGTGGCCGACCACGAACACGAGCTCGTCGGGGCAGCGCCCGGCGTGCGCGAGGGCCGCGGCGAGCGCGTCGAGCCCGCGCCCGCCGCGGTCGTCCTTCGTCGCGTCCGGCAGGAGCAGGGCCCCGCCCTCGGCGAAGCCCTGGGCGGCGGGCAGCTCGTGGATCCGGATCGGGCGCGGCCCGCGCAGCCGGATCGTGGTCGTCCGCTCGCGCGCCACGCGGATGCTCTGGCGCGCCGCGGTCTCGTGGACGAACACGTTGACGACGCGCGAGTCGGTCACGGGCCACCTCGACCCCGGGAGACTACTCGCCCCCCACGCCGGCGACCACGCGGCGGCGCGCGGATCCCGCCTCACGCCCCGGCGGGCGCTGTATAGACTCTCGGACGTGACGGCGCCCCCGCTGGGTCAGCTCGCGCTCCAGGCGCGCCTCGTGGACGAGCGCCGCCTCGACGGCCTCCTCCGCGGGCAGGCCCGGCGCCGGGCCGAGGGGGACGTGCGCTGGCTGGGTGACCTCCTGCGCGACTCGATGCGCGTCGCGCCGGCGCAGCTCCGCCCGCTCCTGCGCCGGCAGGGCCTCGAGCTGCTCGCCTGCGCGCGCTGCCGCGCGCGGTTCGGGGCGGTCGGCCGGCCGGACGCGCCGCGGACCTGCCTGCGCTGCGGCGCGCCGCTGGCTCGCGCGCCCGAGGACGCACCGCTCGGGACCGAGGACACGCTCGACGACGGCACGCCCGAGGGGCGGGCGCTGCTCGAGGCGCACCGGCGACGCGCCCCGCCGTTCGGCCCCTTCCTCCTCCTGGGCGAGCTCGGGCGCGGCGGCATGGGGGTGATCTACAAGGCGTGGGACCCGCGGGCGGGCCTGCCGGTGGCGCTCAAGCTGGTCCAGCGCCCGGCGGCCGCGAGCTTCCAGGACCAGGCGCGCTTCCGGCGCGAGGCGCGCGCGATCGCCGCGCTCCGCCACGAGCACATCGTGGCCTCGCGGGGGCTCGAGGAGGCCGACGGCTTCTCGTGCATCGTCATGGACTACGTGGCGGGCGTCACGCTCGACCTCCTCCTGGCCCACGGCGCCGTCGACCGGGCGCGCGCGACGCAGATCTGCGCGCGGGTGGCGCGGGCGCTCGACCACGCGCATCAGGCGGGGATCGTCCACCGCGACGTGAAGCCGCAGAACGTGCTCGTCGCCCGCGACGGGCGGCCCTACCTGTTCGACTTCGGCGTGGCGAAGATGGGCGACCAGTCGAGCAGCCTCACGAGCGAGGGCGTCGCGCTGGGCAGCCTGGGCTTCATGGCGCCGGAGTACCTGCTGGGCGGCTCGGCCGCCGTGGGCCCCGCCTGCGACGTCTACGCGCTCGGCGTCACGCTGTTCCTCGCGGTCACGGGCGGGCGCCACCCGATCGGCGACCCCGCCGCGCACGACTTCGTGGTGCGCGCCATCGAGCAGCGGGCGGCGCCGGCCCTGAGCGTCGCGCCCGACCTCCCGCCCGCCCTCGCCCGAGCGCTCGACCGCGCGCTGGCGCGCGAGCCTGCCGACCGCCACCCGACCGCCGCTGCCCTGGCGGACGACCTCGAGCGCGCCCTGCCGGGTTAGCGCGCGATCGCCGAGCGTCGAACCCGCGCCTCGAGGGCCGGCCGGAGAGCCGCTTCGCGGCCTTCCTGCCGGCCCTCTGGCCTCATCGCTGATGCCGGGGGGTCCGTGTGCTCGGCCGCTGCTATCTCACCTCACGAGGCCTCACGGGTGGATCGGCGGCCGAGCACAGGGACCCCCGGCCGGAGTCGGCCCGGCCGGGCCCGTCCGAGGCAGCTGCCTGGCGCCTTTCCGGCCGGGCCTCTCGAAGCTCGGCGCGCGGTCGGCGCGCTCACAGCCCCGCGATCGGCGGCTCGATCGCCGGCGGCCCGGACAGCTCGTAGGCGACCGCGATCGCCTCGCGCGGCGTGGGCGCCTCGAAATACTCGAACGACTCGGTCGCCTTGTCGCCCAGCCAGCACACGCGCGCGCGGCCCTCGTCGGCGGCGACGACGGCGGTCTTGCGCCCCTGCTCGTCGTAGATCGACCAGGCGCTCGCCGTGTCGGGCGCGATCCAGCCCACGAGCCGGCCGCCGTCGAGCACCTTGCTCCAGCGGCGGTCCGTGCGCCCCTGCGGGCCGGCCTGGTCGCCGCCGCGGAGGACGAGCGTGTGGGCGCCGAGGACCTCGTCCTCGTCGTCGTCATCGAGCGGCGGCCGGTCGTCGACGATCATCGTGCGCGCCGCGAGCACCTGCTCCTCGTCGGCCTCCTCGAGCGACGGGGGCGGGCGCCCGGGGCCGATGACCATCGTACGCGCGGCGAGGACGGCCGCCTCGCCGTCGTCCG
>JAHBXY010000303.1 GCA_019636275.1 Planctomycetota bacterium | reverse complement strand
CTGGGCGCGGAGGAGGCGGTCGCGCGCGAGCAGCCCGGGGCGGCGCTGGCGGCGCTCGAGGGGCTCGCCCCGCCGCCGGGCCCGCCGCGTCCGCGCGAGCAGGCGCTCGCCCGGCGCATCGTGGAGGGGCTCACCCCTCGCGTCCAGGACGCGGAGCGCCGCCAGCTCACTCTCGAGCCCGGCTCACCCCTGACCGCCTGGCTCGAGCTGCACGCGCGCGTGGCCCCGGGCGTCTCGCCGCCCGACGCGCTGCACGCCGCGCTCCTGCGGCTGGCCATCCGCTCGCAGACGGCCGCCCTGTCCCACGAGGTGATCACGCTCTCGCTGATCCTCTGCGTGCTGTGGCCGGACGACCCGCTGGCCCACGGGCTGGCCCTCAACTGCCTCGCCGCGGGCTCGGCGGGCAAGATCGACCTCGACCGGGCCGCGGCGGTCGCGCTCCAGGCGGCGCGGCTGAACGCGGGCGGGCCGGGCGAGGCCGCCGCGCACCTCGCGGCCCTGCGCGTCCTGGTCGAGACCGGGCGCCTCGACGAGGCGCGCGCGGCCTTGGCGCGGGCGGAGGCGGCAGTCGACGCGGCCGCCCGCGACGCGACGTTCGACGCCGCCGACGCCGCCGGGTTCCAGGGGCGCCTCGAGCTGCAGCGCTCGCGCCTCCGCCGCCATGAAGGCGACCACGCGGGGGCCCTGGCCGCGCTGGACGCCGCGGCCGCGCTCCCGGAGATGATCCCGGGGGAGCGCCTCCTCGCGCGCCTCGAGGTGCTGCTCGAGGCTGGCCGCGAGGACGAGGTCCTGCGCCTGGCCGAGGAGTACGTCGCGGCGCCGCTCACGATCGGACCGAACCGCAAGCACGTGGCCGAGCTGATCTGGCGCGTGGCCGTGCGGCGGGGGCGCCTCGACCTCCTGCGGCCCCTCCTCGAGGTCATGGTCGTCGAGCAGCGCATGGACGGCGCGGGGCAGTGGGGCCTGCGGCTGGCCCTGGTCCGCGCGCGACAGGGCGACCTGCCCGCCGCCGCGCGAGCCATCCGGGAGACCTCCGCCCGCAGCCTCGCGCCGGCCGGCCTCGCCGACCGCCTCCAGGCCGCCGACCCGGGGGCGCTGCGCGAGCTGGCGCGGCTGGCCGAGGAGGAGCCCGCGGCGTGGACCGACGCGCCGATCAGCCCCGCTGCGCCGCGGCGGCCGTGAACGCGACCGCGCGGGCGAGCGCGGCCATGTCGGGTCGCTCGGCCGGCTCCACGCGCAGCGCGTCGAGGAGCACGCCGTCGATCAGCGCGGCCGTGTCCTCGGAGACGGAGAGCCCCGCGCCGCGCAGCCCGCGGAAGCCGGCGCGCGCCCGCCCGAGCCAGGCCCCGAGCGTCGGCGCGTCGGCGTAGGGCGGCGCGCCCACGAGGAGCGCGTGGAGCAGCGCGCCGACGGCCCACACGTCGGCTTTCGGGTCGGCGCGGGCGGCGCCGCCCACCTGCTCGGGCGCCGCGAAGCCCAGGCTCCCCAGGAGCGCCCCCGAGCCGGTCAGGTCCCCCGTGCGGCCGGCGTCGCGGGCCAGGCCGAAGTCGACCACGCGCGGCAGGCCCTGCGCGTCGAGGAGCACGTTCGAGGGCTTGAGGTCGCGGTGGATCACGCCGGCCGCGTGGGCGTGGGCCAGGGCGTGGGCCACGCGCGCGGCGAGGGCCAGGGCGCGGACCGGCGGCTGGCGGCCGAGGTCGGCGAGCGAGCCGCCGGAGAGCGCCTCGGTGACGATCCAGGGCGCGCCGTCCTCCTCGCCCGCGTCGAGGAGGCGCACGATCCCCGGGTGGTCGAGGCGCGCCAGGAGCCGCGCCTCGCGCAGGAGGCGCGCCCCGTCGAGGCCGCCGCCCCCCTCGCCGCCCGGCGCGCGCAGGACCTTGAGCGCCACCGGCAGCCCGTCGAGCTGGCGGCGCGCCCAGTAGACGACGCCGTGCACGCCGCGGCCGGCCTCGCCGAGCACGTCGAGGTCGCGCCAGGGCAGGGGCGGGACGGGCCCGCGGGCGGCGGCGGCCACGTCCTCGGGCTCGACCAGGCGGCGCGCCAGGAGGACCTCGACGAACGACAGGCCGGCCGCCCGCGCCAGCGGCGCGTCGCGCTCGAGGGTGGCGCGGAGGGCCGGCCGGGCGGCCACGAGCCGCGCGCAGACCTCCGCCTCCCGCCGCTCCTGGACCTCGCGCAGCCGCACGGGCTCTCCCATACCACGGACGGGGCCCCGAGACACGGGCGCGACGTCCGTCCCGGTGTCTATAGTAGGCCCCGTGGCAGACGCGCGCGCGACCTTCCCCGTCCCGGCATCAGCGGCGGACCTCCGCGAGCTGGTGACCATCCCCGAGCGCGTCGGCGCCGCGCTGACGCCCGCCGACGTGGCCCAGGCCCTCGACCTGGCCCGCGCCGTGGCCGGCCTGCCGCGGGCGGGCCTGC
>JAHBXY010000302.1 GCA_019636275.1 Planctomycetota bacterium | reverse complement strand
GCACCTGCGGCCGGCGTTCGTGACGCTCGCGCAGCCCGGCTGGACCGACCGGCCCGCCGAGGTGGCCGGCTGGTGCGCCGAGCGCCTGCGCCAGCCGGTCGACGGGATCGACGCGGCCGAGGCCTTCGAGTGCGCCCTGCGCGAGGCCGCCGGCCTCGACTGGCGGCCCGACGCCACGCGCCTCCTCGTCGTCCTCGCCGACGCCCCGGCGCACACCCCCGACGCGCCGCCCTACTGCCCGGTCGACTGGCGGGTCGAGGCCCGGCGCCTGACCGAGCAGGGCGTGCGCCTGGTCCCCGTCCACGTGGCCGTCGGCGGGGCGCCGCCCGCCCTGCGCCGGCAGGCGCTGGCGTTCCTCGAGGGGCTCGGCCAGGTCCTCACCCTGCGCGCGCCCGAGCCCGGCGCCGACCTGCTCGAGGTCGTCGCGGGCGCCGCGCGGGCGCGGCGCCTCGACGCGGCCGCCCGGCGCGTGCTCGAGGCGGTCGCCTTCGAGGAGGCGACGTGACGGCCGCGGCCGGCGGCGCGCGCGCAGGCGCGGGGTCCGGGTGACGCGTCGCGCGGCGGCGATCCTGGCGGGGGCGGCGGCCGTGACGCTGGTCACGGTCCTCGGCGCGCTCCTGCTCGCGGGTGACCCGCCCGGGCCGTCGCCGCCCCCGGCACCGCCGTCGACGCCGACCCCGCCGTCAACGCCCACCCCGCCGTCGACGCCGCCCCCGTCGACGCCGCCAGCAGCGCCGCTGCGCCCTCCGGCGAGCCCCGTCGAGCCCGTCGCGCCGGGGCCCGCGGATCGCGCGCGCGCGCCGACGGCCCGCGGGGCGGCCCTCGTGGCGCAGGTCCGCGCGATCGTCGCCCGCGGGGAAGGCGCGGTCGACGACGCCGCCGAGCACGCGGCGGCCGCCGACCTGGCGCAGGTGCTGGCGGACCTCGAGGGGCGCGGCGAGGCGGCGCTCGAGGACGCCCGCGCGCTGATCGACGCCGCCGCGCCGCCGGGGGTGCAGGAGGTCGGCGCGCGGACGCTGGCGCGGATCGGCTCGCAGGCGGCCCTGGAGGCGCTCACCGACCTGGCCCGCGGCGGCGCGGCCGAGGCGGTCCGCCTGCAGGCGCTCCGCGCCCTGCGCGCCTCGCCCTTGCCCTTCGCGCGCGGCGCGCTGGTCGACGTGGCGCGCGACGCGCGGGCCGGGGTCGAGGTGCGCTCCTACGCGCTGGACCTGATGCGGGACCTCGACGGCGCCGAGGGGATCCTGCTCGACGTGGCGACCGACGCGGCCGACGACCCGCGCGTCCGCGCCGCGGCGCTCGACGCCCTCCTGGCCCTCGACCCGGCCCGTGGACGCGAGGCCTTGCGGGGCCTCGAGGGCGCCCCGGCCGTGCGCGCCGCGCTGGAGGCCCTTCAGGGCCGGGACTAGTTGGTGTGATCGACGGCTGCGGCCGCGGATGCCGGGCGAGGGGGGGCGCGCGCGGCCGATAGGATCCGGCGATCGATATCGGCCGCGCGCGCACCCCCCTCGCCTCGGCCTCCGCGCCCTCGCCTCGCTTGCGGTTGCATTCCACTCGGGTTCGAGCGTGTCGATCACGAGTTGCCCTTCTGAAGACGGGCCCTCGTGTGATCGACGGCTGCGGCCGCGGATGCAAACCCGGGCCGCTCGATCCGGTTCGACGGCTGAGACGTCGTGCTTCGCACGACGGGGCGAGGGGGGCGCGCGCGGGTCGTCGGTGTGGCCCGCCTCCGCGAGCTCCGTCCCGCGGCTGCGGTGCTGCAGCCCATGCGGACCCTACCGCTCGCGGCCGTCCGCAGCCGCGGGCCTCCCGCTCGCTCCGGCGGCCCACCGGGGATCCGGCGATCGATATCGGCCGCGCGCGCTCCCCCCTCGCCTCGGCCTCCGCGCCCTCGCCTCGCTCGTGGCTCCATTCCACTCGGGTTCGAGCGTCTCGATCACACGCTTGCGTGCTTGAAGCAGGCCCGAGCTAGAGTCGTCCGCGTGCGCCGCCACCTGCCCGCCCTCGCCGTCGCCGCCCTGGCGCTCCTGCCCGCGCTCCCGGCCCTGCGAGGAGACGCGCTGCTCGTCGGCCGCGACCTGCTCGCCTACGGCCACGCGCGCGGCGCGGCGCTCGGCCAGGCGCTGCGCGAGGAGGGCGTCCCGCGCTGGAACCCGCACGCGCACCACGGCGCCTCCTGGTGGGGGCCGCGCGCGGGGGGCGTGGTCTACCCGGCCAACGCGCTCTTCGCGCTCCTGCCGCCCGGCATGGCCGTGGCGTGGTTCGTGGCCCTGCACCTGGCCCTGGCGATCGAGGGCGCACGCCGGCTCGCCTGCCACGACCTCCCGGCCGCGCCCGCGGCGGCGGCGGGCCTGGCCTACGGGCTGAGCGGGTTCGTCCTCTCGACCCACTGGAACCTGCCCTTCCTCGCCTCGGCCGCGCTCCTCCCCTGGGCCGGCGTCGCCGGGCGCGTCGCGGCCACCCGCCCGGCCAGGGGCGCCGCCCTGGCCGGGGCGACG
>JAHBXY010000301.1 GCA_019636275.1 Planctomycetota bacterium | reverse complement strand
CCGCTCCAACCGCCCGCGCGCAGCGACGGGGACGAGCGAGGCCCTGGCCCCCTCGACCCGGGTCCCGGCGACGCCCAGGCGCTCGCGGAGCGGCGGGCCGTCGACCACCTCCTCATCGCCTCCACCTCGGCCGACGACGCCGTGCGCTGGCAGGCCGTGGTCGGCCTCGGCCGCGCCCCGCACGGCCCCGAGGTGCTGGCCGTGCTCTCGCGCCTCGTCGACGACCCCGCGCCCGACGTCGCCTCGGAGGCCGCGCGCGCGCTCGCGGCCTCGGCCGAGGGCCGCCGCGCGCTGGTCGGGCGCCTCCTCGGCCCCGACGACGACGTCGGCCTGTCCCACCTCGCCTGCGCCGACGCCCTGCGCGAGCGCGGCACCCTCGACGAGGTCCCGGCGCTGGTCCCGTGGGCCGCGGGCGACGGCCCCATGGCCGAGGCGGCCCACGCCGCCGTGGCCGAGATCTGTGCGCGCGCGGGCGTCGACTCGCCGCTCCCGCCGCTCGAGCCGCCAGGCGAGGCCAGACCTTCACGGGACTGACGACGGCTGCGGCCGCGGATGCCGGGCTCTGCGGCGCGCGAGCGGGCCGTAGGATCAGGCGATCGATACGGCCCGCGCGCGCGCCGCAGCGCCTCGGCCTCCGCAGCCTCGCCTCACTTGCCGCTCCATTCCACCCGTGGCGTCAGGCGTGTCGTTCGCGCGTTGCGTCGGGAGCCGAACCGCTCGACATGACGGACGAGACCTGCGCGTTGCACGCTCATGGGCTGCGAAGGGCGCGAAGGCGGACGCAGGCCACGGGGGCTCCGGCCTCCCGTGGGCCCCGTTCGCCTCCGTGCCCTGCGTGACCTTGCCTCGATCGGTCCTGGCGGGTGTCAGACGCCCAGCCGCAGCATGGCCTCCAGCTTCGACCCGAGCAGGATCGGGTCCTGCGGGCGGCGCGCGGGGTCGGGCTCGAGGAGGGCCTCGACGAGCTTCGCCAGCTCGGGCGGGCAGTCGGGCCGGTGCTCGTGGACCGGCGGCGGGACCCAGTCGTTCAGGATGTTGTTGAAGATCTCGGTCGGGTTGCGGCCGGGCGTCGGGCGCTGGTCGGTCAGCAGCTCGTAGAGCGTCGCGCCGAGCGAGTAGAGGTCGCTCACGACGTCGGGCACCTGGCCCTTCACCACCTCGGGCGCCATGTACTCCGCCGTGCCCAGGATCTCGCTCGTCGACGTGAGCGCCTCCTCGGTGCGCGACTTCGCCAGCCCGAAGTCGATCAGGACCGCGCGGCCGTCGTCGCCTATGACGACGTTCCCCGGCTTGATGTCGCGGTGGACGAGGCCCTTCTCCAGCAGGGCGTCGACCGCGCGGCACAGGTCGGCGCCGACCTGCAGGACTCTGGCGACGCACATGGGCCCCTGGTCGCGGAGCGCCTGCAGGGCGGTGCGGCCGGGGACGAGCTCCATGCACAGGAAGTAGCGGCCCTGCGAGAAGCCCGCGTCGACGACGCGCACCACGTGCGGGCTCTCGACCCAGGTGAGCGTGGCGATCTCCCGGAAGTAGCGGGCGAGCTGGATGCGGTCGTCCGCCAGCTCGGGGGCGAGGAGCTTCAGCGCCACGCTGCGGCCCTCACCGTCCTTCTTCGCCTCGTAGACGGCGCCCATGCCGCCCTCGCCGATGCGCCGCGTGAGCGTGTAGGCGTCGAAGCGCGTGGGCAGCCGGTCCGAGGAGAGCGAGCGCGCGGTCGCCGGCAGCGACGACGCGGCGTCGCCGCGCGGGGTCGGGCGGTCGTGGAGGAGCTGGGCGACCTTGGCCTGCAGCACGCTCGGCCGGAACGGCTTGACCAGGTACTCGTTGGCGCCGGCCTCGTAGCCGCGGAGGATGTCGTCCTCCTCGTCGAGGACCGAGCAGAGGATCAGCGGCAGCTCGCCCTTGCCGTAGCGCTGGCGCAGGCCGCGGCACAGCTCGATCCCGTCGAGCTTGGGCATCTTGACGTCGGAGATCACCAGGTCGAAGCCGCCCTGGCCGACGACCTCGAGCGCCTCGGCGCCGTTGGCGAAGGCGACCACGTCGTGGCCGCGCCGCCCCAGGGCGAGGGTGACGAGCTGGCGCAGGTGAGGGTCGTCCTCGGCGACGGCGATGCGCGGCACGGCTCACGTCTCTCGCTGGCCGGGCGTTACGCCAGCCCCCCCCACCTTCGCGGAGGACCTTGCCACACGCAAGCGCTCCCTGTGTCGAGCCACAAGGCATTCTGTAGCAGGGTATTGCGCATGAGCGGAGGTCCTGGTGATACCAGGCTTGGTTGACACATCGCAGCGCTCCCCGTCTTCGATCGGTTCACGCGCGCGCGCGCCGCGGCCGGCACACCGGGGCTCGGGCTCGGCCTCTACATCAGCAAGGGCCTCGTCGAGGCGCAGGGCGGGCCTCTGGGTCGAGAGCGCGCCGGACGAGGCCACGACGTTCCACGTGGAGCTCCCGGGCGCTGGCCCGTGACGCCCGCCCCTGCCACGATCCGGCCGGGGTGAGCAGGTGGAGCAGCGCGCGCCGGCGAGTCCGCTCCTCGCGGCCCGGGGCGGCTGTCGCCACCTGGTCGGCGTCCACCTGCTCCTGGGCGCCTCGGTCTCCGCCTCGGTCCTGGCCGGCCTGACGCTGACCTGCCTCCTGGCCCGGGCCTGGTCGTTGGCCGCCGCCTGCGCGCTCGGGCTGTCAGCGTCCCTCGGCGCCGCGGCG
>JAHBXY010000300.1 GCA_019636275.1 Planctomycetota bacterium | reverse complement strand
GCCGGCGCCGGGGCGACCGGGGCAGGCGGCGCCGGCTCCGGCTCGAGCCGCAGGAGCACGTGGCGGGGGCTCAGGTCCCAGAGGGAGTCGCTGGCGAGGTCGACGAGGAGGAACACGATCCCGGCCCCGTAGGCCAGGACCCACAGGAGGTCGAGGACCAGGAAGCGCGCGGCCAGGTCGTCCTTGCCCTTGATGACGATCGTGCGCGTGACGTGGCCCGGCGCGCTCGCCTGCACGACGTGGTCGCTGCCGGTGCGCAGGTCGTGGGAGCCGGGGGCCACGGGGGCGCCGTCGATCGTGATCGTCGCGCCCGGCACGTCGCAGCGCACGTCGACCGACTGCGTGCGGTGGAACACGAGCCCGCAGCCCGGCCCCTGGAGGACCAGGGCGGCCGCCAGGAGGCCGACGACGAGGGCTCGGGCGCGGCGTCGCATCGGTCGTGCTGGCAGGATTCTACGCCGCCCGGCGCCGGCACGCCGGCGCCCCACGCCCGCCGACGGGTGCGGCGGGGAGGGCGCCGCGGTACGATCCCCTCATGATACGCCCCGCGGCGGCCCTCCTCGCCCTCGTGGCCTCGCTCCTGGCCTGGTCCGCCGCCGGCTGCAGCGACGACGGCTCCGTGCGCTTCGGCAGCGGCGCGCTCGACATCGCCACGACCAGCCTGCCGCAGGGCACGCGCGGCCAGGCCTACGCGGCGACGCTCGCCGCGCGCGGCGGGCGGCCGCCCTACTCGTGGCGGCTCGTCACGGGGGCGCTGCCGGCCGGCCTGACGCTCGACATGACCACCGGCGGGATCTCGGGCGTGCCCGTCGCCGCCGGCGACGTCGGCGTGTTCGTGGCGCGCGTGATCGACGTCGACAGCTTCTTCGTCGACCGCGCGCTCGTCCTCTCCGTGCGCAAGGAGCTGACGGTCACGACCCCCTCGCCGCTGCCGGGGGCGCAGCTCGGCGCGCCCTACACGGTCACGCTCGCGGCGACCGGCGGGACGTTGCCCTACACCTGGGACGTGGTCGGCGGCACGTCGCTGCCGCCCGGCTTCAGCCTCAACCGCCTCGTCGGCCAGCTCGTGGGGATCCCCACGGCGCGCGGCACGTTCACCGTGTCGCTCGTGGTCACCGACACGACCAACGAGGCCGGGCAGGCGTCGGAGACGAAGACCTTCCTGCTCACGGTGTCCTGACCGCGCTCGCCCGGCGCAGGCGGTCGGCGATCGCGTGGCCGAGGCCGGCCTCGACCGGGCAGGGCTCGGCGAGGAGCAGGTCGACCTCGGCCTCGTCGAGCGCGCGCAGGTGGGCGAAGAGCCCGCGGGCGGCCTCGGCCAGGTCGCCCGTGGGCGAGAGCGTGCGCGCGACCACGGGCCGGCCGACGAGGGCGGCCAGGCGCTCGCCGGCGCCCGGTCGGCGAAGGCCAGGAGGACGGCGCGCGCCCGCGGCGGCGGCGCGCGCGCCGTCGCACCCTGCGCGGGCGTGAGCGCGGCCACGGGCGCGGGCAGGAGCGTCAGCGGGCGGCCCGGCGCGTAGTGGCTGTCGAGGGTCCCCGGCGCGGCGAGGCCGGCGCCAAGGCGCGGCGGGGCGGCGCGATCGGGGGTCACGCCGGCGACGCGGGCCAGGTCCTCGGGCGGCACGCCGCCCGGGCGCAGGAGCGTCAGGGCGCCGTCCTCGGCCACGGCCACGACGGTCGACTCGAGGCCCACCTCGGCCGGGCCGCCGTCGAGCACGGCCGGGATGCGGCCCGAGAGCTCCGCGAGCACGGCCGCGGCCGTCGTCGGGCTGATGCGGCCGAAGCGGTTCGCGCTGGGCGCCGCCAGCGGCGTCCCGGACGCGCGGATGAGCGCCCGCGCGACCGGGTGGCGCGGCGCGCGTACCCCGACCGTCGGCAGGCCGGCCGTGGCGAGGTCGGGCACGCGCGGGTCCTTCGGCAGGACGAGCGTCAGCGGGCCCGGCCAGAACGCGGCCGCCAGCGCCTCGACGCGCGCCCGCGCCTCCGCGTCGAGGGCCGCGGCCCGCACGAGGCCGGCGGCCGCCAGGGCGTCGACGACCGGCGCGGCCGGCGCGTCGACGTGCACGATCAGCGGGTCGAAGGTCGGGCGCTCCTTGGCCGCGAACACGCGCGCCAGGGCGGCCTCGTCGAAGCAGGCCGCCGCCAGGCCGTAGACCGTCTCCGTCGGCAGGCCGACGGCCTGGCCGGCGCGGAGGAGCCGCGCGGCCTCGGCGATCCCGGCCGGGGTCGGCGGCAGGAGGACGGTCGCCGCGGGGGTCACCCCGGCATTGGACACGACCGGCGGTCAGGCCGCCGGGACCAGGGGCATGCCCGCGTCGGCCGAGAGCACGAGCACCCAGCCGGCCACGAGGAGCGCCTGGACCAGCGCGTCCAGCAGGTAGATGCGCGCGATCGTGCCCTGCACGACGTAGTAGACGTCGACGAGCGCCAGGGCCGTGGCGCTGCCCACGGCCAGGAACGCCAGGTCGGGGCCGATCCGGCCGCGCCAGGCGCCGGCCAGGAGCGCCGCGCCGATCACGAGCACGAGCGCCGCGACGGCCTTGACCAGCCACACGTCGGTCTTGGCGCCGGTGACGCGCATGAAGCTGTCGACGTGCAGGAGGGCCCACGTCGCCGACGCGACGTAGAACGCCCCCTGCACGAGCGCCAGCACGACGACGGGATCCATCGAGGGCCTGTCCTCGAGCGCGCAAACCTGCGATC
>JAHBXY010000030.1 GCA_019636275.1 Planctomycetota bacterium | reverse complement strand
ACGGGGACCGGGACGGGGACGGGGACCGGGACGAGCACGGGGACCGGGACGGGCACGGGCACGGGGACGAGCACGGGGACCGGGACGGGAACCGGCACCGGGACGGGCACGGGGACCGGGACGAGCACGGGGACGGGCACGGGCACCGGTACCGGGACCGGGACGAGCACAGGCACCGGCATCGGAACCGGCACCGGCACCGGTTCGGGCACCGGCACCGGTCCGGGCACCGGCACTGGGCCGGGCACCGGTACTGGAAGCGGACCGGGCACCGGCACCGGGCCGGGCACCGGCACCGGGCCGGGCACCGGCACTGGGCCGGGCACCGGTACTGGAAGCGGACCGGGCACCGGCACCGGGCCGGGCACCGGCACCGGGCCGGGCACCGGCACCGGCACCGGGCCGGGCACGGGCACCGGGCCAGGCACGGGCACCGGGCCGGGCACCGGCACCGGGCCGGGCACGGGCACCGGGCCGAGCACGGGCACCGGGCCGAGCACGGGCACCGGGCCAGGCACGGGCACCGGGCCGGGCACGGGCACCGGGCCGGGCACGGGCTCCGGGCCGGGCACGGGCACCGGGCCGTCCGTCACCCCGCCCACGACCCCGCCGGGTCCGCAGACCCCTCCGGTGCCAGGTGGTGGCGGCGGCGGCGGTGGCGGTGTCCCGCCCGCGGTTCCGATCGGCGGCGGGGGCGGCGCCGCGATCGTCGGGGGAGTCCTCCTCGCTGCGTCCGACGACGACGACGCGGAGGAGGAGGAGATCGTCGTCCTCAAGGACCCGCGGCCGCTGGTCGACCCGGCGCTGTTCGACGCGCCAGCGGCGCCGGCGCCGCCCGCGCCGCCCGTCGTGGAGCTCCCGCCGGGCTCCGTCCAGGCCAGCCTGCCGCGGCCCACGCCCGTCGCCGACCTGGCGGCCTCGACGCCTCCGGCGTCGACCGTCGCCGCCGGCCTCACGGCGGCGCCGCCCACGACGCCCACGACGACCACGACGACCCCACCACCCGCGGCCCCGGTCTCGTCGCCGCCGGTCGCGTCCGGCGACGCGCCGAGCGAGGCCGGGCTCGGCGACCTGACCGCGCTGCTCGCCGGCGGCGTCGCCGCCGGGCGCATGATCAAGAGCGAGCGCGACCGGCAGCGCCGCAAGGAGGAGGAGGAGGAGGCCCGGAGGGCCAAGGAGGCCCAGGAGAAGGCGCGGCGCGAGGAGGAGGAGCGCCGCGGCCAGGGCGGCGGCACGCCGGAGGGGGGAGCCCCGACCTGATGCCAGTCGTCGTCTGGCGGTGACACGCGCGCCCCACCGCGAGCGCGGCGGAGGACGCGAGCTTTCGCGAACCACCGGGAGCGGCCCGGCTCCGCGGGGGCGTGCGCCGCGCGCCCGGGGCCGCCAGCATGGCCCCCATGACCCACGTCGAGGTCCAGGGGCTCGAGCGGGCGTGGCATACCAGCCGGTCCGACGCCGACGGCGCGCGCTGGCTGCGCGCCCGCGAGCGGGCGGGCGACCTGCCGCCGAACGCCGCGGCGGCGCTCGCGATCCTCGAGTTCGGACCCGCGATGGAGATGCTCGGGCGCGCCGCGCCGCCGCCGTCGTCGGTGCACCTCGAGCAGGGCGCCGACCGGCAGCTCTCCCGGTCCTGGCGCCTCCTGCTCGGCGCCGCCGCCGCGCTCCCCGCGCCATGGCTGCGCGAGGCGAGCGTCCTGGCCCTCGCCCGCCTCTCGTCGGCGCTGCCCGCGGGCGTCGCGGCGTTCGTGGCCTGGGCCGAGGAGCCGCCGCCGCGCCCCGACCTCGACCTCTCGGGCCTCGCCCCGGTCGACGTGATGCAGGCCGACGCCCTCGTCGCCGCGTTCTCCGCCCGCGAGGACGCGCCGACCGAGGCCCCGCCGTTCCTGATCGCGCTCCACCGCCTGCTCGCGGGGCCGGCGGACCCGTGGTCGCGGCTCCGGCGCGACCTGCTCCACGCGACGCTCGGCCCGCTCCCCGGGTGGGCGCATGCCCCACGCCGCGTCGACCGGCTGCGCCTGGCGCTGGCGCGCGACGCGTCCGTGCGGCCCGAGGTGCTCGAGGCGGCCGCCGCCTGGCTCCGCGACGCCAGCCCGCCCGAGCGCGTCCCCGGGCTCGAGGTCCGGGTCGTGCCCGGCCCGCTCCCGCGCGGGGCCGCCGGCGCCGACGAGGACGCGCTGCGCGCCGCGTGCGACCAGGTCCGCGCGGCGGCCACGCCCGGCCCGCGCGAGGCGGTGGTCGTCGCCTCGGCGTCGGACGGCCCCGACGGCTACGTCGCTCGCCACCACCCCCGCGACCCGGAGGCGGTCGCCGTGTGGCTCGACGACTTCGTGCGCGTCCGCCTCCGCGCGCCGGTCGACCTGCTGCTCGGTCACCTCGCCCTGAAGAAGGCGCTCGAGGCGCGCCTGCGAGGTACGCTGGGCGGCGAGCCGCCGCGGCACGATCCGGACGTCGGCTGCCTGTTCGACCTCTGCGCGCAGAAGGTCCGCCTCGACGCGCGGATCCGCACCGGCGCCCTGTGCGCCCGCTGCAGCGAGCTCGTCCGCGGCGAACGGGCGCGCCTGTCGCGCGAGGTGATCGCGGCCGTCGAGGCCGCGCTCGAGGCCGGACGACGGCGCCTGCTCGGCCGCGGCGCTACAGCCGGCGGGTAGGGGCCGCGGCGAGCGCGCGCCCCCCCTCGAGCCGCGACGGCCGCGCCGCCGCCCCACGAAACGTCTACCGCGGCAAGCCGTCGATCAGCCCGGCGCTCGGGGCCTCGCCCAGCACGACGCTCGCGCGGTCGACCCAGCCGCGCGTGTCGCCGCGCTGCACGAGGACGCGGCCGTCGGCGCCGGCGAGGACCCAGATCGGCTTGCGGCCGCGCACGAGGCTCGTCGGCGACGGCCAGCGGGGATGCGCGTGGACGAGGTTCCAGTCGCCCGTCGTGCGACCCTCGACCGCGACGACGACCGCCTCGTCGCCCTCGAGTCGCCACACGTCCAGGATCACCGCGCGCCCGCGCGGCACGAGGCCGGCCGCGGCGCCCGAGAGCGTCAGCCGACGCCGCTCGCCCGCGACGACCAGGAGGCCGTCGTCGTCGAGCGACCCGCGCACCTCGGTGCGCGCCGGCCGGAGCACGCGCTCCGCTGCGAGGTCGACCTCCACCTCGCGTCCCACGAGCGGGCGGAGCCCCTCGCTCAGCGCGGCCGGGACCGGCGTCTGACCCACCCGCACGGCGCCGTCCGCACCGACCACGACCCGGCCGACCAGCGGGTCGCGCCCGGCGGCCGGCGCGGCCAGGGTCGCCAGGAGGAGGGCGACGAGGAGTCCTGGTATGCGACGCAACGCAGTCACGCCTGTCCTGGCGCAAGCCTCAGGCCGTTCGTAACTGCCGTCGACGCATGGCGAAGCGAACCAGTTCGGTGGCAGCGCGGCACGTAAGCGGAAGGAGTCAGGGCCCGCCGAGCAGGGCGTCGAGGGCGTCCTCGTCGAGGACCGGCACGCCGAGCTCCTGCGCTTTGGTGAGCTTCGAGCCCGCCTTCTCGCCCGCCACGAGGTAGTCGGTCTTGCGCGAGACCGACCCCGTGACCTTGCCGCCGGCCGCCTCGATCGCCGCCTGCGCCTCGTCGCGCGAGCGGCGCGGGAGTGTGCCGGTGATCACGAACGTCTTGCCGGCGAGCGCCGCCGCGGCGCCGGTCGGCGCCGCGGCGCGCGGCTGCGTCATGTCGACGCCCGCCGCGCGCAGGGCCGCGAGCAGCCGCTGGTTCTCGGCGTCGGCCAGCCAGGCGGCGACCTCGGCCGCCAGCACCGGCCCCAGCTTGAGCTCGGCCTCGAGCGTGGCCGCGTCCTTGCCCTCGAGCGCCGCGAGGTCGCCCGCGCGCACGGCGAGGTCGCGCGCCGTCGTCTCGCCGAGGCCCGGGATCGACAGCCCGTTGAGCAGCCGCGCCAGCCCCCGCGCCTTGCTCGCGGCGATCCCGGCGAGCAGGTTCTGCGCCGACTTCTTGCCCATGCGCGCCAGCCCGAGCAGGCCGTCCTCGGTCAGCGCGTAGAGGTCGGCCACCGACCGCACGAGCCCGCCGGCGACGAGCTGGTCGACGAGCTTCTCGCCCAGGCCCTCGATGTCCATCGCCCGCCGCCCGGCGAAGTAGCGCACGAGCCCGCGCACGACGTCGGGGCAGGCGCGGTTCGGGCAGTAGACGGCCACCTCGCCCTCGCGCCGCGCGGGCGGCGTGCCGCAGCTCGGGCAGGCGGCCGGCGGCGTGATCGGCGCCTCCGCGCCCGTGCGCTGCTCGGGCAGCGAGCGCACGACGTAGGGGATGATCTCGCCCGCCTTCTCGACGACGACCAGGTCGCCCACGCGGATGTCCTTGCGCTGCACCTCGTCGTAGTTGTGCAGGCTGGCCCGCGACACCGTCGTGCCGGCCAGGCGCACCGGCTCGAGCAGCGCCACCGGCGTCAGCGCGCCGGTCTTCCCCACGCCGACCTCGAGCGCGCGCAGCCGCGTCGTCGCCTGCTCGGCGGCGTACTTGTAGGCGATCATGCCGCGCGGGTGGTGCGAGGTCGTCCCCAGGCGCTCGACGAGCGCGTAGTCGTCGACCTTGATCACCGCGCCGTCGACCTCGTAGGGCAGCCCGGCGCGGCGCTGCTCGAACTCGGCCAGGTAGGCGAGGACCTCGTCGACGTCGCGGCAGGCGCGCCCGTGCGGGTTCGTGGCGAAGCCGAAGGCCCGGCAGCGCTCGAGGAGCGCCGAGTAGCTGGGCACCTCGAGCCCCACGACCTCGCCCATCCCGTGCGGCAGGAAGCGCAGGCCGCGGCGCGCGACGGTCCGCGAGTCGAGCAGCTTGAGCGTCCCGGCGCAGGCGTTGCGCGGGTTCTGGAAGGGCTCGTCGCCCTCCTTCAGCCGCTGCTCGTTGATCCGCGCGAACGTGGCCCGCGGCAGGAACACCTCGCCGCGCACCTCGAACACGTCGGGCGCGTCGCCGTGCAGGCGCAGCGGCACGTCGCGCACGGTGCGCACGTTGGCCGTGATGTCGTCGCCCGTGACCCCGTCGCCCCGCGTCGCCGCCAGCACGAGCGCCCCGCGCTCGTAGCGCAGCGAGCAGGCCACCCCGTCGACCTTGGGGTCGACGAAGTAGCTGAACGCGACGCCCGCCCCGAGCAGCTTGCGCACCCGCGCGTCGAACTCGCGCACCTCCGCCGCGTCGTAGGTGTTGTCGAGCGAGAGCATGCGCCGGGCGTGCGGCACGGCGCGGAACGCGTCGAGCGGGCGCCCGCCGACGCGGTGCGTGGGCGACGTCGGGTCGGCGAGGTCGGGGTGGGCGGCCTCGAGGTCGCGCAGGCGGCGGAACAGCCGGTCGTACTCCGCGTCGGGGACCTCGGGCCGGTCGAGCACGTAGTAGAGGTGGTCGTGCCGGGCCACCTCGCGCCGCAGCCGCTCGACCTCGGCCCGCGGGTCCTGCGCGCCCTCCGTCGTCATGTCGCTCGCCGTCTCCACGTCGGTGACCGTCACGCGCCCCTCCGCCATCGGTGAGGGCGGACCGTAGCATACGCCCACGACCGCCCCGGAAATCCTCCTCCAGACAGGCGCGGGCCGGTGCCGAAGAGGAGGGCGCCCTGTGGAACGCGCCCCGCGGGGCACTCTCCCCGCCCCGCGGGGCGCGGTTCTTCGATGAGTGATGCGCTCGCGAGGGGCGGGCGATTGGCGTGAGGCCCGGGCCGGCGTGAGCCGGCCCGCTTCGCCCGTCCCCATCGCTCGCTTGGGCGGTTGGGCGTGAGATCGGGTCGCGCTCACGAGGCGGCTGATCGACGTCAGCCCGGCCGGCCTGACCCGACCCGCTTCGCCGTACGCTGAGCGATGCGCTCGCGAGGCGCGGTCTTCGATGGATGATGCGCTCGCGAGGGGCGGGCGATTGGCCTGAGGCCCGGACTCGCACGATCCGTCCCGTTCCGCCCGTCCCCATCGCTCGCTTGGCCGGGTGGGGGTGAGGTCGGGTCGCGCTCGCCCAGGCGGCGGATTGACGTCAGCCCGGCCGGCCTGACCCGTCCCGCTTCGCCTTCCGATCGCTCGTCACCTGGGGGCGGGTTCGACCGCGCGTCGGCGTCCGCCGTCCCCGGGCCCGTGGCGACGGCGCGATCGGGTATCCTCGGCGCGCAGCATGCCCCTCGCGTCCATCGAGACCTCCGTCACCAACCCGCTCGTCTGGCTGGGTTTCGTGGCGCTGGTCATCGTCGCCATCTTCGTCGACCTGGGCCTCTACCGCCGCGCCCACGGCATGACCACGCGCATGGCCCTCGGCTGGGCCGTCGTGTGGGTGCTCCTGGCCCTGGCCTTCGCCGGCGGGGTGTGGCGCGTCCTCGGGCCGGTCAAGGCGGGGGAGTTCCTCGCCGGCTACCTGCTCGAGAAGAGCCTCAGCGTCGACAACCTGTTCGTCTTCATCCTCGTCTTCGCCCACTTCCGCACGCCGCGCGCCGAGCAGCACCGCGTGCTCGTGTGGGGGATCATCGGCGCGATGGTCCTCCGGGCCATCATGATCCTGGCCGGCGCCAAGCTCGTGGCCGAGTTCGACGAGGTCCTGCTGTTCTTCGCCGCGATCCTCTTCTGGTCGGGCCTCAAGCTGCTGTTCAAGGGCGACGAGGGCGACGAGGACCCGTCCGACACGCGGATCGTCCGCGCCGCCCGCGCCCTCGTCCCGATCACCGACGGCTACCGCGGCCACGCGTTCTTCGTCATCGAGGACGGCAAGCGCAAGGCGACGCTCCTGTTCCTGGTCCTCGTCGTGATCGAGGCCTCGGACGTCCTGTTCGCGGTCGACTCGATCCCGGCGATCTTCGGCGTGACCAAGGACCCGTTCATCGTCTTCACGTCGAACATCTTCGCCATCCTCGGCCTGCGCTCGTTGTTCTTCGTCATCGAGGCGGCGATCCAGCGCCTGCGCTTCCTCAAGGTCGGGCTGGCGTTCCTGCTCTGCTTCATCGCGGTCAAGATGTGCATCCCGTTCGTCTACGAGTTCGCGCACGAGCGCGAGGTGCACCTGCCGACGCCGTTCTTCCTCGACGTCGATGCGACCGGCCACGTGAAGCTGGGGATCGCCTACTCGCTCGGCATGATCGTGGCGACGCTCGGCGCCACGACGGTCCTGTCGCTCCTGTGGACGCCGCCGCAGGCGCCCGCGCCGGCCGCGCCGGCGCCGGGGGGCGCGCCGTCGTCGACCTCCGGCCGGCAGCCGGTCAGCGACCCCGCCTCCACCGACGGCGCGGGGCCGACGCCCCCCGTCTCGTCCGCCCCGTCCCCGGAGGAGCAGGCGCCATGAGGCACATCGTCGTCACGACCGACTTCTCCCCGCTCGCCGACCGGGCCGTGCCCGCCGCCGCCGACCTGGCGCGGCGGCTCGGGGCCAAGCTCACGCTGGCGCACGTCATCACCTCGCAGCGGCCGCCGGAGCCCGACCCGAACGCGCCCTTCTTCAAGGTCGCGCAGCGGCTCTTCGAGGCCGACCGCGAGCTCGAAGGGCAGGTGATGGCCTCGCTGCGCGAGCGCGGGCAGCGGATCGCCGGGCTCGACGTCGGCGTGGCCCTGGGCCGCGGCGGCGCGGTCGAGGGGATCATCGAGGTCGCCCGCGAGGTCGGCGCCGACCTGATCGTGATCTCGAGCCAGGGCCGCACCGGCCTGGCCCGCATGCTCCTCGGCTCGGTGGCCGAGGAGATGGCGCGCGTGTCGCCGGTCCCCGTCCTGATCTGGAAGGACGTCGCCGCCGCCCCGCCGGCCTGAGCTACGCCCCGAGGGCGGCCACCGCCGCCGCCAGCCGCTCCCGCGGTCCGGGCGCGGTCGCCCGGGCGAGGGCCCGACGGAAAAGCCGGCGCGGCGCCTGGTCGCCGGCGGCCGCGAGCGCCTTCGGCCAGGTCGAGCGCCAGCCTCGGGGTCCTCGACGCTCGCCGGACAGGCGGCGAGGACATCCGCCCTGCGCGCCCCGCTCTGCGCCAGGCCGCGGGCGCGTGGAGGGCCGCGCGCCCGGACGGGGTCGTCCCTCCGCTCGAGGGCCCGCCAGCCGCGGCCAGGGCCTCGTCGCAGGTCGGCCCCCGCGCCGCCCGGGCGAGAGCGCCACGTGCGGCTGGCCAGGTCGGGGCGGGCGGCGACCGCGCGGCGACGCGTGCGCGACCCCCCGCTCCGCCGACCCCAGCCGCGCGTGGAGCCAGGCCAGCCCCTCGTGCGCCTCGACGTCGCGCGGGGCGGCGCGCGCGACCGCGTCGAGATGCGCGAACGCCTCGTCGAGGTCGCCGCGCGCCCGGGCGAGGCTCGCCAGCGCCTTACGGGTGTCGGGCGCCCCGGGCGCGAGCGCCTCGGCGCGGCGGGCGTGGGTCTCGACGTCGGCCAGCGGCGCCCCGAGGCGCTGGAGCACGCGGGCGCGGGTGGCCCGGGCGACCGCCTCGACCTGCGCGTCCTCGGGTCGGAGCGCGCCGAGCGCCCGCTGGAGCAGCGCCTCGGCCCGGCCCAGCGCCGCCCTCGACCAGCAGCGAGGCCAGGCGCACGCGGCGACGGGCGCCGCCGGCCTGGGCGCGTCGAGCGCGCCGCGCAGGGGCCGCCTCGGCCGCGGCCGGCGCCGCGGCGTCGAGGAGGACCTCGGCCGCCGCCATGCCACCTTCGGCGCGCCCGGCTCGCGCCGGAGCGCTCGACCCAGTGGCGCGCGCCGTCGGCCGACCCGCGCCCGAGCGTCAGCCGGGCCAGGCCCAGCGCGGGGCCGCCCGCCGCGGCCCGGCCGCGAGCGCCTGGCGCAGGGCGCGCTCGGCGGCGTCGGCGTCGCTGCGCTTCGCGGGCGAGGTCGGCGCGACGAGGAGCGCCTCGACCGAGGCGCGCCGAGGCGCTGCGCGGCGTCGAGTCGGCCGCGGCGCGCAGGGATCGCCGGCCCGCGCCGCGAGGGCCGCGCGTCGGACGAGGCCCCCGGCGGACAGCGGGCCGGCAGCGCGACCGCGGGCCAGAGGTCGAGCGCGCGCGCGAGGCTCTGCGGTCGGCGGCCCAGGCGGCCTCGGCCTGGAGGAGCAGCGCGCGCGCGTCCGGCCGCGCGGCCGCCGCCGGCCTCGGAGCGCGCTCCGACAGCAGGAGCAGCGCGCCCAGGGTCCCACCCAGCGCGACGGCGGCCTGGACGGCGCGGGCGCGCAGGAGCGACGCGCTCACCTGCCACCCCCTGCGCGCCCCGACCGCCCGGGGGCGGCGAGCGCCGGGGCCGGCGGGCCCGGCGCCGGCGCGACGACCGGGGAGGCCCCGGCTCTCGGGTGTTCGTCGCCGCCGGCGCCCCCGTCGCCGAGGACGACGATCACCAGCGGCACCCGGATGTCGGCCTCGAGCAGGCCGTCGACGGCGTCCACGGCCAGCACCGCCTCGTAGCGCCCGGGCGCCGCGTGCTCCGGCACGCGCACGACGAGCCCCACGCGCGCGGCGCGGCCCGGGGCGACCACCACCTCGGCGGCCGCCTGCTCGAGCCACGCGACCGGCGAGCGCGCGGGGTCCTCGCCCTCGAGGGCGAAGGCCCGCACCCGCACCGGGGTCGCGCCGTCGTTCCTCAGCTCCAGCGCCCGCAGGCGGGCCGCGCCGGCCGGCGCGCTCACCTCGAGCGCGGCCTGGACCGCGCGCAGGCGACCGGCGGCGCCGGGCGCCGCGCCGGCGACCGGCCGGGGGGCCAGGTCGATGGGCAGCCGCACCTCCTGCCGGCGCCCGGCGACCTCCAGCGTGGCCTTGAGGAGGCACGGTCCGCCGGCCGCCGGGGCGGCGAGGGCGCCCACCAGCTCCAGCCGGCTGCCGGGCCATACGCGGCAGGTGTCCTGGCCCGCACGGCCCGCCGGGACGAGCACCGCCTTCCCCAGGCGCACCGCGCGCTCCCGGCCGAGGAGGTCGACCTCGATGCGCGCCTGGCGGTCGAACGGGTCGTCGCTGCGCACGACGGCGCGCACGAGCCCTTCGTCGGGGTCGTAGCGCAGGTCCTCGAGCGCCAGCGCCGGGCGGCCCGCCTGGCCGGCGCGGACGGTGACGTGGACGAGGAAGCGCACGTCGAAGCTCACCTGCGCCCCCGCCGACGCCGACGCGCGCCGCCGGGGGGCCGCGGCGATGGCCAGGGCGCGGCTGCCGGCCCGCGCCGGCGCGACCACCTCGACGATCACGCGGGCGGTGCGCCCGCGGGCCACGACGACCGTGCTCGGGCGGAGCGTGACCGCCCGTCGCAGGTCGTCGTCGGCCGGCCCGTCGCGGAGCGTGCCGTCGGGCGCCTGGGTGAGGGCGCGCGGGGTCAGGTCGACGACGCCCTCGCGGTCCTCGGTGCCCGTGACGCTGAGCACGAAGCGCAGCCGCTCGGACGGGCCGCCGGCCAGCGTCACCCGCACGGGGTCGATCGAGATCCCCTGGGCGGCGCCGGGGCCGGCCAGGCCGAGGACGGCGGCGAGGGCCAGGAGGAGCGGCGGAGGCGAGCGGGTCATGGCGGTCCTCACGGAGGGATCAGGGTGATCGTGACCGTCCCCGCGTAGGCCCCGGCGGGCGTCCGGGCGGTCACGGCGTCGGTGATCGTGGCGCGCACCGTGTAGGCGTGCGCGCCGCTGACGTTGGCGTCGACGTGGAAGGCGCTGCCCAGGCCGCGCCCGAACGAGGTCGACCAGGGCCCTGCGCCGCGGCGCACCTCGTAGCGCATGGCCAGGCGGACGGGGGCGCCCTCCTGCCGGACGAGGTCGCCGGCGCTCGCGTCGAAGAGGATGTCGTGGCCGCTGGCGCTCACGGTCACGACGCCCGTCTCCACGTAGGTCCCGCCCGGGGCGAACAGGAGCGGGGCGCCGTCGTTCCAGCCGGTGAGCGGGTCGGTGACGGTGACCGTCCCCGCGGCCGCGGGGGCGGCGAGCGCGAGCAGCGCCGCCCCCGCGAGGACGATCGAGACGAGCCGGTGGGTCACCGCGGGGCTCCCGGCCGCCGGCTAGCTACCCGGCTGATCGGGCGCCAGCGAGATGACGAGCTTGGCCGTGTAGGCGCCGGCGAGCCTCGTGTGGTCGACCTGCGCCGCCGTCGCGTCGACCTCGACCGAGAAGCTCGCGTTAGCGAGCACCATCTCCTCGGTGATGGACAGGCTCGCGTCCTTCGTGCCCCCCGCGCTGAAGTTCGCGGACCAGTTGCCCTCACCGATGCGGAACTTGTAGGTGACCGCGACGGTGGAGCCCTCGTTCGTCTCGTGCTCGAGGTCGCCGTCGGTGGCATCGATCGACAGCGACGAGGCGGTGTTCGTCGTCAGCGTGAACGCCCGCTGGCTGTTGGTCGTGCCCTCGTGGCTCAGGTCGCCGAGGGCGAGGTCGGCGATGTTCTGCTGCACCGCGAAGCTGGTCTGGATGGTCGCCGTGACGTTCATCGACCCGGCGCCCGGGTCGGCGGGGCCCTCCTCCGCCCTGGCCGCCGAGGCCAGGCCCAGGGCGCCCATGATCGCGAGGCAGTGGATCGTCTTCTTCATGGTCCTTCTTCCTTCCTTACGTCCGACGTTGCTGATGGCCCCGCGCGTTCACTCGACGACGCGGGCGGTGATGAAGATGGCGACCTCGGCCTCCTCCTCGCGCTCGTCGCGCCGGCGGAAGAGCTCGCCGAAGATCGGGATGTCCGAGAGGACCGGGACGCCGGCGCTGCGGGCGACGGTGCGCTTGCGCACCAGGCCGCCGATCACGACCGTCTCGCCGTCGGCGATCGTCACGGTCGTCTGCACGCGGCGCGTGGAGACGGTGGGCAGCGTGCCGTCCGGCCCGGGCACGAGGCTCGTCGGTCGGATCGAGTCGCTGACCTCCGCGCGGTCGACCTTGATCCCGACCGCGCCGCCGCCGAGGATTCGCGCCGAGAGCTCGAGCACGATCCCGGTGTCGATCGTGCGCAGCTCGCGGAAGAACTCGCGGCCCTGGCTGACGGTGAAGTAGGTCTGCTCGCCGATGAGGATCTTGGCCGGCGCGCCGTCCTCGACGCGCAGGCGCGGCGCGGCGCGGATCGCCACGTAGCCCTCGGTCGCCAGGAGGCGCACGAACGCCGAGTAGAACTCGAAGCTCTTCGTGCCCAGCTCGCCCATGGGCGCGATCGCGCCGGAGCCGGCCAGGTCCTGGAAGCGGATGTGGCCGGCCTTCTCGCCGCCCGGGAGGGGCACGCCGTGCTCGAAGTCGAAGCCGGTCTCGAGGCGGTGGTAGGGGGCGAGCTCGCAGACGATCGCCTCGATCTCCACCTGCGGCACGGGCAGGTCGAGCGCCCCGAGCTCGCGCAGCACGCGCCGCAGCGTGGCCGGCGGGCCGGAGAGCGCCAGGAGGTTGCGCTCGGCGCTGACGCGGGCGAAGCGGGCGCAGTGCGGCGGCAGGAGCGCCAGGAGCTGCGCCGCGCCCAGATGCCGTGGCCGGTAGAGCTCGGTGCGCGAGATCGCCGCGAACGTGGGCGACTGTGGGTCCTCGAGGGCCACGACGTAGCCGCCGCCGACGCGCCCCCACGTGACCCCGATCGGCAGGAGCGAGACGAGCGCGGTCTCGAAGGGCACGCGGTCGAGCCGCGTCGTGACCGTCCCCTCGACGCCGTGGTCGACGGCGACCTGCAGCCCGGCCTGCGCGGCGAGCGCCGCGATCGCCTCGCGCAGGTCGGTCTCGACGAGCACGTCGCTCACGCGCGGGCTCGCGTCGGGCGGCGGCGGGAGGTCGGCCGGGGGCGGCGGGCAGGCGCGCGCGGCCCGCTGCGCGGCCGTCGCCCGCGCCAGGGCCTCGCGGCGCGCGTGGCTGACCTCGAGGGCCTCCTGGAACAGCTCGTCCACGGGGCGCGGCGGGCTGACGCAGCCCGAGGCCAGGACCAGGAGGAGGAGTGACGCCGCGGTGCGCATGCCCGCTCGAAGTGCAAGCGGGAGGCCACGCCGTAGGTCTCGCTCGGGCTGTCCCCGACCCACGGCCGGGCGTCGAGGACCTCGACGCCGTGACGCTCAGGCGACGAAGGCGCGCGCCTCGGCCAGGAGGCGCGCCTCGAGGTCGGCCGCGCCCTCGTCCGAGGCGAGCGGGACCAGGTACTCGAAGGCCAGCGTCGCCTGGCCGCCGTCGTTGACGAGCACGACGCCGAAGCCCGGCTGGCGCACGAGCGACCCGCGCACCCACACGGCCTCGGTCCCGGGCAGGCGGGCGAGGTCGGGCGGGACGCGGATGTGGCTCCACAGGAGCGAGAAGAAGAACGAGCGCGGGTCGGCATCGAAGGCCCGCAGCGCGCGCCGGAACAGCCAGGGCGGCAGGAGCGCCGAGACGGTCCCCAGGTTCACCGGGGCCTCGACCGCCTCCTCGAGGTCGCGGCCGGCCTTGACCCGCCGCGAGACGATCGCCGGCAGGTCGGGGTCGCGGACCTCGGCCAGGGTGAAGTCGGCGCGGACGACGCCGACGACGTTCTGGAGCGTCCGCGGCGGCAGCCCCAGCGTGGCCCGCAGGTCGGTGGGCAGGAGCACGCGGAAGGGGCGCTCGTCCTTGCCGCGCGCCTGGCGCCAGGCGTCGGCCGCGCGGAGCACGGCGGCCAGGAGCAGGTCGTTGCGCGTCAGGCCCAGCGTCGCCGCGCGCTCGCCCAGGCGCCGCCAGTCGTCGGCCGGGAGCGCGGCCAGGCGGTGCCGCGAGCCGGCGGGGCGCGCGGTCTCGTCGTCGAGGAGCGAGGCGTTGCGCACGCCCACCTTGTCGAGCGGCCGCGCGTGGCGCCAGATCATGCGCAGGAGCCACGCGCGACCTCGCGGGCGCAGGACGTCGCGCAGGCGACGACCGCCGGGGTCGACGAACGGCGGCGGTGGCGGCGCGCCGCCCGTGCAGGCGAGGTAGTGGCGCAGGAGGCGGTCGAGGAGGAGGAGGCCGCCCGCGCCGTCGACGGCGCTGTGGTGAACCGTGAGCGCGAGGCGCCAGCCGCCGCCCTCGCGGGGGGCGTGGACGACGCGCAGGGGCGGGCGCCGCGCCAGGTCGAACGGCGCGTCGAGCGCGGCCCAGCCATCGTCGGTCTCGAGCGGGGTCGCGCGCCGCTCGACGAGGTCGGCCGGGTCGACGAAGGGCGCGAGGGCGAAGAAGCGCTCGGCGCCGAGGGCCGCCTCGCGCACGAACGAGCGGGCCAGCGGCGCCTCGGCCATCAGCGCGCCGAGGGCCAGGACGAGCGCGTCGTGGTCGAGCGCGTCGCGCGTGTCGACGACGTGGTGGCTGTTGATGCGAGCGCCCGGGTAGTCCTGCGCGACGAAGTAGCGGTCGAGGCCGTTGAGCGGGTAGGCGCCGGCCTCGGGCGCCAGGAGGAGCCAGGCGGCGGCCAGGAGCGCCGCGACGAGCCAGGGCCAGCGCGGCCCCGGCGCGAGCGCGTCGCCGACGCCGGCGGCCAGGAGCACCTCGAGCGCCACGCGGCCGCGCGGCACGCGCAGGAGCGACAGCGCGCCCCAGCCGCCGGCGAGCAGGGCGGCGCCGCCGGCGGCGGCGCCGGTGGCGGCGAGCGCCAGGCCCGCCAGGCGCAGGGAGACGACGGCGGCGCACCAGGGGCCCGGGCGGGTCACGCGCCGAGCAGCGCGTCCCAGAGCACGCGCGTGCCCCAGTCGAGCCCGTCGAGGGGGATCCGCTCGTCGTCGCCGTGGAACAGGTCGGCGTAGCGGACCTCGGGGGGCAGGCGCAGGGGCAGGAAGCCGTAGCAGCGGGCGCCGAGGCGCGACCAGCTCTTGGCGTCGGTGAACCCGGGGCACAGGTAGGGGATCGGGATCCCCTCGGGGTCGTGGCGGCGGATCGTCGCGCACAGGTGGCGGAAGAGGTCGGTGTCGGGGCTCGTCTCGACGGGCGGCGCGGCCGAGATCACCTCGAAGCGCACGTCGGGGCCGGCGACCGCCTCGAGCTCGCGCAGGAGGTCGGCCGTCGTCTGGCCCGGGAGGGTCCGGCCGTCGAGCTCGGCCTCGGCGCGGCCCGGGATGACGTTCGTCTTGCCCCCCGCGCGCAGGACGGTCGGGCTGACCGTGTTGGCGAGCACCGCGGCGAACGGCCGCGCCAGGGCCGGGTCGGGGAACAGGCGGTCGAGGACCAGGTCGCGCATGGACGGGTTGAGCAGGAGGCGCAGGACGAGGGCCGCCGGCAGGGGCGCGTGCTCGGCGAGCGCCCGCACGAACGCGCTCGCCGGCCCGCTGTGGGCCGGGAGGCGCACCGAGGCCAGGCGGTCGACGGCGCGGGCGAGCTTCTGCACGGCCGAGCGCTCGAGCGGCATGGAGCCGTGGCCGGGCTGGCCCTCGGCGACGACGCGCACCCAGCAGAGGCCCTTCTCGGCCGTCATGAGCGGGTAGAAGCGCCGGCCGCCGAAGTGGACCGTGAAGCCGCCGCCCTCGCCCAGGGCGAACTCGGCCCGGACCTTGTCGGGGTGCCGCTCGACGAGGAAGGCCGAGCCCTCGGTGCAGCCGGCCTCCTCGTCGGCGACGGCGGCGAAGATGATGTCGCGCGCCGGCTGGAGCCCCGCGGCCTTGAAGCCGACGAGGATCGCCGCGGCCATGGCGGCCATGTTCTTCATGTCGATCGCGCCGCGCCCCCACAGGCAGCCGTCGGCCTCGACGGCGTCGAACGGCGGGTGCGTCCAGCGGGCGGGGTCGGCCTCGACGACGTCGAGGTGCGCGCCCAGGAGCAGCGGCGGGCGGGCGCCCGTGCCGGCGAGGCGCGCGACGAGGTTCGGCCGCCCCTGCGGCGAGACGAGCACCTCGGGCTCGAGGCCGCCCTGGCGCAGGACGTCCGCGAGGAGGTCGACGGCCGGGCCCTCGTTGCCGGGCGGGTTCGTCGTGTCGAGGCGCAGGAGCGCGCGCAGGTGCTCGCGGGCGGCGGCCTGCACCTCGGGCGGGCAGGTGAAGCGCGGGGCGGCGGTGACGGTCATCGGTCGGCCTCGTCCTCGAAGGGAGCGCCGAGCGCAGCGGCCAGGTCGCGGGCCAGGTCACGCGCGGCCTGGCGCGCCCCCTCGCTCCCCGCGCTCCAGCCGGCGCCGGCCTCCCCCCACATGTAGGCGTGGTAGCGCCGGCCCTCGTGGGACCCGCCGAAGACGCCCGTGCCCCCGGGGGTGAACGGCGGGTCGACGAAGCGGCGCAGGCGCTCGACCACCGGCCCCTCGCCGACGAAGGCCAGCGCCGCGTGGCCGTCGGCGAAGACGGCGACCCCCTCGACCGGCGCGTCGGGGGGCGGCAACCCGGGGGCCTCCCAGGCGGCGGCGCGCGCGGGCAGGGCGCGCTCGAGGTCGGCGGCCGCCGGCCCGCGGACGATCAGCATGTGCCGCCCGCGGACCTCGAAGAGGAGCGGCAGCGGCGCCGGGGCCTTCCCGGCCGGCCCGGCGCCGAGCGGCAGGACGAAGCCCTCGAGGGCGCGGCGGGCGAAGGCGGCCGCGCGCGCGGCGTCGGGCGCGACGAGGCGCGTGATCGCCAGGTCGCCCGCCCGCGCGGTCAGCCCGACGACCGCCGGCGCCGGCGGCCGGGCGAGGTCGTCGACGCCGGGTTCGACCTCGCGCCCGGCCAGCCAGGCCTCCTCGTGGGCGGGGTCCAGGCGCTCCTCCCAGGCCTCGACGCCCTCGAGGTCCAGGGTATCGGCGAGGTGGTCGGTGAAGGCGTCCGGGTCCGGGTCCACGGCGACCTCCTGGGCGGCCGCGCCGCCGGCGAGCGCCAGCGCGACGAGCAGCGCGGCCCTCACGGGGCCCTCAGCGACAGGGGCGACACGAGCGCCACGGGGGCCGGGCCGGCCATGTGCTCGCCGGAGAAGACGCTCACGTAGTAGGTGCCCGGCGCGCGCGGGAAGCCGTCGAGGCGCAGCAGGTCGAGGGCGAACGCGAGCGCCACCTCGGGGCCGTCCGCGTCCGGATCGAGGGCGTCGGCGTCGAGGTCGTGGGGCAGCGGGTCCTCGACCGGGACGCGCAGGGCGAGCACCCTCGGCGCGGCGTCGAGCGCGCCGGTCACGAGCAGCGTCACCGGCACGACGCCCGAGACGCGCGCGTCGAGGTCCGGGTCGCCCGGGCGCGCCGGGCGGGCCCGTTCCCAGGGGCGCAGGGCGGCGCGCAGGCCGACGCGCAGGACGGCCGGGGCGCCCGGGTCCATGACGACGACGCGCTCGGCGCGCGCGGCCAGGCCCGGCCGCTCCGGCACGAGGGCCTTCGCCGCCGGATCGCCGAGGTCGAGGCCGCCCTCGGCCAGCGGCCCGACGGGCGAGTGGCGCAGGGCGTGGGCGCGGCGGCGGGCGAGGACGAGCGCCCGCGCCGCCGGGTCGACGTAGACCTGCGGCCCCGGGACGAGCCGCACGGGGACGCGGTTCGAGGCGCGCTCGCGCAGGTGCGCCGACAGCAGGTACGACGCCCCGGGGGTCCAGGCCAGGCCGGTGCGCGCGCGCGCGCACGCCAGCAGCACCAGCGCCCCCGTGCCCTTCGTCGCCGGCGGCGGGCCCGGGTCGTCCGGCGGCTCGACGCCGTCGAGGTCCTCGAGGGTGCCGGCCCACACCTCGCTCGTCTCGACGTTCACCGCCGCCAGCGCGCCGGCGCGGCCCGGGTCGAGCCCGTGGAGCTGCTCGTAGGTGGCCACGAGCCCGACGACCGCCGGCAGGCTCTGGCGCAGCGGCAGCTCCACCTCGCAGGGGGCGTCGAGGAGGAGCCCCGGCCGGCGGTCGAGCAGGCGGTCGAGGACGCGGTCCTGGCGCGCCAGCGGCCGGCGCCAGAAGCCTTCGTCGTCTTTGAGGCCGAGGAAGCCGCCCTTCACGCGCGCGAGGCTACCCCGGGCGGGAGGACGGGGCCAGCCTGCTCCGCCGCGCTCGGTGCGCGGCTCGCGTCGATGATCGTGGAAGGCAGGGTCGATGGCTCACCGCTTCGGCCGCCCGAACGGAGGGGTGGCCCTCGTGCGGGGACCCATATCACGCCCCGCGGAGCGGATCCGAGTGACCCAGGACCCAGGGCACGACGGCCTCTCGAATCGCCTGCAGGACGACCGCCTCGCCGAGGTGCTGCGCGGCGTAGAACGGGGCTGGGTCGCTGACGCCAGCGGTGAGGTCCTCGCCCAGAGGGGCGTAGTAGGCGGCCCGCCTAGCGACCGTCGCGATGGTCCAGGTCCTGGCGAAGCCGCCGCTCCGGGTGCGCCCCAGTGACGCCAGCCCACTCTGGGCCCGCTCGACCCTCTTCGCGGCAGAGGCCGCGGCGTTGCGGGTCACCTCACCGGGATCGATACGGAACATGGTCGCCTGGCGGAGACCATGCAACAGAGCCCTCGAGCACGTCGATGCGCTTGAGCGAGCCGTCGGCCGGCCGCACGGGCGAGATGTTGGAAGCGTGTCCCAGGTCGCTCACGCGCCGGTCTCCTCGAGGGCCCGGAGGATCGGGACCGCGACGTAGACGCGCGGGTGCGTCGTGCCGGGGCGATGCACCAGGATCCCTTCCTGCACGAGCTTGTCGATGTTCCCCTGCGCGGCGCGCGGGGTGATGTCGAGCAGCCGCGCGGCGTCGGGCACCGTCGTCGCCGGACGGTCGAAGAGGTCGTCGAGGAGCTTCAACGCCAGGGCGGAGCGCTTCGCCTGGTGCAGGCGCCCGTGGAGCTCCTGCCGCAGGTCGAGCAGTCGGCGCGCGCTGCGGATCGCGTCCTGCGACTGCTCCTCGACGCCGCGCAGGAAGAAGCGGAACCACGCATCCCAGCGCGAGGCGCGGCTCACGTCGAGGAGGGTGTCGTAGTACTCCTGCCGGTGCCGCTCGAAGTACGCCGAGAGGTAGAGCAGCGGCTGGGAGAGGATCCCGTCGAGGCAGAGCAGGAGCGTGATCAGCAGCCGACCCACGCGGCCGTTGCCGTCGAGGAAGGGGTGGATCGTCTCGAACTGGTAGTGGATCGCGGCGAGCCGGACGAGCGGCGGCAGGTCGCTCGGTGCGTGCAGGTAGGTCTCGAGCTGGCCGAGCACCTGCAGGAGCCGGTCGGGCGGCGGCGGCACGAAGCGGGCCGCGCTCAGCGGGCTGCCAGGCGAGCCGATCCTGTTCTGGTCGGTCCTGAACTCTCCTGGCGTCCGCTCGTGGCCGCGGACGCCGGTGAGAAGCACCTGGTGGAGCTCGCGGATGAGCCGCAGGCTCACGGGGAGCTCCGCGCTGCGCTGGAGCCCGTGCTCGAGGGCGCGCACGTAGTTGGCGACCTCTTGCACGTCGGGGACCTGCGAGGCCTGGGGTGAGGCCTCGAAAAGGACGAGGTCGGTGAGCGACGCCTGGGTGCCCTCGATCCGGCTCGAGGCCACCGCCTCACGGCGCAGGAACGGTCGGAGCAGCAGGTGGGGGTTGGGGAGCGTATGCCCGGTCCCGCCGAGCTGCCCGAGCGAGAGGGTGGCCGCTGCCAGGGGGGTGACGAGCCCGGCCCACTCCACCCGGGGAGGCAGCGGGGCAGGAACGAAGGCCCGGTAGGCGCTCGCGCCCCTCCCGGCCTCGACGAGCTCCCCCGCGGGGTCGGTGAAGTCCTTTGGATTCATGCGCTTATGGGTGCGGAGCTTCGCCTGATACAGAAGTATCGAAGCGCGCCACCCTTCGATACTTTACGCGCCTGAAGTATCGAAGTGAACCCGCGAGCCCGGACCGAACCTACCCGTACCAGGACAGCCCGTTGGTGGGGAAGTCGTGCTTCAGCGCCGCCCCGCTGACCGGCGTGACCGTGATCCGCGGGTAGAGGTAGGAGTGGTGCGGCACGAGCTTGTCGTCGCCGTGGTAGCTGATGTCGGCCGTCACCGGGCCCATGACGTCCTGCGGCTGCGCCTTCCAGGTGATCGTCAGCGAGGCGGCCGGGGCGTCGGGCGTGATCGTGAACGTCTCCTTCTTGGTCCCCGTGTTCGTCACCTGCGCGGCGGCCGCGGACGTGGGCGGCTGCCAGATCTTGTCCATCTGCAGGCGCTTCTTCGTCGGCCGGATGTGGATCCACTCGATGGCCACGCTCTTGATGTCGGCGCCGTCGTTGAGCTTGATCCCCATGAGCCACTTCCAGTCGGGCATGCGCGTCGCGTCGCGCAGGCTCGCCTGGCCGCCGTCGAGCGTCGCCGGGCCGACGTCGTGGAGCTTGCCCGACACGCCCATGGCGAAGCGAAACGAGAACGGCGGGTCGGCCAGGTAGATCTCCTGCGCCGCGCCGCTCTTGTAGTTCTTCAGGTAGCCGTAGTAGTTGAACTTCGCCGCCGTCGTCGTCACGTCGGCCAGCGGCTTCTTGCCCTCGACGATCGCCGGCAGGTCCTTCAGCTTGTCGTTGACGGCGTCCTTGTGGACGATCGCCGCCCAGTTGCTGCTCGGGTTCATGGCCTTCCAGGCGGCCAGGAAGCTCTGCCCCTCCCTCAGCTTCTGCACGAACCCGCGGCCGATCGCCGCGGCCATGGTGGCCCCGGGGGCCACCTCCTCGTAGCCCAGGATCCCGCGCACGTGCGGGCTGCTGTTGGCGAGGACCTTGGCCCAGCTCGGCCACGTGGCCGAGTTGAGCGTCGAGCACTGCGTGAGGAGGACCCACACCGGTCCGCGGAAGCCGCGCCCCTCCTCGGCCACCTTGCCCACGAGGAACCACTTCTTCTGGTCCCAGATCTCGCCGCCGGCGAAGCCGCCCAGCCAGCCGTGCGAGCTGACGACGACCAGGTGGGCGCGGTGGACGGTGCCGGCGCCGACCCCGAGCGTCGCCTTGCCGCTCGCGTCGACGGTCACGGCCGGCTCGAACATCCAGCGCTCGAAGAACTCGCTGGCCTTGTCCCACTCGGCGCGGCCCGAGAACTCGGCGTGCCCGGCGCCGTTGAGGCCGGCCGGGGCCATGACGGCGATCCCCCTGGGGTCGGGCTGCGACGGGCTCTGCTGGTTGACGCGCCACACCGGGAACCACGGCCGCGCCGGGTCCTCGAGGCGCCCCGGCGTGCTCGCGCGCGCCGGGAGGAAGTCGGCGAGCAGGTTGCGGAAGGCCGTCTTCGACTCGAGGTCCTTGCCGAAGTCGGCGCTGTCCTTGAAGTTCGTCCCGTCCGCCTGGGCGTAGTACAGCGGCGGCGGCGCCACGGTCACGTCGGGCACGGCTACCCCTCCCCGCGCAGGCCGCGCCGCAGCGCGTCCGCCTGCTCGTCGCTGAAGAGCGCGTCGATCGCGTCCTTGGTGGTCTCGTCGAGCGCGCCCGTGAGCGGCAGCCCGCGGGCGGCCTGGAACTGGCGCACCGTCGCCTCGAGCGGCTGGCCCGGCGCGCCGAAGCCGATGTTGTGCAGGTGCGCCAGCGCGGCGTCGTCGCCGTCGGGGTCGTCGCCCGGGATGCGCACGGTGACCTCGCGCTCGTCCTCGCCCTCGGGCGTGTACTTTATCCGCACGTCGCCGCCGCCCGGCCCGGCCGCCGGCAGGGGCTGCTCGAGGACGCCGTCGGCGTCGGTCGTGCCCGAGGCCTTGCTCCCGTCGGGGAGCGTGAGCTCGTAGGCCGCGTTGGCGTGCGGCCTGTAGGCCGCGTCGAGGAGGCGGATGCGCAGCGGCTCGGGCGGGTCGGCCTCCTCGGCCTCGGCCTCGACGTCCCCGTCCTCGTCGCCGAAGGCGGCCACGTCCCAGTCGAGGTGCATGTCGTCGAGGGCGTTGGCCCGGGCGTAGGGCGCGCAGTGCTCGCAGAAGCCCACCGTCTCCTCGGCGATCTTCGGGCGCGCCCCGCCGTACATCAGGCACAGCCCGCCCACCCGCACGTACTCGCCGTCCTCCTGCTTGCGCAGGCGCGGGTAGTCGTCCTGGTCGGCCGCCGAGCCGCTCAAGGGGAGGAACTCCTCGGAGCCGTCGGGCTTGACGTTGCGGATGTGCGTGGCCCCCGCGTCGTTCAGGCCGAAGTTGCAGTGCGGCCCCTGGTGCCCCTTGCCGCGGTAGCCGTGCGGGTGGTCCGCGAACTCGAGGCCCGGCGGCAGGTAGAAGCGCCGGTTCTCGGCGGCCGTCGCGCCGGTGTCGCGCACCGGCGACTGGCGCATGTTGTGGCCGAGCTCGTGCGCGATGATGAAGTTCGCCAGGCCGGGGTCGGGCACGGCGGTGGTGACGATCTGGAAGCCCTGCGTCGAGCCGGCGCGGCCCACCTGCCCCGGGTGCAGGCGGCCGCGCACGCGCAGCGTCACGCCCGCGGCGAGGACCTGCCCGGGCTCGGACTCGGCCGGGAAGGTGATCCAGGCGCCCTTCACGCCGTCGGACAGGACGGCGCCGCCGCCCCCCTCGTCGACGGCGCGCCCCGCGTGGCGGTCGATGCGCACCCAGGCGGGGTCGATCGGCCCCGAGCGGTTGCGGAAGCGGCGCGGGACGCTGCGGCGGTTCGGCGTGCTCCACGTGGCGCCGCGCAGCGTCAGCCCGCCGTCGTGCAGCGCCTGGGGGAAGACCTCGAAGCGCTCGCGGTTGGGCAGGAACACGAAGCGCGCGAGGGTCGGCTGACCCGTGTCGGCGTCGACCTCGGGCGGCCACTCGATCGAGAAGGCCTGCGAGAAGGCGGTGCTGCCGTCCCACTGCGTGCCCCACACGATCGCGTCCGCGACGACGAGGTGCACGCCGAGGGCCCCGTTGCGGCGCAGGAACTTCTTCTTGAACCACTCCCAGTTGTGGCTGCCGACGATCGCCCGCTCGCCGGCGGCGCCGGCCTCGAACCAGGCGGCCGGCACCCTGGCCAGGCCGCGCTCCTTGGCCGGCCCGTCGAGCGCCGGGGCGTCGTCCCAGACGACGTCCTCCTCGGCCTCGAGCTCCACCGCGACCGCGTCCAGCCAGGCGCGCGCCGTGGCCTCGCCCTCGTGCAGGTCGACGAGCGCCTGGTGCGCCATGCGCGTGGTCTGGTACCACACCTTGCGCCGGTTCGTGATGACGAGCTTGGCGTCCTCGCAGCGGTCCGTGCAGCCCACGTGCACGGTGACCTGATCGCCGCCGGCCCGCCCCAGCTCCAGCTCGAACGACACCTCGCCGCCGTCGGCGCCGAAGGTCAGCTCGAGCCCCTTCTCGTCGTCGCCCTGCGTCCACGGCTTCGCCGCGCCGCCCACGAGCTCGCGCGCCGGCTCGGTGCGCTTCGAGCGCTGGTCGGCGGGCGGCCACACGACCTTCACGAAGGCCTTGTCACCCGCCTTGACCGCGTCGCGCTCGTCGCCGACCACCTTGAGCGTCAGGCGGCTGCCGCGCTCGGACGCGCCCGGGTCGACCGGCAGGTTCACCCACTGCGTGTGCGCGTGGAAGCGGTCCTGCAGCTCGAGTTCGGTGCCGTCCTCGAACCACAGGCGGCGCCCGCCGCTGCGCTCGGGGTCGGGCCAGAGGAACTTCAGCCGGTGGACCTTCTTCAGCTTCGCCTTGCGCTTGGGCCCCTTGTCGTCGACCCACTCCACGAGCTGATACGGGCCGCACCACTCGAAGTCGAGCTCGCCCGGCGGGAGGCCCGCCTCGCGGTAGGTCGCCGCCGAGCCGGTCGAGCCCTCGCGCAGGAGCTCGCCGATCTTCAGCTTGTAGGGCACGTCGGCGAGCGGCTGGTCCTCCTCGTCGACGGAGCTGATCTCGACCCAGTCGAGGTAGACCTCGAGCTCCTGGCTGCGCGTCGTCTGGTCGTCGACCGTGACGGTGTAGTAGACGCGCAGGCCGCGCTCGTCGCCGTCGGGCGTGAGCTGCGGGTCCCAGCTCCCCACGGCGACGCCCTCCTGCACCTCGCCCTGGATCGTGGCCACGACGCTGTCGTCGTCGACCTTGTGCACCTCGAACGTGCACGCGGCCCCGTCCTCGGCGCCGGTGACGACGGTGCGCAGGTCGACGTCGCCGTCGACCGCGACGTGCTGCAGCTCGGCGCTCTCGATCGTGTCGCTCACCGCGCCCCTCCCCCGCCCCTGCCGATCACGCGCGGGTCGACCACGGCCACCGCCGCCGGCCCGGCCAGGACCTCGCCGCACAGCGCGTAGATGAAGCTCGTCTGCCCGCGCAGGCGCTCGCCGCCGTCGACCTTCAGCAGGTCGAGCGCGAAGTGGCCGGTGGCCTCGGGCGCGTCGGCCGTGGGGTCGATCGGCGCGTGCACGGGGACCTGCAGGCGAACCACCAGCGGCGCGGGCCGCTCGGCGCCGGTCGCCACGAGCGTGATCGGCAGCACGGCCGTGGCCTCGGGGTCGCCCGGGTCCTGCCAGGCCGCCCCGTCGGCCAGGAGCTCGGCGCGGGCGCGCTCGTCCATGGCGTCGACGAGCGCGGCGTCCGCCGGGTCGGCGGGCTTGACGACCTCGCGCTCGAGGACCGGCAGGCGGAAGCTGCCGCGCACGACGACCTGCGCGTCGTCGGTGTCCTCGAGCAGGCGCTCGACGGCCAGCGCGATGCCCGGCCCCTCGGGGAGCGGCGGCGAGTCGGGCCGCGGCCGGTAGGACGGCAGCGGCGTGCCCGGCGCGGGCCGAGGCCACACCGGCTGCGGGTAGCGCGGGCGGCGGCGCGCGGTCGCGAGCGCGGCCACGGCCGGGTCGACGAAGCCGGGGGCGCCGGGCTCCAGCTTCACGGTCACGCGGTTGGTCGCCTGCTCGCGCACGAGGAGGCCCGCGACCCACGTCCCCGGGCGCCAGGGCAGGCGCAGCCGCGCGCGCAGGTCGACCTCGAACATCTCGTACTGCGCCCCCTCGAGCGCCGGCGGGTCGCCCTCGGGCGGGAAGGAGGGCGGACCCGCGTCGGCCGGCGCGAAGGCGAGCGCGGCCCGGACCTCGCGCGTCTCGAGGGCCGACGCGCAGGCGACGGCGGCCAGGCGCACCGGGGCCCAGCCCCCGGCGCCGCTCAGGGGGGCCGCCTCGACGCCGACGAGCGGCAGCGTCGCGCGCGCGCCGAGCGCCACGCGGGCCGGGGCCTCGACGGCCACGCCCAGGAAGCCCTCGTCGATGAGGCGGTCGATGATCACGTCCTCGCGCGCGCGCGGGTCGCCCCACAGGTCGGCCTCGGCGAGTCCCAGCGGCCCCGGCATCAGCCCACCACGTCGTCGAGCGTCATGGCCTTGACGAACGGCACGCAGCGCTCGCAGAAGCCGTCCGTGGCCCAGGAGGGGTCGTCCGTCGTGGAGGCGCCCCACATGATGCAGGTCCCGTCGACGCCCTCGTAGTCGGTGCCCACCTGCTTCACGAGCCGCGTGTAGTTCGGGCGCGACGAGGCCGCGCGGCCGGCGAGCTCGACGTAGTCGCGCGTCCCGTCCGGTCGGATGACGAGCTCGTGCGTGGCCCCGGCCGCGTCGAGCCCGTGGTTGCAGTGCGGGCCCACGTGCCCGCGCTCGTCGTAGGTGTTGCCGTGCTCGCGGACGGCGAGGGGGCGCGGCGGCGGCTCGTCGCGGTTGGGGGCCTGGCCCATGGCGTGGCCCAGCTCGTGGCAGATGACGTCGTTGAACGACTGGACGCCCGGCATGTTCTTGAGCAGCTGCACGCCGCCCGGGAAGGCCATGCCGTTGATGTTCCCGAGGGCGTACCTGAGCGTGATGGTGACGCGGATGCGCTGCGTCCCGCCGGTGCCGTCGCCGACGATCGAGCCCGGGTCGGTCGGCGTGCCGGCGGGGAGGACGACCGCCACCGAGCGGCCGACGCGGTCGACCACGACCATGTCGCGCGTGAGCGTCCCGGAGCGCGCGCGTCCGCCCACGGTCTGCCAGCGGCCGCGCACGAAGGGGTGCGCGCCGTCGGTGACGCCGTGCGGGAAGACGAACTTGGCGTCGTCGCGCGCGTCGATCGCCACGTCCGTCCGGGCGGCCGTGACCTCGGCCGTGATCGTCTTGGCGTAGGCGCGCGAGCTCTGGTACGGCGTGCCGTTGAAGATGAGGTGGCAGATGGCCGTGTTGAGGCCGAGCTTGCCCTTCGTGCGGTCGCACAGGCCTTCGAGCCAGGGATGGTTGTGGTGGCCGAGGATCAGGAACCACTCGTCGGCCCGGTCGCCCGTGAGCCCGAGCATCCGCCCCTGCTGCCAGGTCCCCGGGGGGGCGCCGTTCTCCCCCGGGCGGAGGACCGTCTGCCGGAACCGCTCGAACTCGATGAAGAGCGGCGCGAGCCGGGCGTCGGTCTGGTCCGTCGGGTGGTCGCGGGTGTTGTCGGGCCGCATCAGGTGGTAGTAGAGGCGGCGCCAGTTCGTCACCTCGACCTGCTCGTCCTCGCAGGCCTCGGTGCCCCCGACGTGGATCGTGACCTTGTCGCCGCCGGCCAGGCCGAGCTCGACCTCGAACTCCACCTCGCCGCCGTCCGCCCGCACGCTCTTCGTCGCGCCGACCATCGGCCGCGACCAGGCCTGGACGGCGCCGCCCGCGACCCCGCGGCGCGGGTTGGCGCGGCGCGAGAGCTGGTTTTGCGGCGGGTACTCCAGCTTGAGGAAGACCTCGTCGCCCGCGCGGCTCGGGCCGTCGTCGGGGTGCACGGCGACGCGCACCTTGAGCTTGCTCCCCAGGTCCGGCTGGTCCGGGCGGGCGCGGTGGTTGACCCACTGCTTGTGTGTGCCGGCCGGGGGCCAGACGAGGCGGGCCCGGAACGCCGGCTTGAGCTTGGCCTTGCGCTTCGTCCCCGTGGGCTCCTCGACCCACTCGAGGAAGCGGGCCGGGCTGCGCCAGGTGAGCTCGACGTCGCCGGGCGGCAGCCCCGTGACCCGGAACGACCCCGTCGAGCCCGTCGAGCCCTGCACGGTGTGGCGGCTGCGCGCGCCGGCGCGCGTGATCGTGAGGACGAAGCGCACGTCGGGCAGGGCCGCGCCGTCCTCGCCGACCGAGGAGACCTCGATGGCGTCGTGGTAGACCTCGAGCTCGGGCGAGGTCGTCTGCGCCGTCCCGTCGACGGTCACCTCGTAGAACACCCGGTGCGAGCGAGCGGCGTCGGCCTCGTCGGGGCCGACCGCCGACCAGGTCGTCACGGCCTTCCCCCGCTGCACCTGCCCGTCGATCGTCTCGATGACGCTCCGGTCGGCCGCCTTGTAGATGCTGAACTGGCAGGCGGTGCCGTCGCGGTACTGACCGCGGACGCGCAGCTCGAGCCGCGTGTCGCGGCCGGCGATCGCGAACCGGACGGCGGCGGAAGACGCGACGCTCACGGACCCTCCCTGGGCAGCGCGGCCTCGTCGACGAGGGCGGTCGCGACCGGTCCGTCGAGCCGGTCGGCCGTGACCGCGTAGACGAAGTAGGTGTCGCCGGGCGCGCGCGGCGCGCCGCGCACGCCGAGGAGGTCGAGCTCGACCTGCCCGCTCCCCTCGTCGCCGGCCAGCGCCAGGCAGGGGACGCGCAGGGGCATGACCCACGGGCCCGCGGCCCCGGCGCCGGTGATGACCAGCGTGATCGGCACGACCGCCAGGACGTCGGGCGGGAACGGCGGCGGTGGCCGGCCGTCCTCGGGCGGCGGGACGCGCTCGCCCGGGCGCACGGCCAGGCGCCAGGCGAGGCGCAGGGTCCAGCGGGCGCCGGGCTCGGTGGGCACGAGGGCCCGCTCGGCGCGCAGGGCCACGCCCCGGCCGGCGGGCGGCGGCGGCGCGCCCTCGACGTCGCGAGCGCGCGGCACCGACTCGGGCGGCCAGACGGGCGCCGGCCAGGGGGCGGCTGGGGCGCGGCGGCCTGCGACGCGGCGGCCTGGGGCGGCCGCGCCGGCGCGAGGCGCACGCGGGCCGGGTTGCTCGGCAGGTCGCGCAGGACGAGCCAGAAGGTCCACGCGCCCGGCGCCCAGGGCAGGGCGCCGACCTGCCGGCGCGCGTCGAGCGCGAAGGCGGCGCCCGTGACGCTCGCGTCGAGCGACGGGGCGGGCAGCCCCGCTGGCGCCCGGCCGGCGCTCGGCCGCCGGCGCGCCGGCTCCTTGCCCGGGTGCAGGGCCAGCCCGCAGACCACGGCTCCCGTGTCGGCGCAGGCGCCGACGAGCAGCGCGCGCCCCGCCGGCGCGCCGAGCTCGAGCTGCCGGCCGGTGAGCGTGAACAGCCCGGCCAGCGGGAGCGCCTCGCGGTCGAGCGGCACCACGCTGGGCCCGTCGAGGAGCAGGCCGCGGAACCCCTCGTCGTCGAGCTCGGGCAGGCGGGCGCGGAGCGCCGGCGTCGGGTCGCCGAAGAACACCTCGTCGTCGAGCTGCAGCGGGCCCGGGCTCACGGGATGGCGTCCATCGCCTGCGCCATGAGGAACGGCTTGCAGCGCCCGCAGAAGAGGCCATTGCTGTTCGAGCCGTCCTGGTCGTTCTCGCCGTACATGATGCAGCGGCACTTCTTGTAGCCGCTGAAGTCGGCCAGGCCGGAGCCGGCGCCGTCGCCGAAGTCGGCGTCCTTCATGCCGTCCGCGCAGTGCGAGCCCTGGTGGCCCATGTTCGTGTACTGCCGCTTGTGGTCCGCGTGCGACAGCCCGGGCGGCTCGCCCCCCGACTTCACCGCCTGCCCGAGCACGTGGCCGAGCTCGTGGGCCATGACGTCGTTCACCGTGCTGTTGGCCGTGCGCTCGCCCTTGTCGCGCACGTGCGTGGCGATGAGCTGCTTGCCCGTGCCGCCCATGGCCTCGCCCAGGAACGTGCCCTTCATCGTGTGCATGAAGATCCGCACGAGGACGTCGTTGCCCTTCGACAGCGCGTCGACGGCGTCGGCCGGCAGCTTGAAGGCGACGTGCCGCGGGTGCTTCGGGAAGTGGCAGTGGACGTCGGCGGCGGTCAGGTCGCCGCGGCGGTTGGCGCCGCCCTTCTCCTTCCAGATCCCGCTGACGAACGCGTCGCCGCCGGTCTTGACGTTCACCGGGAAGACGTTGTCGGCGTACTTCAGCAGGTGGCCCTTCACCCGCGTGCCGGGCGACGGCGGCCAGTCGAACTCGCGCTCGTCGCCGGGGCTCAGCGTGACCGACGCCATCTCCTCGGCGCCGTAGTCCATCTGCGTGTGGGCGTAGAGGACGTGGCACTCGTGCGGGGCCTTGGTCTTCTTGAAGTACGTGTCGTGGAACCAGACCCGGTTGTAGTCGCCCACGTTGAGGTAGCGCTCGCCCGCCTTCCCGCCCACCAGCTTGGCGTCGTACCAGGAGCCCGCCGGCATGCCGGCGTCCGCCTCCTTGATCTTCACCCGGTCGGCCTTGAGCTCCTCGTAGTCGACGAACACGTCGGCCATGCACTTGATCAGCCGCTGCATGCCGGGCGGCTCGGTCCCCGCCGGCGCGCTGATCTGGTACCAGACCTTGCGCCAGCCCTGGATCGTGACCGACCCGTCCTTGCACTGGTCGGTGCCGCCGACCTCGAGCGTGACCACGTCGCCGCCGGCCTTGCCCATCTCGAGGTCGACCGTCGCCTTCGGCGCGTCGCCGCCCAGCGTGACCTCGACGCCCCCCTCGGGCGCCCACGACGTGCAGGTCGCGCCCGCGAGGCCCAGGACGACGTCGTTCCGCTTGCTGTTCTTCGGCGAGAGCGAGTGGCGCACGTAGACCTTGTCGCCGGCGACCCCGCCCTCGAGCTCGAGCTGGACCTTCACCAGCGAGCCCTGCTGCGGCGCCTTGGCGTCGGCGGTCAGGTTGACGAGCTGCCGGTGCGGCTTCTTCTGCGTGCCCCGCGGCCAGGCGAGCCGCGCCCGCTTGCCCACGCGGAGCTGGGCCTTGAGGGCGGTCCCCTTCTCCTCGACGTACTTGTCCAGCGCGAACGGCTTCTGCCACTCGAGCTTCAGCGGCCCCGGCGGGAGGTCCGCGACCTTGACCTTGCCCGCCTTGCCGGTCGACTCCTTGGCGTGGGAGCGCTTGTTGACGAGCAGCTTGAAGCTCGCGTCCTCGACCTTCGACCCGTCGTCGCGCACCGAGGCGACCTCGACCCAGTCGTGGTAGACCTCGAGCTCGGGCGAGGTCTGCTCGCGCTTCTTGCCCTTGTCGTCGGTGATGGTGACCTTCGCCAGCACGCGCCACGAGCGCGCGTCGCCGTCGGCCGGCGGGCCCTCGGCCTTCCAGCGCACGGTGGCCGTGCCGCCGGAGATCTCGATGGGCATCCCATCCTTCTCATCGCAGGAGTCGGCCCAGGTGCCCTCGACGCTCTTGAGGACCGTCGAGCTCCCCCTGGCGACCTGGCAGATGTCGAGGGTGTAGGAGGAGCCCGCCTTCACCTGCTTGACCTTGATGGTGAAGGTCGCCTCCTCGCCGGCGGGCTTGTACTTGGCCATGCAGTACCACCTGCGGCGGACGTAAGTGATCCCACCGCAACGACCTGGGCTGTCTCGCCGGCGGCGAGTGGGCTCGAATTCTAGGACACGCGCCCCGGGAGGGCACGTACCGCGCCTTCGGCGGACCGGGGCCCCCGCCAGGGGCGCGATCGGATAGAATCCCGCCCCTCCTCGGGGCCCCTCCGTTGGGGTGAGGTCGCGGCCCTGGCGAGTCGAGGTTCCCGAATGTCCAGCGTGATCGTGGGCCGCCCGCGCGGCGAGGGGGTCCGGGTCGGCGTCGTGTGCGCCCGGTTCAACGAGTTCGTCACGCGCGAGCTCCTCCGCGGATGCGAGGAGGAGCTCGTCCGGCACGGGGTCGATCCGGACCACGTGACGGTCGCCTGGGTCCCGGGCTCCTTCGAGCTGCCGCTGGTGGCCGAGCGGCTGGCGCGCGCCCCCTCGATCGACGCCGTGGTGTGCCTCGGCGCCGTGATCCGCGGCGCGACGGCGCACTTCGACTACGTGGCCGGCGGCGCGGCGAGCGGCATCGCGCAGGCGGCCCAGCGCGCCGGGAAGCCGGTCGTCTTCGGCGTGCTGACCACCGACACGATCGAGCAGGCGATCGAGCGCGCCGGCACGAAGGCGGGCAACAAGGGGCGCGAGGCGGCCGTCACGGCGCTGGAGATGGTCGACCTGCTGCGGAGCCTCCCCTCGTGATGCGCCCCCGGTCGCAGGCGCGGGAGGCCGCGCTCAAGGCGCTCTACCAGGTCGACCTGCGCCCCGACCTGACCGACGCCGAGGTCGACGAGCTCCTGCGGGGCGACGCGCGCAACGAGGAGACGCTGGCCTTCGCCCGCGAGCTCGTGACCGGGACGCGCGCCAACATGGCCGAGATCGACCGCGAGGTGGAGTCGATCGCCCACAACTGGAACCTCAAGCGCATGGCCGTGATCGACCGCAACGTCATCCGCCTGGGCGCGTTCGAGCTCATCCACAGGAAGGACATCCCGCCGGCGGTCGCCATCAACGAGGCGGTGGAGATGGCCAAGAAGTACAGCACCAAGGACTCGGGCAGCTTCGTGAACGGGATCCTCGACAAGATCCACCACCGGCATCACGGCGTGAAGGCCGGCCGGGCCTCGCGGACGCCGAAGCAGGAGGGCTGACGTGCAGGACGGCGCGGTCTCGCCGCAGACGTGGCTCATCGCCCTGGTCGTCGTCGGCGTGGTCGTGGCCGCGCTGGCGATCCTGCTCCTCTCGCGGCGCAAGCCGGCGAGGCAGCGCATCACCGACCCGCACGAGGCGCTCAGGGCGGCGCTGGGCAAGACGCGCGGCGGCCTCATGGACGGGCTGCGCCGGCTCCTCGGCGGCGGCCTCGACGAGGACATCATCGACTCGCTGGAGGAGATCCTCCTCCGGGCCGACATCGGCGTGACCGCCACGCAGCGCCTCATCGGCGGCCTCAAGGAGGGCTACCGCGCCGGGAACCTCAAGGACCAGGCGCAGGTGCTCGAGTTCCTCAAGACCGGGCTCAAGGAGAAGCTGGGCGGCGAGGCGCCCAAGCTCCGCGAGGCGCCGAAGCCCCCGACGGTGGTCATCGTGGCGGGCGTCAACGGCTCGGGCAAGACGACGTCCGTGGCCAAGCTCACGCACCTGCTCACCCGCGGCGGCGAGAAGAAGGTCCTCCTGGCCGCGTGCGACACGTTCCGCGCCGCCGCCGTGGAGCAGCTCGCCACGTGGGCCGGGCGCCTCGGCGTCGACATCGTGCGCGGCCAGACCGGCGCCGACCCGGCGGCCGTGGCCCACGACGCGTGCGAGAAGGCGCTCAAGCAGGGCTACGACTACCTGGTGATCGACACGGCCGGCCGCCTGCACACCGACAAGAACCTCATGCGCGAGCTGGAGAAGATCGCGCGCGTGGGCAAGAAGCACATCCCCGACTCGCCGCACGAGGTGCTGCTCGTCCTCGACGCGACGACCGGCCAGAACGCCGTGCGCCAGGCCAAGGAGTTCCTCGAGGTCCTGCCGGTGAGCGGGATCATCCTGGCCAAGCTCGACGGCACGGCCAAGGGCGGGATCGTCGTCGTGATCCGCGAGGAGCTGGGGATCCCGGTCAAGTTCGTGGGCCTCGGCGAGCAGCCGACCGACATGCAGCCCTTCGACGCCGGGGTGTTCGTCGACGGTCTCTTGTCGTGAACGACTGGTCGGACCTCGAGCCGCGTCTCCATGCCGCCGTCCAGGGCTCGTGGCCGCGAGGTTTGCGACGTCGTTCGGGGTCCGCACGCCACGCGAGGCCTGGCGCGAAACCCAGGCCAGGTGGCCGCGTTAGAGTGGCACCGGCGCCGCGTGCGGCGCAACTCCCGCTTGCGCCGCGTGCGGCGCGACCCAGCGAGTGGAGGTCCCCCCATGCTGCGCGGCTCTTCGCGTCTCCTGTCCCTCGTCGCGGCGCTCGGCGCCGTGAGCCTCGCCGTGCCGGGGGCTCAGGCCGGGCCAGGCGGCCGCCCCGCGACGGGGGGCGACGGCCAGGCGTCGACGGCCGACCTCGCGGCGCGCATCGACGCGCTCATGGAGGCGGCCTGGGCCGAGGCGCGCGTCGCGCCGGCGGCCCCCGCCAGCGACGCCGAGTTCCTGCGCCGGCTGCACCTCGACGCCACCGGCGTGATCCCCGACGAGGACACGGTGCGCGCGTTCCTCGCCAGCCCGGCGCCCGACAAGCGCGCGCGCCTCGTGCGCGACGCCCTGGCCAGCGACGGCTTCAACCGCACCATGGCGCTGCGCTGGGCCTACCCGCTCGTCGGCCGGCAGTTCCTGTTCACCACGCTCGGCGCCAAGCAGATGGAGCAGGCGGCCGCGCGCCTGCAGGAGGCCATGCAGGGCGGCGGCATGTCGCCCATGGACGGCGGGATGGCCGACGACGCGCCGACGAGCGACGGGCCCGTCCCGCCGCTCGTCGAGTGGCTCGAGGGGCGCCTGCGCGAGAACACGCCCTGGGACGCGGTCGTGCGCGAGCTGCTCACCGCCGAGGGCAGCGCGTCCGAGAACCCCGCCACCCACTGGGCCCTGCGCTACGCGCGCAACGGCAAGGCGGAGGAGCTCGCCGGCAGCGCCGTGCGCGTGTTCCAGGGCCTGCAGATCCAGTGCGCGCAGTGCCACGACCACCCCTACACCGACTGGACGCAGCACGACTTCTACGGCGTGGCCGCCTTCTTCTCCCGCACGGCCGTCCGGCGCGACCCGCCGCCCGAGGGCAGCAACAAGAAGCAGGGCCCGTTCGTCGTGCACGAGCGCCCGAACCGTCAGCTCCGGATCCCCGCGCCGCCGGGCGAGACCGGCCGCCTGGCCCTGCCGCGCTTCCTCACGGGCGAGGTCGTCGGCCCCGGCAACGGCGTCGACCGCCGCGCCGAGCTGGCGAAGCTCATGACGAGCCCGGCCAACCCGTACTTCGCCAAGGCGACCGTCAACCGGGTGTGGTCGTTCTTCTTCGGCCGCGGCCTGATCGACCCGGTCGACGACCTCGAGGCGCAGGACGCGCGCCACCCGGCCGTGCTCGACCTCCTGGTCGCGGACTTCAAGCGCAGCGGCCACGACCTGCGCCGCCTGTGCGAGGCGATCCTGCTCACGCGCGCCTACGGGCTCTCGTCGGGCGGGGCCGACGGCGAGGCGGCGGAGGTCCGCGAGGCGCAGGTGGCGGCGTTCGCCCGGGCGCCCCTGCGCTCGCTCTCGGCGGAGCAGCTCTTCTACTCGGTGCTCGCGGCCACCGGCGCCGAGGACGTGCGCACGCAGGACCGCCGCCAGCGCGCGCGCCTCGAGCGGACGAAGCTGACCCTGCTGCGCAAGTTCGTGCAGACGTTCGGCGACGACGAGGGGCAGGAGGTCGTCGACGAGGGAACGATCCCGCAGGCGCTCCTGCTCCTCAACGGGCCGCTGACCAACGACGCGATCCGCCCGCGGCCCGGCCACCCGGTCTACGACCGGCTGTTCCGCATGAAGAGCAACGACGAGCGCATCGAGACGATCTACCTGCGCACGCTCGGCCGCATGCCCGCCCCGGCCGAGCGGGCCGTCCTGCGCGAGGCGCTCGCCGCCCCCGAGGCGCGCACGGCCGCCGGCCAGGCGCAGGCGCTCTCCGACGTCTACTGGGCCCTGCTCAACTCGAGCGAGTTCGCGTTCAACCACTGATCTCCAGCCGACGCGAGGACACGGACATGGACCACCACGACTGCTCCTGCGGCCCGACGCTCACGCGGCGCGGCTTCGTCGGCCTGACCCTCGGCGGCGCCCTGGGCTGGCTCGCCGGCGGCGGCTCGGCCCGCGCCTTCGCCGACGAGGCGGCCAGGGCCGCCGCGCCGGCCGGGTTCGGCCAGGCGAAGCGCTGCATCGTCCTGTGGCTCAACGGAGGCCCCAGCCACCTCGACACGTTCGACCCCAAGCCGGGCCACGCCAACGCCGGCCCGGTCAAGGCGATCGACACGCGGGCGCCGGGCGTGCAGCTCTCGGAGTACCTGCCGCAGCTCGCCGAGCGCATGGACCGCGTGAGCCTGGTCCGCTCGATGGCCTCGCGCGAGGGCAACCACGAGCGCGCGCGCTACTTCCTGCACACGGGCTACGTGCCCTCGGGCACGGTGGCCCACCCGGACCTGGGCGCCCTCGTGTGCCAGCGCACTGCCGACGCCGACTTCGACATGCCCAGCTACATCGCGATCAACGGCGCCACGCCGGGGCCGGGGATCCTGGGCGTCGCCCAGGCGCCGTTCTTCGTGCCCGACCCGCTCAAGCCGATCGAGAACCTGGCCCACGCGCAGGGGATCGACGCCGGCCGCTTCGACCGCCGCGAGCGGCTGCGGCGCGCGCTCGGCCGGGCCTTCGAGGAGACGCGCGGCGGCCCCGAGACGCGCGGCCACGACGCGGTCTACGGCAAGGCGCAGACGCTCATGCGCTCGCCGCGCCTGGCGGCCTTCGACCTGTCGCAGGAGCCGGCCGCCCTGCGCGAGGCCTACGGCCGGGGCAAGTTCGGGCAGGGCGTGCTCATGGCGCGGCGCCTGATCGAGGCGGGCGTGAAGGTCGTCGAGGTCCAGCTCTCCGGCTGGGACACGCACCAGGACAACTTCACGCGGGTGAAGAACCTCTGCGGCCAGCTCGACCCGGCGTTCGCCACGCTGATCAAGGACCTCGCCGACCGCGACCTGCTCGACTCGACGCTGGTCGTGTGCATGGGCGAGTTCGGCCGCACACCGAAGATCAACCAGAACGAGGGCCGCGACCACTTCGCCCGCGCCTGGAGCCTGGCCCTCGCCGGCGGCGGGGTCCGGGGCGGCCGCGTCGTCGGCCAGACGACCCCCGACGGGGCGCAGGTGGCGGAGCGGCCGGTCACCGTGCCGGAGCTCATGTCGACGATCCTGCACACGGTCGGCGTCGGCCCCGACGAGCTGAACTACTCGCGCGAGGGCCGCCCGATCTACGTGGTCGACGGGGGCGCGAAGCCGCTCGGCCAGCTCTTCGCCTAACCGCGCGCGTGGACCCGGACGACATCCGTCGCGCCTACGACCGCTCGGCGGGCGGCTACGACGCGCGCTTCGCCGCCCTCCAGGGCCCGAAGTACGACGCCGTCCTGGCGCGCGTCGACGTGCCGCCGGGGGCCCGCGTCGCCGACCTGGGCGGCGGCACGGGCCTCCTCGTCGGGCGCCTGCCGCCGCTGGCGCGCCGGCCGATCGTGCTCGACTTCTCGCGGCCCATGCTCGCGCTGGCCCCGGCCGCGGCCGACCGCGTCCAGGCCGACCTGCGCCGCCTGCCGCTGCGCGAGCGGTCGATCGACCGCGCCTTCGTGATCACGGCCCTGCTCCTGCCGCCGCGCGCGCGCGTGGGCGCCCTGCTCGAGCTGGCGCGCGTCCTGGCCCCGGGCGGCCGGCTGGCGCTCACGGTCCTCGCCGACGAGGCCGCCGGGCTCGAGGACGACCTGCGCGCCTGCGGGCTGGTCCCGGGGCCGCGGTTCGCCTGCGGGCAGGACGTGGGAGTGGTGTGCTCGACGGCTGCGAAGGACGTGCCTGGCCGCGGCGGCGCGCGCGCGGGCTCGAGATAGATCGCTACGTCGTCGCCCGCGCGCCTCGCCGCCGCGGCTCAGCCTCGTCGCCCTCGCCTCACGTGCTGCTCCGCTCGAGGGCTGGTCACCGAAACTCGTCGGCGAGCGTCGAGGGCTTCCTACGCTCGAGCGTCAGCCCTCGAGGGCGGCCGGGGCCGGCGGGGCTACCTCGGCCACGACGACCAGGTCCTGCCCGAGCCGCGGCGCCGCGGCGCCGAGCCGCAGGTGCAGCCGATACCACCAGGCGCGGTCCTCGAGGCAGCCGAGCGGGCCGCCGCTGACGAGGCCGAGCCCCTGCCAGCGCGCCGGCCGCAGCCCGGCGGCCTCGACCGCGCGGCGCAGGCGCGGCAGGTTCCAGAACTGCACCTGCGCGCCGTAGTCGAACCGGCGGCCGCGCACGCGCCGCTTGAACCAGACGAGCGCCGGGTGCAGGAGCTCGAGCAGGAGCTTGAGCGGCTGGGGGCTGTTGGGGACCGCGACGACGACGAGCCCGCCCGGGGCCACGACGCGCGCCAGCTCGGCCAGCGCCGCCTCGGGGCGCGCGAGGTGCTGCAGCACGTAGGAGCACACGGCCGCGTCGAAGCTCGCCGCGCGGTAGGGCAGCGCGGTGACGTCGCCCTGCACGCGGACGATCCCCGGCAGCTCGCGGCGCAGGTCGAGCCGGTAGCGGTGGCGGTCGAGGCCGAACCAGGCCACGGGCGCGTCGGGATACGCGTGGGCGTGGACCCGCTCCAGCTTGGCCTGTCCCAGGCCGGCGTCGAGGACCCGCGGCGGCCGGCCGAGCCGGCGCGACAGGCCGGCCAGGACCTCGGCGATCACCGGAAACTTGGCCCGGCGCAGCGGGAAGCGGCGTCGGGCGGGCAGGACGCCGAACGCCTTCACCTGCGCGGCGGCCTCGGCGGCGTCGCGGCGAGCGAGGACGTGCGGGTCGACCCGGCGCTCGGTCACGCCCCCAGGTTCGCCCGGGCCGGGCGGCCGGTCGAGCCTCAGCCCGCGCGCTGACCGAAGGGGCGACCGGCCTCGCGCTCGGCGACGAGCTCGAGCAGGTCCTCGGGCAGGAGGAAGGTCGCCTCGTAGGTGTCGGCGACCTGCACCCGCGCGCGGGGTCGCAGGAGGACCCCCTCGCCGCGGCGCAGGCGGGCGCCGTCGACGAACGTGCCGTTCGTCGAGCCCGGGTCGGACAGCCGCCAGCGCCCGTCGTAGCGGTGGAAGTAGCACTGCAGCTTCGAGACCGACGGGTCGGTCAGCACGAGGTCGTTGTTGCCGGCCCGGCCCACCGTGACCATCATGCCGAACGGGTTGGCGCCCGCGCGCTTGATCACGGGCACGAGGAGCGCCTCACCGCCGCTGCGCGGCGCCGCCGGTCGCAGGATCAGGGTCGAGAACTCGCTCGACGCGTCGCCGACGGCGCGCGGCGCGCGCGTGACGAGCAGGACCGGGTCGACGATCCGGGCCAGGAACGCCTCCCGCGGCAGCCCGCCGAGGGCGCTGGCGAACGGCTCGAACGGCGTGGCGGTCCCGGCGATCCCCCAGCGCTCCGCGCCGGGGCAGACGACGCTCGACGTCCTCAGCGGCTCCATCGGACCTCCGTGGTCGACCTGCTCGAAGGCCTCGCGGCCGCGGGCGTGAAGCGGTCGCAGGTGGCGTCCGGCCCCGGGATCGGCGCCGAGCGCCCGTCGATGGCGTTCGCGGGCTGCTGGCAGTGGTACCCGCCGCCCACGCCGAGCACCCACACGCAGTGGGCGCAGCGCGGGCACGTGCGCTCGGTTCCGTCCTCGCTCCTCGCCCTCGGCCTCACGCCGGGCACCTCCGCAACCTCCGTGCCTGACGCAACCTCCATGTCGAGGGCCGGTCGGCGCCGCGGGCGCGAGCTTTCTCGCGCGCAACGCTCCATCTCCTGGCCGGGCATGCTCTAGAATTCGTCCGCGTCGCGCCCCGGCGGGCGGACCTGGGGAGGACCGGCATGGGCGCACGGGTCGTCGGGGCGGGCAAGACCGTCGCGCTGACCGTCCGCACCTCGGGCATCGACGACGGCGAGGCGGCGGAGATCCAGGTCTTCAAGGTCAAGGACAACCAGTCGCTCGACACGATCTCGGCCAAGGTCAAGAACAAGGCGATCACGGCCGACTGGGTGGCGCAGGGCCCCGACCCCGACGGCGACGAGGCGAGCTGGGAGGTCTACTACAAGGCCACGTGCAAGGGCCTCGAGACCCAGGCCACCAAGCTCGTCGTCTACTGCGACTGGGTCGAGGTCACGAGCGAGGACGAGGAGGGCAACAGCCTCCCCGACGCCTGCTTCCGCGTCACGGCCGGCCAGGAGACGCGCGAGCGCAACACCGGCTCGAGCGGCACGCGCAAGGAGGAGTACCTCCCGCCTGGCCCGATCGAGGTCGAGTGGCTCAAGCCCTACCACCTCGTCGAGTGGCTGGAGGACAAGGGCCCGAAGCGCCGCGCCAAGGTGAAGAAGGTCCCGCCGGCGCGCCTCGTGTGGCCGCCGAAGGGCGCCCACACGCAGTGGGTGAACATGCCCGAGGACGACGCCCACCCCGAGCAGGGCCACGTGCTCAAGGTGAAGGTCACGCTCGAGGGCGGCAAGGCGGGCGACAAGGTCTACGCGAAGCTCACCCCGGCCGAGGACAACAGCGCGCGCAACGACCCGGCGCCGGAGATCACGGGCGGGACGACCGCCGACTGGTGCCCCGACGGCGGGATCGAGGCCGAGCTCTCCGAGGACGACGGGGAGGTCGAGCTCGAGGTCGAGCTGGGGCTCGCCGGCGGCGACGTATTCGTCCTGTCGGTCGGCGGCACTCAGGACTGCGACGACGAGGCGCTGACGATCACGAACTGGCGGCGCCTCTTCTACCAGGTGACGCGCGCCCCCGACTCGGCCTTCCCCTCGACCGCCGTCATGGAGGCGGCGCTGAAGGACGTGTTCATCGAGTACGAGCGCTACCACGAGGCGCTCATCGCCGAGGACGACGTCCCCGCCGGCAGCTTCATGAGCGCCGCCGACCTCGGCCGCGGGTCGGGCAAGCTCCTCGTCGTGGGAAACCACAACCTCGAGCAGCTCAGGAGCAAGTTCCAGGACGACCGCGCGCCGATCGGCGCGCACGTGATCGTGTGCGACGCGCAGTACGACGGCGGCGAGGCCGGGAGCTGGCACGAGCAGACGATCGAGGCCGAGGCGGTCTTCGGCAAGAAGACGCTCACGATCTCGGACCCCGAGGACTACGACGTCTTCGCCACGGCCATCCAGAACGGCGAGGCCAGCCTGCAGGAAGGCAGCGCCTGGGAGAGCCTCGCGCCCTCGGGGCACCCCGACGCCGGCAAGCGCGGCGACCTGACGGCCGACTCGGTCGTCTTCGGCCTGGGGACGACGCGCGACAAGGTGCAGGTCGTCCTCCCGCCCGAGGCCGCCCAGATCGTGGGCGACGGCGACAAGGCGTCCACGGCGGCCGGCGTGCGCCACCCGGTGAAGGTCACGCTCAAGCTGCTCGTGGCCCGCGGGCCGTTCCTGGGCGAGGCCAATGGCAAGCACCAGCTCGTCGTGCGCCTGCCGAGCGACCCGGCGATGAACGGCGTGCTCGTGCACGAGCTCGGCCACGCGATCAAGCAGGCGCTGGCGGAGGTCGCGCCCGGGCTGAGCGAGGCCGACCACGGCCGCACCTACACCGAGCACGGCCACTACGGGCACCACTGCGCCCACGGCCTGTCGGACGCCGAGTTCGGGGAGCCCGACTTCACCTGGAAGGAGGGCGCCTGCGTCATGTTCGGCGCGGGCACGGGCGAGGTCGCCATCAACGACGGGAAGTTCTGCGAGCGCTGCCGCCCGTTCGTCCTGGCCGAGCCCTGCGACCTCGTCGACTCGGACGGCGGCAAGCAGGTGCTGGCCCAGCGCGTCGAGGGGGACACGGAGGAGTCGGGCAGCCGCGCCGCCCCCACCTACCGCGTCACGCTCGCGCTGGGCGACCTCGACGCGCTGTGCGACCCGCCCGACACCGACGCCGGCCGGCAGCAGCGGGCGCAGGTCCTGGGGCTGTTCTACGAGCCGCTCTCGAGCGGCGACCTGGCCACGCGCTGGGGGCACGCCTGGAGCCACTGGAAGGACGTGCTCTCGTCGCCCGCCGCCGACGACGCGGCGGCGCAGCAGGCGCTCGTCGACGGCATGGGCAAGGACGTGGTCAAGGTCGCGGGCGCGGCCGACGACGCGGCCTCGGCGCTGCCCGGCCCGACCGAGTTCGCGCGCATCCGCCTGCCCGGCGGGTTCGCGATCCGCCCGCAGGAGAGCGCGGCCTGGCAGGGCCGCCGCACGCAGGGGCCCGGCCATCGGCAGCGCTTCGCGGCGGAGGAGGAGCTCTACGCCGCCAACTGGCGCGTGGGGGCGCTCCCGATCGTGGCCAAGGTCGAGCAGCAGGCCGCGGGCTCGAGCGACTGGAGCCCTGCTCCGGGGGTGAGCGTCCACTTCCAGCTCGTCGCGCCGGACCTGCCGCCCGAGGGCTCGCCCGTGCGCGCGCCGGCCCTCCGCGACCAGACGCGCGTGAAGAAGAACCGCCACCGCGGGCCCGCCGGCTACGTCGAGCGCGAGGTGGCGGCGACGCCGGCGGTGGCCGGCGACCCGCAGGTCGACAACTGCCCCGCGACGCGCGGCGGCAAGCGGCGGCCCGGCGCCGGGCAGGCGGCCGATTACTTCGAGACCGTCGAACGGCCCGGCTTCCACGCGCGCGGGGGCGAGGCGCGCTTCGCGGCCGCCCAGGCCAGCCGGCACGCGCTGGCGGTCATGGCCACGACCAACGACGAGGGCGAGGCCGGGGTGATCTTCCGGCCCTCGCGGCAGGGCGGCGACCGGTTCAAGCTGCGCGCCTTCGTCGACCCGCTCGGCGAGGCGCCGTCCGACGGGACGGGCGACGGCGCGGCGGCGGCCGACACCGGGACGTTCGTGGTGTGGCGCAACCTGCGCCTGAGCAAGTACGTCGTCTTCGACTACCCGTCGGGCACGGCGGCCGCCGACCGGACCGCCGCCGGCGGGGACCTCGCCCCGATCGACTTCGACACGCTCCGCGACGACTTCGAGAACTGCTACATGGAGCTGATCGTCGAGCGGACGGCGAGCCGCACGGTGCGCCGCGTCGGCGACGCGCTCTGGCAGCAGGCCGTCCGCTACGCGCAGCGCAACACCCCGGCGCAGCCGCCGCGGGTCAGCCAGCGCTACGACATCGCCGCCCTGTTCCCCGACACGGCGACGACGCCGGGGATGATCGAGCTCCGGCAGCCCGCCGACTACGAGGCGGCCAAGGCGGCCGCCTTCCCCTCGGTGAGCACGGCCGCGCCGCGCAACATGGACGCCGGGACGCGCAACAACGACTACGGCCTCCTGCTGGGCGAGTTCCTCGAGCGCTTCATGGAGTTCTTCACCCGCCGCGCGACGAGCGGGGTGGTCGTGATCCAGGCGCCTCACGGCGACTCGGTCACGCACACGACGCGCGCGGCGGGCAGCGTGGTCGAGCTCACGACGAGCGGCCGGGCCATGTGGCGGCGCGGCTGCTACGTGTGGTGGGGGCGCCAGCTCTACACGCGGTTCGCCAACTACGACACGACCCGCAACGCCCTGCACGAGCTCGGCCACGTGCTCTACTTGCCGCACCAGTGGACGACCCGCAACGACGTGATCGACCTGCGGGCGGGGAGCGTGGCGGGGGGGCCGTTCCAGCAGGGCGAGCAGGTCACGGAGGGCGGCACCGGGAACTTCAGCACCGTCGACGCGATCCGCGACGGCGGCGGCCGGCTCCTGGTCCTGAGCATGCCCAGCGGCGTCCGCTTCACGTCGGGGAGCACGATCACGGGCGGCACGAGCGGCGCGACGGCGACCGTGCAGCGCTACGACACCGGGTCGGTCGGCGGCGGCGTGCCGCCCGAGCACGACTACACCGACTACTGCATCATGAGCTACCAGCGGAACACGCAGAACGACTACGACTTCTGCGGCCGCTGCAACCTCAAGCTCCGCGGGTGGGACACGAGCGCCGTGCCGCTCAACAACAACCTCCCCTGACGCCCGGGCGCCCGGCCGCCCGCCGTAGAATCTCGCGCCATGCCCAACGCGCTCGAGCTCTCGCTGCACCTGCCGCGCCCGGCGCTCGTCGTCCAGGAGAGCGCGCGCTGCGCGGTCACGCTGCGCAACGACGGCGACGCTCCGGTCACCGTGGCGAACGCCGGCCTGCACCCGGAGTGGCCGACGCTGGTCGTGCGCGGCCCGGGAGAGGGTGACGAGCGCGCCTTCGCGCCGGAGGACCGCTGGCAGCGGCCGCCGATCCCGGAGCGGCGCGGCGACGGACCCGAGCGCGCGCTGGCGCCCGGGGAGGAGCGGCGCGACGTGTTCGCCCTGCTCGACCGGGCCGACCTGCCGCGCGTGGGCGTCTACGAGGTCGAGGCGGTGGAGCGGGTCGGCGAGGAGCGGCTCGTCTCGGCGCCGCGGCAGGTCGAGGTGCGGCCGCTGCGGCCGCGCGCGGCCACGCCGCCCGTGAGCGAGCCCGGGCAGTGGTCGATGGCCTGGGTGCAGGACGACGACCCGCCCGCCCTGCACGTGCGCGTGCTCCGCGCCGTCCGCGGGGAGGTCCGGCCGGTCACGGCCTTCCGCGCGGCCGCGCCGGTCGAGGCGGACGCCTGGCCCGCCCTCACCGCGCCGCCGCCCGGCGCCCCGGCGGCGGCGCGCCTCGTCGCCTGGCCCGAGGGGAGCGTGCTCCGCTGGGTCGACGCGGGCGCGGAGCCGTGGAGCGAGCCGGGCGAGGTCGACCTCGTCGCCGGCGCACGCCTCCTCGGCCCGCTCGCGGCGCTCGACCCGGCGCGCCCCCGCGCGCTGGCCCTGGCGCTCTACCGCCGCGCGCTGCTCTCGGCGTGGGTCGGTGAGGCGCCGGGGCGGGGCGCCTCGATCGACGTCCCCTTCGAGGCGCCCGCCTGGAGCGACGTGCTCACGGGCGACGACGGGCGCGCCTGGGTCGTGGCCCTCGACACGGGCGCCGGGCCGCCCCGCGGCCACCTCCTCGCGTGGGCCGAGGAGGGGCCGGGCGAGCGGCTGGCGCTGGGGCCGTTCAAGGGCGCCCTGGCGGCCGCCGCCGCGGCGGCCCTCCCCGGAGGCCGCCTCGCGGGGGCCGTGCTCACCTGGTTCGCGCGGCGCGAGGGCGAGGAGCCCGCGCCGCTGCTCACGCGCTGGCGCTACGAGGCGGCACTCGGCGTGCGGCTGGAGACGCCCGCGCTCTGGCCGTGGGACCGGCGCTGGCAGGTGACCGAGGCACGCCTGCGCCTCGACCCGGCCGGGGCTCCGCACCTGCTCGCGCGCGAGGCCGGCGCCGGGTGGCTCTACGCCGGCCCGCTCCAGCCGCCGGCGCCGTGCCCGGAGGTCGTCCGGCGCGCCGACCATCCGCCCGACCTGGTCTTCGCCCCTGGCCTGGGGCCCGCGCTCCTCGCCGTCGACCCGGCGCGCGGGCTCGTCGGGCTGGCGCCGGGGCCGGAGGCGCCCTGAGATGCCTGGCCCCTTCGGCCTCGACGACGCCGACTTCTGGACGCAGCCCTACCGCACCAAGGACGCCGTCCAGCAGCGCCTCTCGAAGGAGGGCGCGACGGGCCTGTTCCTCGACGCGCCGGCGAAGGTCCCGCTCGACGGCCGCACGAAGCTCCCGCTCGTCGGCTGCCACGTCGTCCCCCTGCGCGAGGCGAGGACGGCCCGCTTCGCCGCCGGCGCCGTCGTCGCCGCGGCGCACCTCGACGAGGGGCGCACGCACGTGGCCCTGGTCGAGCCGCCGCGCGTGAAGGACCCGTCGGCGCCGCGGCCGGCGCCCGACGACGAGGATCCGGGCGAGGGGCGCGTCTACAAGATGTTCACCCTCGACGCCCACGCGCGGCTGCCGGACCTCCCTTGGCGCCCGGGCTCGATCGTCGCGACCGTGCTCCTGCGCGGCCAGCGCGCCGAGCGCGTCCGGAGCGAGCTGGTGGTCCCGCCGCCGCGCGGCTGGGTCGACCCCGTCGTGGCCGAGGCCGCGGCGGCCGCCCCGCCGCCCGAGCGCGGCCCCGAGCGCGTCCGACCGCGGCCGGGGGGCGAGCTCCCCAGCTACCGCAAGGACGCCCGCTCGCCCGCCCCGCCGGCCGGCGTGGGCCTGTCGCTCGTCACCCTGCGCCGGGTCCCCGCCCGGGGGCAGCTGATGGTCCGCGGGACCTTCGCCCTGCCGCTCCTGCCGCACCAGGTCGTCGACGGGCACCAGGTCGGCGACCCCGAGGCGAAGGCCGTCGTCCCGGTCGACCTCGTGCTCCTGGGCGAGGAGGCGACGGGGCCGTTCGTGATCGACCTGGCCGTGCCCGTCCACGACCTCCCGCCCGAGGGCAAGCCGGCGCGCGGCTACTTCGGCCTCGACCTGCTGGCGCAGCCGGCGATGGCCCACCGCAAGAAGCAGCGCTACTGGCTGTGGGCCTTCGCGGGCGAGGCGATGTGGGGCCCGCAGGAGCTCGCGTTGACGTGAGCGCGCGCGCTACGCCGCGACCTCCTCGTGGAAGAAGCTGCGCAGCAGCCGGTGCCAGTTGGCCTCCGCCTTGAGCCCGGCCAGGATCGAGGCGAAGCCGAACTGCAGGCGGTTGAGCAGGGCCAGGCCGCGCTGCTCGGTGTCGGGGTAGCCGCGGGTCACCGTGACCTTCGCGCCGAGCTTCACGCCGGCGGCCGTCCGCCGGTAGACCTCGCGCGTGTAGGCCTCGTCGTAGCGGAACGGGCGGTCCTCGACGATCGGCCGCCACAGGTAGGTCACGTAGTCGAAGAAGAAGTCCTTCTCCTCCTCGGACGCGTCGCCCGGGTAGCCGAGCGCCGCCGGCAGCCCCTCGCGCACGGCCTGCTCGTCGCCGGCCCACAGCCGGGCGACGAGGCGCTGGAAGCCGCGCGGCACGTCGAGCGAGAACTCCTGCACGCAGCCGAAGTCGAGGAAGCCGACGCGCCCGTCGGGCAGGAACAGGTAGTTGCCCGGGTGCGGGTCGGCGTTGAACAGCCCGTGGCGGTGGAACGAGCCGAAGACGAACTCGTAGAGCACCTGCGACAGCCGGTCGCGCTCCTCCTGCGGCGCCTCGTCGCGCACCTGCTGGTAGGTGCGCCCCTCGAGCAGCTCGGTCGTGAGCACGCGCCGGCGGGAGTACTCGGTGTGCACGCGCGGGATGACGATCGACGGGTGCCCCCGGTACAGCTCCGTGAAGCGCTGCTGGTGCCGGGCCTCGACCTCGTAGTCGAGCTCCTCGGAGATCTTCGTCTTGATGTCCTGCAGCGAGCGCGTCACGTCGAAGCGCCCCAGCGTCGAGGCGCGCAGCACGGTCTCCAGCAGGTCGAGGTTCTTGAGGTCGCTCTCGATCGCCCGCGCGATCCCCGGGTACTGGATCTTGACCGCCACCGGCTCGCCCGTCGGCAGCACGGCGCGGTAGACCTGCCCGATCGAGGCCGCCGCGATCGGCTCCTCGTCGAAGCGGGCGAACACCTCGTCGGGCGGCTCGCCGACCTCGTCGACGAAGACGTTGAGCATCTCCGACAGCGGCACGCGCGGCGCCTTCGCCTGGAGCGTGCTCAGCACCCCCGAGTAGGTCGGGCGCACCTCGTCGGGCATCCAGTCGTCGACGTAGGAGAGGACCTGCCCGGCCTTCATCGCCAGGCCCTTCATGCCGCCCAGGATCTCGGTCATGCGGGCGGCGATCTTCTGGTGGTCCTCGAGGTCGATCTCCCCGGGCGACGCCTGCCCGGCGCCGATGGCGTTCTTCGCCATGCCGAGGGCCAGCCGCGCCGACGTGTCGGTCGCCAGGCGCGCCAGGCGGTAGGTGCGGGCCAGCCGCCCCTGGCTCGGGCCCTTGGACTCGGTCATCGCTCCCCCGGGCTGGGTCGAAGGATCAGCATGATTGACGGAGGGCGCGGATGGAAGGGGGCGCGGGCGAATGGTGCGTCCAGCGCCACGCGCCCGGCGAGCGGCCCGGAAGCAGCACGAGCCGGCCCCAAGGGGGACCGGCTCGTGTCTTCGTCGGGTGGTCGGTGCTCGCCGAGCGAGGCTAATCGCCCGGGGCCTCGACCCCGCCGCCGCCGCCGCCGCTCGGGCCGCCCGTCAGGTCGCCGATCTTGCTCGACACCTGCAGGTCGCGCTCGACCGAGGCGAGCACGTCCGAGTCGCCCCCGAAGTCGACCGCGTAGTGGTCGCGCACGTGCTTCAGGGCGATCTCCCTGGAGCCGTGCTTGGCCATCTCGGGGTGCATCGACTGGCCCGGCGCCAGCGTCGGCAGGTACTCCCCGAAGAGCTCCGCCCACACCACGCTGACCGCCAGGATCATGGCCAGCGTGTTGACGATCAGCATGGTCGAGCCGATCGGGCTCGACGGCGGGCGCGGGATGATGTCGGCAACGTCGTCGCTCACGCGCCTACCTCACTGCAGCCGGGTGGCGGCGTTGTCGCCGGGCTGGATCTGCGCCCCGTCCGCGGTGAACAGGACGCGGCAGCCGGCGCTGTCGCGCAGGACGCGCTCGACGACCACCTTGCCGATGAACTTCGTGCCGCGGTAGATCGAGAAGTGGAAGCCGCGCTCGACCTTGTCGTCGAGGCCCACGGACAGGAGCACGAGCGGCGGGCTCACGTCGGTCTTGACCGCGACGACGTTGCCGTCGATCGCCGGGACCGGCGGGCCGGGCACGAGCAGCTCGAAGTCGACGCCGGCGCCCTGCGCCATGGAGATCATGAGCTCCTTCTCGCGGAGGAGCCGGCGCGTGTCGGCGAACTGCGTGCGCAGGTCGGCCAGGTCCTGCTCGAGGCTCGTCGTGTAGGTCGTGAGGCGCGCGACCTGCCCCTCGGCCGTCTCGCGCCGGTTCGTGGCCACCTCGAGCAGCCCCTCCAGCTCCGACTTGCGGTCGTTGAGCTGTCGGTTGAACTGCAGGGCCTCCTCCAGCCGCTGGCTGAGGCGGGTCATGTTCTGGTTGAGCTGGTTGAACTCGACCGTCTTCTCCTGCAGGAGCTGGTTGTTGCGCTGCGCGAGCGCCACCTGCTGGTCGAGGGAGGTCTTCAGGCTGCGGACCTCGCGCTCCTTGGACGCGACGAGCTCGTCCTTGGCGATCACGAAGGTGCGCAGCGCCTGGATCTCCTTCTGGGAGCGGCTGACCATCGTGGTGTAGCGCGTCTTGAGCTTCTGATAGCTCGTGCGCCAGTCACGGCGGTGCTGGTACAGGGTCGCCGTCATGCCCAGGTAGACCATGACCAGCACGGTCTGGATGACGATGAAGATCTTCGCGAGGAGACTCATGCGGGGATCGAACCTCTTCGTCGAAACCGGCAGCCAGAAGACCGCTCGGTCGGGCGTTGCGCGCGCGCTCCCGTGGCGTGGTGGGGCATTCTAAGAGCTTCCCGGCCAACAGGTCAACCGCCTACCTGATGACGTGGCGGTGACCTTGTGTCGGCCGGGGGGTGACCGCTCCGGGGCCCTGGCGCCGGTAACTCCGGGCCGGGGCGCGCCGGGGCGAGAAGGGGCTCAGCGGCCCTTCTCGCGCTTGATCTGGGCGGCGCGGGCGAACATCTCGTCGATCGCGCTCTTGCGCACCTGACCCGGCCGGACCTCGTCCGACGCCTTCTCCACCGCCGCCGGCTTGCGGGCGGGCGGGGTCGCTGGCGGGGGCGCGCGGGTGGCGGCGGGCGCCGGAGCTGGCGCCTCCTCCTCGACGGAGAAACCCTGGGCGGCCGGCGGGTCCTCCTCGACGGAGAAGCCCTGGGCGGCCGGCGCCTCGTCGACCTCGGCCCCGACTGCCGCGCCGGCGTCGCCGTCGTCGTGCGCCGCGTAGCCCGTGTAGCCGCCGTCGGCCTCGGCGCCCGTGTAGCCGCCGTCGGCCTCGGCGCCCGTGTAGCCGTCGTCGGCCTCGGCGCCCGTGTAGCCGTCGTCGGCCTCGGCGCCCGTGTAGCCGCCGTCCGCATCGGCGGCGGCGTGGGCGCCGAAGGACACGTGGCCGGCCTCGGCGTCGTCCTCGACCATGTCGGGATGATGCGAGGCGTAGCCCCCCGACTCGTCGGGCGAGCTCACCGCCGGCTCGTAGACCTCGTCGCTGCTGCCGGCGACGGCGGCCTCCTCGACGAAGCCGCCCTGATCCACGCTCGAGTCGGACGGCGAGATCTTGTACTGCCCCGACTCGTCGGGCGTCCCGGCGCTCTCGGCCAGCAGGCTCGGGTCGATGTCGGGCCGGTCGAAGCGCGCCGTCTCGCTCGCGGTGTCGTAGCCGTAGCTCGCCTCGGCGCCCGCGTCGTCGGCCAGCTCGCCGCTCAGGTCCTCGGTCGGGCCGTCGTAGTCCTGGAACGCGTAGGGGTCGACGTCGGGAGCCTCGCCCATGGACGGCACCTCGGCGCCGTCGTCGGCGGCGAAGTCGACGCTCGAGTCCGACGGGCTCGGCTCGCCCTCGTTCTCGTCGCGGAGAGGCACCTCGTCGGAGAGCTCATCCTCGGGGGGCACGCCGGACCTCCACTTCGATCGAGGACTATAGTCGTCGCCCGGATCCGACGCAAATCCCGTGGAGCCCGGTCGGGCCCCCCCTCACGACCCGCCGGCGGGCGCGATTACAATGCCCCCCGGATGCTGGCCGAGCTGTACGTCCTCACGGGTCGAGAGGCGGGCAAGGGGATCACCGCCTCGCCGGGCGTGCCGACGATCTTCGTCGGCCGCGCGGCCACCAACCACATCCGGGTCCGTGACCCGCAGGCGTCGCGGGTCCACTTCCGCGTGGACGTGACCGCCGACGGCCTGGTCCTGCGCGACAACAACAGCGGCAACGGCACGTTCGTCAACGGGGAGCGGGTCGAGGGCAGCCGCGAGCTGCTCGACCACGACGAGATCCAGCTCGGCGGGACGCGCATCCGGGTCCTCATCGAGGGGCCGGAGGAGCGCGCGCGCTGGGAGCGCGGGGCCACGAGCGACGCGGGGGCGCTCGACGACTCGCTCGCCGACGGCTCGCAGGTGTCGGGCGACGGGGGCGCGCTGGACGCCGCCGGTCGCGACCCCGAGCCGGGCGAGGCGGACGACGAAGCCACCCCGGACGACGACGACGGCGACGACGACGGCGAGGATGACGGCGACCGCGCCCCCGACGACGGTGACCCCGGCGAGGCCCCGGGCGGCGACGACCCGCCGGCGCCCGAGGCCGCAGCCCCGCGGCGGGCCCTGCGCGAGGTGCTCCCCGGCTACCGCATCGAGGCCCGCCTCGGCGGGCGCAGCCGGGCCGGGGTGGCCGTCTACCGCGCGCAGCAGGCGTCGCTCGACCGCCCCGTGGCCCTCAAGGTCCTCCTCGCCCGCGGCCCCGGCAGCCAGCGCGACGTGGAGCGCTTCGTGCGCGAGGCCAAGGCGATCGCCCGCCTGCCGCATCCGAACATCGTCACGATCCACGACGTCCTCACGCGGGGGGCGCTGCGCGTGATCGTCATGGAGTACCTCGCCGGCGGCAGCCTCGGCGACGTGCTCGAGGGCGGGCCGCTCGGCGTCGACGCCACCCTGCGCGTGGGCGAGGCCGTCGCCTGCGCCCTGGCCTACGCGCACGCCCACGAGGTCGTCCACCGCAACGTGAAGCCGAGCAACGTGCTCTTCGCGCCGGGGGCCGAGGCCCCAGAGCGCGGGGGGCGCGACGCCTACAAGCTGGCCGACTTCGGCCTGGCCACCGGCCCCGGCCAGGCGCGCGCCGGCGACACGAGCTTCATCGACCTGCCGCTCGAAGGGCTGGCCTTCGTGCCGCCCGAGCTGCTCGAGGAGCGCCCCGACGCCGACCCACGCAGCGACGTCTACGCCCTCGGCGCGACCCTCTACGCCTGCGCCGCGGGCGCGCCGCCCTTCACCGGGCGGACCGCGGTCGAGGTGGCCACGCGCGTGCTGCGCGACGACCCGGCCCCGCTCGCCCAGGCGGCCGCCCCGCTGTGGCCGCTCGTGCGGCAGGCCATGGCCAAGGACCCGGCCGAGCGCCAGGCCGACGGGGCGGCCCTCCTGCGCGACGTGCGCGCCTGCCAGGCCGCCCTCGCCGCCGAGCGCGCGCGCGCGCGAGGCCGCCCGTGACGCGCGCCCGGTCCGCGCCGCGCCGCCTGGTCATGGCCAAGGGCCTGCGCTTCCAGTGCCGCCAGTGCGGCGACTGCTGCCGCGATTTCCCCATCTCGCTCTCGCCGGCCGAGGTCGCCCGCTACGACGCGCGCGACTGGACCCCCGTCCTCGGCCAGCCCGAGCGGGTGCACGAGTACTCCAGCCACCGGGGCGTCGGCGGGCAGTTCCTGCGGCGCAAGCCCGACGGGACCTGCCTGTTCCTCGGCCCCGACGACCTGTGCGAGATGCACCGGCACCTCGGCGAGGCGGAGAAGCCGCTCGCCTGCCGCCTGTTCCCGTTCAGCTTCCTCGGCGGCGCCGCCGACGGCCGCCCCGTCGTCGGCGCCAGCTTCGCCTGCTCGGCGATCGCCGCCGGCGACGGCGAGCCGATCGTCTCGCGCCGCCGCGGGCTCGAGGAGCTGCTCGAGGAGCTCGAGGCCGCGCGCCCGCTCGCCGCGCGCGGGACGCCGCTGCGCTTCGACCCGCGCCACGCGTACGGCCGGGCCGAGGTGGAGCTCGTCCTCGACCTCCTCGTCAAGGAGCTCGAGGACGCCGGGCGCCCCCTCCCGGAGCGGCTCCTCGCGGCGGTCAAGTTCCTGGCGCTGGTCTCGAGCTCGGCGTTCCCGTCGCTCGAGGGCGACACCGCGCGCAAGCTCGTGGGCACGTTCGCGGCCGGGATCCACGAGCAGGTGCAGCGCGGGCTCCTGCGGCCGCGCGCCGCCGGCCCGAGCCTCCCCGAGCGGCTCCTCTTCCGGCAGGTCCTCGCGCTCACCGTCCGGCGCGACACGGCCGCCCTCCTCTCGGCGGGCGTGGTCCGGCGGACCAGCCGCCGCGTGGGCAACCTGCTGGCCGGGCTGGCCTTCATGGCCGGCAACGGCGCGGTCACCTGCGTCGGACGCGACCGGCGCGTCACGGTGGGCGACGCGCGTCGACGCGCGCCGCCCGCGGACCTCGCCAGCCCCGAGGCCGACGGCGCGCTGACGCGCTACCTCGTCGCGCACCTGTCCGCGCGCACGCTGCTCGACCCGAGCTTCCAGGTGCCCGAGGTCCTGCCGGCCCTGGGCCTCCTCTTCCGGCAGGTGCCCCTGGTCCTCCTGCTCGCGCGCGCGGCGTGCCTCGCGCGCGGCGGCGAGGCGCTCACGCGCGACGACTACGCGGCGGCCCTGCGCACCGCCGACTGGAACTTCGGCCGCGTCCCCTGGACCGCCGGCCTGGTCGGGCGCGTGCGCGCGCGCCTCCTCGGCGACGTCGAGGCCTCGCTCGCCCACCTGCCGTGGTGCGGCGGCGCGTCGGCGCCCGCGGACGAGGGCTGAGCGTGCCCCAGGAGCTCACCTGCAAGGAGTGCGGCCGGCCCTTCCTCTTCGAGGACGCCGAGCAGGAGCGCTACGCGCGCGACGGCTTCGACCCGCCGCGCCGCTGCCGCGCCTGCCGCGCCGCCCGCCGCGCCGCCGGGCGCGCCCCGAGCGAGCGGCTCCCCCGGCCGGCGCCCGAGCCCGTCGCGCCGCGCGACGCGCCGCGTCTGGACGCGAAGGGCCGGCCCCTGCACGAGGCCCAGTGCGGCGCCTGCGGCGCGCTCACCCGCGTGCCCTTCGAGCCGAGCGACCTGCGGCCGGTCTACTGCGCCGTGTGCTTCGAGTACCGGTGACGTCGACGCCGCCCGCCACGGTCGTCCTCCTGCACGGCCTGGGGCGCTCGCCGCTGGCCATGCGGCCGCTCGCGCGTCGCCTCGAGCGGGCGGGGCTGGCGGCCGTCAACGTGGGCTACGCCGGCGCGCGGCGCCCGGTCGCCGACACGGCCGCGCGCGTGGCCGAGCGCCTCGACGAGGCCCTGGCCCGCGTCGAGGGCCCGGTGCACTTCGTCACCCACAGCCTGGGCGGGATCCTGGCCCGCGCCTACCTCGCCGCTCGCCCCCGCCCCGGCGCGCGCCTCGTGCAGCTCGCCCCACCCAACCAGGGCGCCCGCCTGGCCGAGGCCCTGCGCGGCGTGGCCGTCGCGCGCGGCGTCCTCGGCGTCGCGCTCGACGACCTCGGCGTGAGCGCGGGCCGCTTCGTCGCGCCGGCGCTCGCCGGCGTCGAGGTCGGCGTGATCGCCGGCGGGCGCGGCTGCGGCCGCGGCTACGGGCCCTGGCTGCCCGAGGACAACGACCTCATCGTCTGCGTGCGCGAGACGTTCCTGCCCGAGGCGCGCGACTGGATCCTCGTCCCCCACGTGCACACGTTCATCATGAACGCGCGCGCCGTGCACGACAACGTGCTGGCCTTCCTCGCCGAGGGCCGCTTCCTCGCCGGCGCCGCGCGGCTGGCCCGGGCCGAGGACGGGGCGGTGCGTGTGGTCGGGCCGTAGGGTCGGCCGAACCCGACCCCTGACATCGACTCGACGCAGAGGTCGCGGAGGAGGCGCAGAGATCGACCTCTGCGTCTCCTCTGGATCTCTGCGTTATCTCGGCCGGGAGCGGGCCGCCGCTCACCTCATCTGCGCGCCCGTCCGCAGCCCCTGGAAGAAGTGCCGCGCGTTCGTGCCGAGGGTGCGCGTCCGGTAGCCGCCCTCCTGCACGACGAGCGTCGGCAGCCCCAGCTCGCCCATGAGCTGCCCGTTGAGCTCGAAGTCGCGCGCGCCGAGCGTCCACGTGCCCGTCGGGTCGCGCTTGGCGGTGTCGAGGCCCAGGCACACGACCAGGAACATGGGCTTGAAGCGGCGCACCTCGAGGAGCGCGCGGCCGAGCGCCTTGCGGTACTGCGCGCCGTCCTGCGCCTCCGGGAGGGGGAGGTTGAGGTTGAACCCGACGCCCGGCCCGCCCCCGCGCTCATCCTCGAAGCCGGTGAAGAACGGGTAGGCGAAGCGCGGGTGGCCGTGGATCGACACGGTGAGCACGTCCTGGCGCTCCCAGAAGATCTCCTGCTGCCCGTTGCCGTGGTGGTAGTCGACGTCGAGGATCGCCACCGGCCCGTGCTCGGAGAGGAGCTGCGCGGCGACGGCGGCGTTGTTGAAGTAGCAGAAGCCGCCGAAGACGCGCCGCTCCGCGTGGTGCCCGGGCGGCCGCACGAGCGCGTAGGCCACGCGGCGGCCCTCGAGCACGAGGCGCGCGGCCGTGAGCGCGCAGGCCACGGCGCGGCGCGCGGCGGGGAAGGCGTTCCTGTTGATCGGCGTGAACGTGTCGATGCAGAAGTAGCCGGCGCGGTAGCTCAGGTCGCGCGGCGGGCGGCCGGGGTTGCGGATCGGGAAGACGTAGGGGTAGACCGACTCGCCCGTGGGGACCTCGGCGCAGGCGCGGCGCAGGTACTCGACGAGCGCCGGGTCGTGGACCGCCTTGATGTGCCGGTCGCTCCACTCGCGCGGCTCGATGCGCTCGAAGGCGCCGGTGGGCTCGAGCTCGGCGAGGATGCTCTTGATCCGCACCGGCGCCTCGACGTAACCCTGCTCTCGCACGTGGTGGATCCCGTGGCGGTCGTTGACGACGATCGGGATGAGCTCGCGCGGGCCGGCGCGGAAGCGCGGCAGCGAGGCGGTCGAGCGGCGCACGTAGCGCGCCGGGCGCAGGCGCACCGGGTCGTCCTTGACCGACTCGACGACCTGCCGCACGTACTCGGGCGGGCAGATCTTGCCGTACTTCCCCTCGAGGATCGACCGCACCACCTGCCGGGCGAGGTCGCGGCGCAGCGGCCGCTCGCCCGTGAGCGGGTCGTAGACGAGGAAGGGCATCATGGCGCCCGGCGCGCTCGTGGGCGTGGGGAGCTGGTAGAGGGTCCCGACGATCGGCCGCGCCCCCCAGTGCTCGTAGAAGCGCAGGCGGGCGGCGTTGGTGCGCAGGAGCTCCTCGCGCGTCGGCGCCGGCCGGGCGCCCGGCTCGGTGAGCGTCGTCGCGGGCGCAGGCGCGCCGAGCGGCGACGGCGCCTGGGCGCGCCGCCGCCGCTCGCGCCGGGCCCGCCGAGCCCGGCTGGCGGCGCCAGGGCCGTTGGCGCGGGGCGCGGGCGCCTCGCCGCCGGCGCCGGCGGCCGGGGGCCGGCGGTCCACGGGGCGCACCGGCGGCGAGCGGTCGGGCTTGGCGCCCGTGACCAGCGGCTGCTCCCCGGGGAGCTCGTCGGGGAGACACTCGAAGAACAGCCCCTTGGCGCCCAGGGCGCGCGCCTCGTCGCGCACGTTCTCGTAGAGGGCGCCGCCGATCCCCTGGCTCGTCAGCCCGCGGGCGGTGGCGATGAAGTCGAGGAAGCAGAAGCCGGCCTGCGGGTCGTGCGAGACGAGCGAGAAGCCCTCGATCGCCGGGCGGCCGCCGACGAAGCGCTCGGCCACGAGGAGGATCGTGCGGAACCTGCCCGGGACGAGGCCACGGACGCGGTCCGGCACCTGCGCGACCTCGTCCTCGGGCACGCCGGGGAACTGCGCGCGGAGGATCGCCTGGACCTGCTCGACCGTCTCCTTGTCGACGGGGATGACGGCGTCGTGGATCCGCCGCAGCCGGAAGACCATGCCCCGAGGGTAACCGACCCGCGGGGCGCGTCAGGCCGCGCGCTCACCCATGTCGGCGAGCACCTGCTGGATCTCGTCGAGGCCCACCGGCTTGGTCAGGTGCACCTCGAAGCCCGACGCGCGGGCGCGCTCGCGCTCGTCGGCCTGGCTGTAGCCGGTCAGGGCCACCAGGCGCGCCTCGCACGTCTCGGGGTCCTGGCGCAGGGTCGTGGCGACCTCGTAGCCGTTCATCCCGGGGAGGCCGAGGTCGCACAGGACCACCTGCGGGTGGAACGCCCGCGCGGCCTCGACCCCCTGCGGCCCCGAGAAGGCCACGGCGACCTCGTGCTCGTACATCTCCAGGACCTCGCGCAGGATCTCGGCCGCGTCCTGGTTGTCCTCGATGATGAGCACCCGCATGCGCGCCCTCTCGCGCGGACGACGCCGCCGAAGGGGCGCGTCCGTCCGCCCGGATACTCTAGCACGGGTTCGGGAAAAGTTAGTGACGCGCGCCGGCCCGCGCGCATCGGGGTTGCGAGAGGGGGGGCTCGAACCCCCAAGCCCTTTCGGGCACGAGATCCTAAGTCTCGCGCGTCTGCCAGTTCCGCCACTCTCGCGGCCGGTCCATCCTAGAGGCTCGGCGGGATTGCGCCAGGCGGTCCCCCCGGGCTGGCCGCGCGGCGAGGCCGCGAGGGGCGGGCCGGGAACGTGAGGTGGGCGCGGACGGGTCTGGTCGGGCGGCGGATCCCAGGGCATTCTCTTGGGTCCACGGAGGCGGCATGAACCTCGATGAACTGGTCGACGAGCTCGTGTCCGCGCGCTCCCTCGAGGCCCTGGAGGCGCTCACGGGCTCGCGCAACGACGAGGTGCTCGAGGCCCTGATCCAGGCGGCCGGCGCGCTCCAGGGCGCGGAGACGGCCGAGGAGACCGACGACGGGATCGTCGAGTCCATCCGCTCGCACCTCGTCGAGTGCCGGGCGATCGGGCTCCTCGTCGACGCCCTGGCCGCGCCCGACGCCACGACGCGCGAGTTCGCGCTCTCGTGCCTGTCGGAGATCGGCGACCCGACGCCGGTCCCCTTCATGATCAACCTGCTCGACCACAAGGACGCCGGCACGCGCGAGGCGGCGGCCGAGCACCTCGCGCTGCTCACGCACTACGACTTCGGCAAGGACGTGGCGAAGTGGCGCGAGTGGCACGAGCGCCGCATCAAGGGCCTCGAGGAGCAGGCGCAGGAGGACCGCGAGGACCAGGCGCGGCGCCTCCGCCTGCAGATCCGCGGCAAGCGCGGCGGCGACGACGAGCTCGGCCGGCGGCGCCGCGGCGAGGACGGCGACGACCTCGACGACGACCTCGGCCACGGGCGGCGCCTCGACGACGACGACGACGACCTCGGTCGGGGGCGGCGCATCGACGACGACGACGACTACTGACGGCCCCCGGGCGCCCGGGGGCGCCTGCGCCCCCGGAGAGGGGGGCCTCGAGGCCTCTCCGCGACGAGCCTGGCGAGGCTTGCGGCTTGGCGCGGCGTTGGCTCGGGGTGGGCCATGGACCCGACGCCCCGCCGCCGCACGTTCACCCTGGTCGTCCCCTACTCCGCCCGCGGCCGCCGCGAGGGCCTGTGGGTCCTGGTCGAGGCGGCGCATCCGTTCGAGGCGGTCGAGGCGGCCCGGCGCGGGCTGCTGGCGATCGCGCCGCTCCTCGGTGGTCCGGGGGGCGGCCCGGAGGACGGCCCGGAGGTCGACGAGGGTGGGCCCATGCTGCTCCTTTCGCCGCTCGACCATCGCGCCGCATAGCGATCGAACCACGGCCCGCCCGGGACGCCCCGATCCTTGTTAACCTCCGCGCCCATGCAGCCCCCGATCCTCGTCGGCGTGGCCGGCGGCTCCGGCTCCGGCAAGACGACCGTCGCCCGCGCCCTGGCGGCCAGCTTCCGCGCGGAGCAGGTCCAGATCGTCCTCATGGACTCCTACTACCGGGACCGCCGCGACGTCCCGGCCGAGGAGCGCGCGCGCATCAACTACGACCACCCCGACGCCTTCGACGAGCCGCTGCTCGTCGAGCAGCTCAGGGCCCTGCGCGAGGGGCGCGCCGTCGATCAGCCGATCTACGACTTCACCCGCCACGAGCGCGAGGCCGAGCCCGTGCGGGTCGAGCCGTCGCGCGTGGTCGTCGTCGAGGGGATCCTCGTCCTGGCCCTGCCGACGGTGCGCGACCTCCTGCACCTCAAGCTGTTCGTCGACACGCCGGGCGACCTGCGCTTCCTGCGGCGCCTGCGCCGCGACGTGGCCGAGCGCGGGCGCACGATCGACTCCGTGATCGAGCAGTACCTGACGACGGTCCGCCCCATGCACGAGGCGTTCATCGAGCCGTCGCGGCGCTACGCCGACCTGATCATCCCCGAGGGCGGGCACAACGAGATCGCCGTCGACCTGATCCGCGCCTGGATGGACCGCCTCGTCCAGGCCTGAGTGGTGTGCTCGACGGCCGCGGGCGACGATGCTGGCCGCGGCGGCGCGCGCGGGCTCGAAGTGGGTCGCTACGTCGTCGCCCGCGCGCCTCGGCCTCGTCGCCCTCGCCTCACGTGCTGCTTCGATCGAAGGCTGGTCGATAGGACTCGCCGGCGAGCGTTCTAAGGCTTCAACGCTCCGAGGGGGACGTCTACTCCCTGCGCTCGAACGGGCCCTCGAGCGGGCGGCGCTCCAGCCAGCGCCGCACGTCGGCCGCGGAGCGCTCGCGCGCGTCCGGATCGAGGTCGAGCCCGGTGAGCCGCCGCAGGAGCGCCGCGGCGCGCGCCAGGGGCTCGCCGGTCTGCGACTCGAAGAGCTCGAGCAGGACGGGCACCGCGACCAGGTAGCCGCCCTCGCCCAGGGCCAGCGCCGCGGCGCGGCGTCGCACGCGGTCGACGGGCTCGGCCCCCGCCCGCGCGAGGTCGGGGGCCAGGAGGTCGGCCCCGCCGGCGGCCACCAGGGCGGCGGCCGCCGCCTCGGCCGCCGGGAGGCTGCCCAGCCGGGCCGCCTCCTCCACGGCCGCCTCGTAGCGACGGCGCGCCGCCTCGATCCCGCGCCGGCGCGCCTCGGCGACGTCGTCGAGGTAGTAGCCGTGGAGCGCCCGGGCGCCCTGGCCCATGTGCCGCTCGAGGTCGCGCGTGACCGCGTAGGCGCGCTCGACGCCCAGCTCGCCGGAGAGCGGGTCGGGGCGCAGCACGAGGAGGTGGCCCTCGGGGGTCGTGTAGACGACGCGGTCGCCGCCGATCGGCGCGAGCTGCCCGGCCGTCGGCCCGGGCTCCAGCGCAGCGGCGGTTGGCGCCGGGGACGCGAGCAGGCTGCCAACGGCAGCGTCGCCGCGGCTTGGACAGCCAGGAGCGCGTCGGAGGAGAGCAGGCAGGCGCCAGGAGCAGCCCTGCGGCGCAGATCGCCGCCGAGCCCAGGAGCGCGAGCACCACCAGGAGCGCTCGGGGCCGGCGCGCCGGGGCGGGGGCCGACGGCGACAGGCCGACGACGCCGCAGGCGGCCCCGACCGCCCGCGCTCGGGCACGCAACGGACCTCGGGGCGGCCGGCTCCAGGGCCGCCGGGGCGGGAGCCTGGATCGCGGGCGGCGCCGGGAGCGCGGGGAGGCGGGGCGGCTAACCGGCCGGGCGGCGCTTCGCGTCAGCAGGCCGGGCAGGCGCGCCGGCGTGAGTCGCGTCAGCGGGCGGGCGCGCCGGCGTGGTCCGTCGGCAGGCCGGAGCAGGCACGCCGGCCTTCGCGTCCGGGCGGGTGGGCCCGCCGGTGTCGCCGTCCGCCGGGCGAGCGGGCCCGGCGGCGCTGGCGCATCCGCAGGGCGAGCGGAGCGCGCCCGTGCTGGCGCCATCCGCGGGGCAGGCGGGCGCGCCCCTGCCTTCGCCGGCGCGGACGGAGCAGCCGCGCGCCGCTCTTCCCCGTCGCCCGGCCGCTCGCCGGCGCCGGCGGTCGCGTCAGCGCTCCGGGCCCGCGGGGTGGCCAGGCGCCTCGGCGCCGGGCGGAGCGGCCGCCGCGCACCGGGCGGAGCGCCCGCCGGTCGACCGGCCGCGACGGCGCTCGCGAACACAGCGGAGGCCTTCGGGCCGCGCGCTTCTCGCGGGCCTTCGCCTCGGCCTCGACGATCTCGCGCACGTCGTGCGGCGTGCAGCGGCCGCCTTGAGCACGCTCGCCGTGACCAGCAGGCCGCGGCTGCCGGCGCGACCGGCGCCCCACCGTCGGCTGGTGCCCGACGGCGGGCGCGTCGGTCTCGCCGCTCGGCGCGGCGGACGCGCTGTCGGTGCGGCGGACGCTGGCTCCGGTGCGGCGGCTGGCGCGGCGGACGCGCTATCCAGCGCGACCGCTCAGCATGACGCCCGGCGCCGGGCGCGACGGCGTCTCAGGCGCAGCGTCGCCAGTCGCCGGGGCGCCAGGCGGGGGGTCGTCGGGCGGCGGCGCCGCGCCGGCGCCGGCGCCCTCGGGGCGGGGGGCGCTCACGGCTGGAGCTGCTCCAGCTTCTTCTTCGCGCGCTGCTCCTCGTTGCCTCGCAGCCCCACCCGCAGCGCCTCCTTCAGGTCCGAGATGGCCCCGTCCCGCTGCCCCATCTCAGCCCGGATCTCCCCGCGCACCAGCCACAGGTGCCCGTTCGCCTTCTCCTGGCCGAGCGCCTCGTCCATGTCGGCCAGCGCCCGGTCGAGCTGGCCGATCCGGTGGAAGTAGTGCGCCCGCTCGTGCACCAGCCAGCCGCGCTTCTCCGGCGGGGCCTTGGCGACCACCTGGTCCCAGTCCGCGGCGGCGCGCTCCATGTCCTTGCGCCCCTCCAGGAGCTGCGCCCGCGCCTCGTGCGGCCGGTAGTCACGCGGGTCGAGCTCGATCGCGCGCGCGAGGCTGCGGTCCGCCTCCTCGGGGCGCTTCGTGCGCTCCATGAGCTCCGCGCGCAGCAGGTGGAAGCTCACCGTCTCGCCCTGCAGCCGGCGCAGGCGCTCGAGGTCCTGGGCCGCCTCCTGGAAGCGCTCGACCTCGATCAGGAGCTGCGCCCGCTCCGTCAGCGCCGGGGCGCAGGGGACGTCGCGGATCTCGAGGGCGAGCTGGAGCTGCCGGCCGGCCTCGCGCCCGTCGCGCCGCGCCAGCGCCTCCCTGAGGGCCTTGAGCGCCGTGTGCACCGACGCGTGCGCCGAGTGGTCGCCCGGCGGGCCGGGCGGCAGCGGCGGCGTCGGCTGCTGCTGCGGCTTCTGCCGGAGCGCCTCGGCCAGGGCGCGCGCCTGCGCGTGCTGCGGCTCGAGCTCGATCGCCTCCTCGGCGTCGACCAGCGCGTCGGCCGACCGGCCGAGCTCCTTGCGCGCCGCCGCCCGCGCCACCAGCGCCGCCACCGTGCGCTCGAGCCGCAGCGCCGCCGTCGCCTGCTCGTCGGCGGCCGAGAAGCGGCGCGCCCGCAGGAGCAGCTCGGCGTAGCGCACGCGCAGGCGCGCGTTCTTGTCGTCGTGGTGAACGGCCTCGTCGAGGTGCACGAGCGCCACCGCCAGCTCGCCCTTGCGCAGGGCCACGTCGGCGCGCAGCTCGGCGGCGGCCGAGCGCCCGGCCGTGCCCAGGCGGTCGACGTGGTTGATCTCGGCCTCGACCTCCGGCTGCGGCCGCTCGAGCGACAGGAGGCAGCGCGCCCGCGTGACCCTGGCCAGCAGGTGGTCGGGCTCGAGCGACAGCGCGCGGTCGAGCGGGTCGAGCGCGGCGCGCGCGTCGTTCTCGGCGGCGAAGGTGCTCGTCCCCAGCGCCACGAGCGCCTCGGCCGCGTCCGGGGCGAGGTCCACCGCCTCCCGGGCCGCCGCCAGCGCCTCGCGCGGCTTCTCCGCCTGCAGGAGGCCCTGCGCGTCGCGCGCGCGGGCCAGCCCCTGCTCCCGCCGGGCCGCCGCGCGGCGCAGGGCCTCCTCCTCCTCGGCGCGCCGGCGAGCGTCGTCCTGCTGGCGGCGGAGGTCCTCGGCGCGCTCGTTGGCGTACCACAGCCCCGCCGCGCGCGCCGACATCCACGCCGGCACGGCCACGACCGCCGCCGCGGCGGCAGCGGCCGCGCCCGCCGCCGCCGCCGCCCGCGCGGGCCGGGGCGGCCCGGCGCTCCAGCCGCTCGAGCGCCAGGGAGATGTCCTGGGCCAGCGCCTCGGCCGTCGGGTAGCGCTTCTCGCGGTCCTTGGCCAGGCAGCGGAGCACCATGGCGTCGACCTGCTCCGGCACGGTCCGGTCGAGCTTGCGCAGGGGGGTCGGCTCGGCGGTGAGGACCTTGCTGATGACGTCGTAGGGGGTCACGCCCTCGAACGGCGGCCGCCCGGCGATCATGCGGTAGAGCATGGCGCCGAGCGCGTAGATGTCGGCGCGCCCGTCGACGAGGTGCGTGCGCCCGTCGGCCTGCTCGGGCGGCATGTAGGTCGGCGTGCCGAGGACCTCGCCGGTGATCGTGTGGCTCTCGGCGGCCTCGAGGTCCTTGGCGATCCCGAAGTCCGTGATCCGCGGCGTGCCGCGCGCGTCGAGGAGGATGTTCGCCGGCTTGAGGTCGCGGTGGACGAGCTTCTGCGCGTGGGCGCAGATCAGGCCGTCGAGGATCCCGCGGGCGACCTCGAGCGCGCGCGCCAGCGGGAAGGGCTGCGGCTTGAGCGCCTCGGCCAGCGACGGGCCCTCGACGAGGTCCATGGTGAAGTAGAGGACGCCCTCGTGCTCGCCGACGTCGTGGATCGAGACGATGTTCGGGTGGACCAGGCGCGCCACGGCGCGCGCCTCGGCCAGGAAGCGGCGGCGCCGCCGGTCGTCGCCGGTCGCGCCGGCCAGGAGCATCTTCACGGCGACAGGCCGGTCGAGGTCGAGCTGGCGCGCCCGCCACACGACGCCCATGCCGCCGCGCCCCAGCTCGGACTCGAGCCGGTAGCGGCCGAACGTGTCGCCCGGGTTGAACGTGCGCACGCGCGACAGGAGCGTCCCGCCGGCCTGCGACCCGCCGGGGCCCGGGGCGTCGTACGCCGGCCACGAGGGCGGGGGGCCGCTCGGCGGGCCGGCGTGGGTGGCCGCCACGCGCCCGTGGTGCGAGGCGGTCGGGCCCTGCGAGGCCGGCGGCGGCGGCCCGCCGCGCAGGGCCTGGCTGCCGGTCGGCGTCGGCGGCGGGCCGTGGCCGGAGCCGGTCGTGCTCTCCGAGACGTAGCGCTGCAGGTCGGCGCCGCGGCCGCGCGCCTGCGTGGCCATGGCCACGGCCTCCTGGTGCAGGACGCGCGCCTTGTCGGTCGGGATCCGCGCCCGCTCGACGAGCAGGTGGACGACCGAGCGCCCGCCGGCGCGCGGCGTGCGCGCCAGCTCGAGGCACTCCTGAGCCGCCTCGCGCGTGGCCATGCCGCGCTGCACGGCGAGGCTCACGAAGTAGGACTCCGTGTCGTCCGGCACGACCTCACCTTAGCACGGCCCGGGACCCCCGGCCCGCCGTGTTAGAGTCCTGCCCTCCCGGGAGGGCGCCCGTGCGCACGGGACTGCTGGGCGGGTCGTTCAACCCCCCTCATCACGGACACCTGGCCATGGCCCGCGCCGCGCAGGCGGCGCTGGGGCTCGACCGCGTCGTGCTCATCCCGGCCGCGCGCCCGCCCCACAAGCCCCTCAGCCCGGACATGGCCTCGCCGCACGACCGGCTGCAGATGACCCGGGCGCTGGCGGCGGCCGGCGGCCCCGGGCTCGAGGTCTCCGCGATCGAGCTGGAGCGGCTCGGCCCCAGCTACACGATCGACACGATCCAGGAGCTCCGGCGCCTCCACCCGGGGGACGAGCTCTACTTCATCATCGGCGCCGACACGGTGGGCGAGCTGCCCACCTGGCGCGAGGCGGCGCGGCTCCTCGGGGAGGTGCGCTTCGTCGTCGTCAACCGGCCGGGGTTCGACCTCGAGGCCGGGCTGGCGGTCGTCGCCGACCGCCTGGGCGCGGCGGCGGCGGCGCGCATGCGCGAGCACGTCGTGACCATGCCGCCGCAGGCGGTGTCGTCGACCGAGGTGCGGCGGCGCATCCGCGAGGACGCCCCCGGCTGGCGCGACCTCGTGCCGCCGGGCGTCGCCGATGTCATCCAGGCCGAGCGGCTCTACGGGAGGAGCTTCGTGACCACGTTCACCACCATCGACCGGCTGGCCGAGCACGCGGGGCAGCGGGTCGAGCTGCGCGGGTGGCTCTACAAGCAGCGGGGCAAGGGCAAGATCACGTTCCTGCACCTGCGCGACGGCACGGGCGTCGTGCAGACGATCGTCAACCGCGAGCAGGTGGGCGAGCAGGTCTACGAGCGCCTCAAGGGGCTCATGCAGGAGTCGGCGCTCAAGATGCGCGGCACACCGCGCAAGGACGAGCGCGCCCCGGGCGGCGTCGAGCTCGACGTCGACGACCTCGAGGTCGTGGCCCCGGCCGCGGGCGAGTACCCGATCTCGCTCCAGGAGCACGGGATCGACTTCCTGCTCTCCAAGCGCCACCTGTGGCTGCGCTCGAGCAAGCAGCACGCCGTCCTGCGCGTGCGCAACGAGGTGATCAAGGCGATCCGCGACTTCTTCTACGAGAAGCGCTTCCTGCTCGTCGACGCCCCGATCTTCACGCCCTCGGCCTGCGAGGGGACGACGAACCTGTTCGAGGTGAAGTACTTCGACGAGTTCGCCTACCTGACGCAGAGCGGCCAGCTCTACATGGAGGCCGCGGCCATGGCCCACGGCAACGTCTACTGCTTCGGCCCGACGTTCCGGGCCGAGCGCAGCAAGACGCGCCGGCACCTGACCGAGTTCTGGATGGTCGAGCCCGAGATGGCCTGGGCCGGGCTCGACGACGTCATGGACCTCGCCGAGGAGTTCCTCGAGGCCGTCGTCGGCCGGGCGCTCGAGCGCTGCAAGGAGGACCTGAAGGTCCTCGAGCGCGACGTGGCGCCGCTCGAGCGCGTGCGGCGGCCGTTCCCGCGCATCACCTACGACGAGGCGGTCAAGCTGCTCCACGACAAGGGGCACGCCTTCGAGTACGGCAACGACCTCGGCGCGCCCGACGAGACGGCGATCTCGGAGAACTTCGACCGACCCGTGATGATCCACCGCTGGCCGCAGCAGGTGAAGGCGTTCTACGCCCGGCGCGACCCCCAGAACGACGCCCTGGCGCTGGCCGTCGACGTGATCGCCCCCGAGGGGGTGGGCGAGGTGATCGGCGGCGGCGAGCGCGCCGTCGACCTGGCCTTCCTCGAGCAGCAGATCGCCGAGCACAAGCTGCCGAAGGAGGCGTTCGAGTGGTACCTCGACCTGCGCCGCTACGGGTCGGTGCCGCACGGCGGCTTCGGCCTGGGGCTCGAGCGCACGGTCGCCTGGATCTGCGGGCGCGAGCACGTGCGCGAGGCGATCCCGTTCCCGCGGACGATCTACCGGAAGGACCCGTAGCCATGGAAGAGGCGGACGACCGCGCCGACGCGGGCGAGCGGCCCAAGGGCGACGCCAGCGAGAAGCAGCTCAACTTCATCCGCTCGCTGCAGAAGCGCATGAACCTCGACGACGCCGCGCTCGAGGAGGTCCTCACCGAGGTGTGCGGGGCCGCCGCGCTCGAGGACCTCGGCCGCCGCGAGGCGTCCGAGGTGATCGACGAGCTGCAGGTGCGCGCGCGCGAGCAGGGGATCGACCTCGACGCCCAGCCCAAGGCGTCCGAGAAGCAGGTCTCGTTCATGAAGCAGCTCAAGCGGCGCGCGCACATGACCGACGACGAGTTCCAGGCCTTCCTGCAGGACCGCGCCGGCGTGACCGAAGCGGCCGACGTCGGCAAGCGCGACGCCTCGACGATCATCGACGAGCTGCTGAAGAAGGCCGACGGGGCCAAGGCCGGCGGCGGCAAGCCGGCCGGCGACAAGCCGAGCAAGCCGGCCGGGGGCGGGCGCAAGGGCCCGGCGCGGAGCGGCGGCGCGGCGCCGGCGAGCGGCGGTGCGGCGCCGGCGGGCGGCCGGAGAGGCCTGGCGCGGCCGGCGCGCGCGGCCGACGACGACCGCCCCCCCGACAAGGGCCCGCCGCCCGACCTCGGCGACTTCGAGCCGGGCGCCTTCGACGAAGGGCCGACCGACGAGGACCTCGACCGCGACCGCGGGCCGGAGGACGACGACCTGCCGTTCTGAGCGGGGCTCAACGTCCGGGCAGGGCGTCGACGAGCCCCCGCCCGCGCGGCGGCGGGGGCGGCGCGGCGGGGCCGACCTCGTCGAGGCCGCTCGTGCGCAGGAAGCGCTCCAGGCGCCGGGTCACGGCGTCGTGGCTCTCGGGCGCGGCCACGACGACGGCGCGCGCGCCGCGGTGCAGGGCGTCATCGTCGGAGGTGACGACGGGCAAGCCGCGGCGGCGCAGGCGCTCGACGAGCTGGCCGTTGTTGACGCGCGTGCCGCCGCGGGGCGTGTGCGTCGAGACGAGGCGCCGCCGGGCGTCGCCGGCGACCCAGCGCTCGAAGGCGTCGAGCTCGCCGTAGAGGCCGTCGTGCAGCCAGACCTCCTGCACGTCGACGCCGCCGCGCTCGAGCGCGCGCGCGATCACCTTGTAGCCCCCGCTGTGCCCCGACAGCACGACGCGCCCCGGCGCGGCGCCCTCGGGCACGACGCCCTCGGCCGCCAGGAGCGCCAGCGCCTCGGCCAGGAAGCGCGCCAGCCCCTCGGCGTCCTCGTGGCGCCCGCCGGCGCTGTCGGCGGCACGCAGGGGGCCCTGCGGCGCGAGCAGGATCGCGGCCCGGCCCGACGCGGCGAGCTGCTCGCGCAGCCGGCGCTCCTCGACGCTGCTGACCGTCTCGCCGCGGTGGCCGTGGTAGTGGACGACGATGTCCACCTGCCGCCCGGGCGTGTGGCCCGCCGGGACGAAGACCAGCACGCGGTCGTCGCGGTACTGCGGGCGCGACGGGTGCGGGAAGGGGGCCGAGCGCAGGCGGACCACGGCGGTGCGGCCGGCCGGCTCGTCGCGCCACGTGACCTGCCCCCGGGCGGGTCCGGAAAACGCCAGGAGGGCGCCCAAGCACAGCGCGAGACGAACGGTCATGGCCGCCGCGGGTGCACCCGGCGTGCCCGGGCGCGGCGGCTCGGGTTACGCGTTCCGGGGCGCGGCTCCGGTCCGGAAGAGGACCGGACCGGTGAGGCGAGAGACGGGCGTGAACAGGGCCTCACGCGCCGACGAAGGCCGCCAGGTGCTCGCCGGTGAGGTCGATCGCGCGGCGACCAGGGCGAGTATCGTGAGACCGGCATGTGGACCTCGAGCGCGCCCCTCGCCCTCCGCTTCGCCGGGATCGCCTGGCCGCTCGGCGGCGAGCGCGTCACGGTCACCCTCGCGCCGACCGACGACGTCGACGCGCGCGTCGTCGCCGCGTGGGGCTGGACCCTGCGGGTCGCGCCCGACCTGCCGCCGCCGGTCGACGACGAGGGCCCGCTCGGACCGGCGGCCGAGGCCCTGCGCGCGTCGCCGCCCCGGGGCGGCGCGCGCATCATCGCCGGCCCGGGGCCGGGAGCCCCGGGCAGGCGGCCGCCCTGCGCCGGGCGGCGCTCGCCGCCCTGGCGCTCGCGCGCGGCGACGCGCCGCCGCCGCCCGCGGGGCGCCCTCGAGCGCGCGGTCTTCAGCGCGCCCGCCTTCGACCACGGGCCGGCGCCGGCGTCGCCCGCCAGGCTGGCCTGGCTCTCGGCGCGGCTCGTGCGCTTCGACGACCCGTTCGTCGCGCCCGCGCCCCCGCACGCCACGGGCGACGTCGACCCGCGCCTGGTGCTCGAGGCCGAGCCGGCCGCGCTCACGGCCGCCCTCACCGGCCACGGCGTCCCGGAGCGCCCCGTCTGGCGCGAGGAGCGCCTCGACCGCGCCCTGCGCGAGGCCGGCCTCCTGGCCCGCTTCCGCGTCGCCCCGGGCGTCGGCCTGGCCCTGGTCGAGCCCGGGCGCCGCCGCGAGCTCGAGGCCGCGCTGACCGCGCACGGCCTGGCCCCGGCGCCCTGCGCGCTCGGGGGGCCGGGGGTCGAGGCGGGCGCCGGCGGCGCGTAGGATCGTGCCCCCGGAGGGTCCCATGTCCGACGAGCCCGAGGCGGTCGTCGTCCTCTCGACCGCCCCCGACGACGAGGTCGCCGCCCGCGTGGCGCGCGCCCTGGTCGAGGGCGGCCTGGCCGCCTGCGTGAACATCGTCCCCGGCGTGCGCTCGATCTACCGCTGGGAGGGCAAGGTGTGCGACGACCAGGAGCGCCTGCTCGTGATCAAGACCCGCGCCGCGCGGCAGGACGACGTCGTCGCGGCGATCAAGCACAACCACCCCTACACGTGCCCCGAGGCGATCGCGCTGCCGATCATCGGCGGGGCGCCCGCCTACCTGGCCTGGGTGCAGGAGACCACCGCGTGACCGCCCCCCGCCGCCGCGGCCTGGCCCTCGCCGCCGCCCTGATCGCCGCCGCCCTCGTCGCTCACGCCCAGGAGGCGCCCACGTCGCCGCCCGAGGCGCCCGACGTGGTCCTCGCCCGCGCCGCGTTCGACCCGGCGCGCCTGCGCGCGCGCCGCGCGGCGCTGCTCGAGCTCCTGCCGCCGCGGGCCGTCGTGGTCGTCGCCGCCGGCGCGCGCGGGCCCGACACCTTCCCCTTCCGGCCGCGCCCCGACTTCCTCTACCTGAGCGGCCGCCGCGAGGCCGGCATGACGCTCGTGATCGCCGAGGAGGCCGACCTCCTCTTCGCCCCGCCGCGCGACGAGCACCACGAGCTCTGGAACGGGCCGCGGATCGCGCCTGGCACGGCGATCGCGAAGGCCTCGGGCTTCGGCGACGTCGTGGCCTGGGGCGACCGCAACGAGCGCCTCGCGGCGCTGCTGAAGGGCGGCGAGCGGCCGCTGTTCCTCTCCGGCGTCGAGCCGGCCGAGCTGGGCCTGCCCGAGGGGACGCCCGCGCGCGGCGCCGGCCCTCACATCGCCCGGCTGCGCCAGGTCAAGGACGAGGCCGAGCTGGCGCTCATGGAGCGGGCGATCGGGGTCACGACGGCCGCCCTGCGCGAGGCGATGAGGTCCGTCTCCCCCGGGAAGCACGAGTACGAGGTCCAGGCGGTGATCGAGTACGTCTTCGCCCGCAACGGCGCCCAGCGCGCCGGCTTCGCCTCGATCCTCGGCTCGGGCCCGCACTCGTGCGTGCTGCACTACCAGGACAACCGCCGGCGCATGGCGGCGGGCGAGCTCATCGTCATGGACGTCGGCGCCGAGCTCTGGGGCTACACGGCCGACGTGTCGCGCACGGTGCCCGTCTCCGGCCGCTTCACCCCGCGCCAGCGGGAGATCTACGAGCTCGTCCTGCGGGCGCAGGAGGCCGGGATCAAGGCCGTGCGCCCCGGCGCCACGCTGCGGCAGGTCGACGCGGCCGCCCGCGCCGTGATCGCGCGCGCCGGCCACGGGCGCGCCTTCCCGCACGGCACCTGCCACTGGCTCGGCATGGACGTCCACGACGTCGGCGCCTTCGACCGCCCGCTCGAGCCCGGCATGGTCCTCACCGTCGAGCCGGGCGTCTACCTGCGCGACGAGGGGCTCGGCGTGCGCATCGAGGACGACGTCGTCGTCACGGCGGACGGCTGCCGCCTCCTCTCGGGCGACGTCCCGCGCGACCCCGACGCGATCGAGGCGCTCATGGCCGAGCCGGGTCTCGGCGACGTCGAGGTCTCGCCCGTGCTCACCCCGCCGCCCGCGGCGCCGGCCCCGCGCAGGGAGGGACGCTTCTACTGACGCCGCGCGCGGTCGGCCCCTACCAGCTCCTGCGCCCGCTCGGCGAGGGCGGCATGGGGGTGGTCCACGTGGCGCGCGACGCGCGCCTCGGCCGCGACGTGGCGCTGAAGATCATCCGCGGGGCCGACCTCGGCGACGAGCGCGCGCAGGAGCGCTTCCTCCTCGAGGCGCGCGCCATGGCGCGCGTCGTCCACCGCAACGTCGTGCGCCTGCTCGACGCCGGGCGCGCCGGCGCCTACCTCTACCTGGCGACCGAGCTGGTCGAGGGCGAGGACCTCGCGCGGCTCGTCGGGCGGCAGGGGCCGCTCGAGCCGCGGCGGGCGGCGGCCCTGGCGGTCGACGTCGCCCGCGCGCTCGCGGCCCTCCACGCCGAGGGGATCCTCCACCGCGACGTCAAGCCGCACAACGTGCTGCTCGGCGCCGACGGGGTCCCCCGGCTCCTCGACTTCGGCGTGGCCCGCGTCGAGCGCGACCAGCGCCTCACGGCCACGGGCGAGATGATCGGCACGCCGGCCTACATGCCTCCGGAGCAGGCGGGCGGGGAGCGGGCGCGGCAGGGGCCGCCCTCAGACGTCTACGGGCTGGGGGCGACGCTCTACTTCCTGCTCACGGGCCGGCCGCCGTTCGCGGGCGGGGCGCTGAGCGTGATCAAGGCCGTGCTCGCCGACCCGCCTCCGCCGCCCCGGTCGCTGCGGCCGGACCTCGACCCCGCCCTCGAGGCGGTCGTCCTCACGTGCCTGGCCAAGGATCCGGTGGACCGCTACCCGGACGCCGACGCGCTCGCCGCGGCGCTCACGGGCTGGCTCGCCGCGCCGCCTCCGCGGCGCGCGGCCGGGCGCCGGGCCGGGCTGCTGGTCGCGCTCGCCGGGCTGACGGTCGCGCTCGTCCTGACCGCGGCCAGCCTCGCCTGGTCGACGCCAGCCGGAGTCACGGCGCCCGCCGTCGCCGAGCCGGCGCCCGCCGCCAGACCGGCGCCGGCCCCGACCGCCGCGGCGCTGCGCCTCGACCCGGCCGCCGCCGCCGACGTGACGGCCTGGCCGGGGCTCGAGGTCAGTGGCCGCTCGGGCTGTCGCCGGCCCCGACGGCGCCCTGACCGTCGCCGCCAGCGGGCGCACGCGGCCCGAGCTGCGCCTGCCGCTCGTGCGCGCGGGCGGCCCCCTGCGCGCCCGCGTGGAGCTGCGCGCCGACGTCGTCGAGCGCACGACGGCGCTGACGCTCCTGCTCGAGCAGCGCCCCTCGGGCGCCGCGCTCGCGGTCCGCCTCGCGCGCCACGGCGGGCTGTGGGACGACCCGCGCAGCGAGCGGCTCGCGTTCGAGGCCCGCGCCTGGCTGCCGGGCGAGGAGCCCCGGGCCGCCGACGACTCGCTCGTGCGGCTGCTGGCGGGCGACGCCATCTCGCTCGAGCTGACCTACACCGAGGAGGACGGCCCCCGCGTCGAGGCGCGCGCGGGCGCGGCGGGGGCGCCGGCGCGCGTCGTGGCGAGCTGGGCGCTGACGCGCCCGCTCCCGGCGGGCGACTGGTGGCTGCGCGTCGGCGCCAACCTCGCGCCCGGCGTCTTCGGCAGCGAGGCCGACGGCGACCCGACCTGCGCGCTCGGGCGCGCCGCCGTGGTGGACCTCGAGGGCGTCGCCGTCATGACGCCCGGCGCGGGAAGCGAGGCGCGGCTGGCCCGCCTCGCGCGCTTGCCGCTCGTCACGCGCGACGCCGGCGCGCGGGCCGCCGCGCGCGAGGCCCTCGCGGGTCTGCCGGGCGACCCGGCCGCGGGCTACCTGCGCTTGCTGCTCGCGACGGCCGAGGACGAGCGCCGCGCGCACGTCGCCGCGCTCTGGGACGACGAGGCCTTCCAGCGCCGCTGGCGCCTCGACCTGTTCGCCCTGCCCGACGCGACGCGGCGCGCGCTCGGCGCCGCGCTCCGGGACCGCGAGCACCCCGGGCGCGACCTCGACTGGCTCCGTCGCTTCGCCGGCCACCGCGTGTGGGGCGACAAGGGGAACCTCCGCGCCCCGCCCGGCCTCGTCGACGCGAGCGGCCAGCCCGAGCGTCGCGGCGGCGAGACGCTCCTCTTCGAGGACGACCCGGTCGCCGCCCACGCGCGCTTCGCCGAGGCGACCGTGGCCTACGCGGTCGTGGGGCCGGGGAGCTGGTCGGGTGCCGAGGGGATCGCGGCCGTGTTCACGGGCGAGCTCGAGCGCGGGCGCGTCCTCCTGCGCCGCGAGGCCGAGGAGGGCAACAAGGACTGCTTCATGCACTTCCACTGGGGCCTCGCGGCCCTGCGCCTGGGGGACCTCGACGAGGCGGTCGAGGCGTGGCGGCGCCTGCGCGAGCACGCCCGCGCGGAGGCGTTCATCACCGCCACGCGCTGGGGGCGCCGCTACCAGCAGCTCGTTCCGCTGCTCGAGGCGCTCGAGGCGGCCCGGGCGGCCCGGGCCGGCGACTGATCGGACGAGCCTCCGCGCGCTCGCGCCGCGCGCCCTCGCCGGTATCATGCGCGCCCCAGGAGACCCACATGCACGCCCTGCGCTCCGCGCGGCTCGCCGCCGCCCTCCTCGCCCTCGCGCTCGCCCCGGCCCTCGCCCAGGACGCGAAGGTCCAGCCCACCGAGCGGCCGTTCCTGTGGGTGATCGAGGGCGACGTGCCCTCGTTCGTCTACGGGACGGTCCACGTCCCCGACCCGCGCGTGACCACGCTGCCGGCCGTCGTCGACCAGGCGGTCGACATGGCCGACGGGCTGTTCACCGAGGTGCCGATGGACGCCGGAATGCAGATGGCCATGATGCGCCACGTCATGCTGCCGCCCGGGCAGGGGCTGAGCACGCGCATCTCGCCCGAGCTGTTCAAGCGCCTCGACGCCTACGTGAAGCGCAAGGGCCTGCCCGGCGCGGCGGCCTTCGAGCAGCTCAAGGTGTGGGTCACGGGCATGCAGCTCCAGCTGCTCGAGTTCGCCCCGCAGCTCCAGGCCGGCGGCAAGGCGCTCGACCAGGTCCTCTACGACCGGGCGCGCAAGGCCGGCAAGGAGGTCGGCGGCCTGGAGACGCTCCAGGAGCAGCTCGGCTGCTTCGACGTGCTCACGGCCGAGGAGCAGGCCCGCATGCTCGAGCTCGCCCTCGACGCGCTCGAGGCCCCCGACGACGGCAAGCGCGTGGCCCCGTTCGAGCAGCTCATCGTGCACTACCTCGCGGGGGACCTCGACGCGCTGGTCGAGTCGCTCGAGGAGACGCAGATGGGGACCGACGACGAGGAGGCCGCGGCGCGGCTGAAGAAGGCGCTCATCATCGACCGCAACCACCGCATGGCCGAGCGGATCGGGGCCAGGCTGCGCGACAACCCCGGCAAGTCCTACTTCTTCGCCGTGGGCACCGCCCACCACCACGGCGAGGAGGGCGTCGTGGCCCTGCTCGAGGCGCAGGGGCTGAAGCTGCGCCGCCTCACCGCGCAGGACGCGGGCACCCTGAAGAAGGTGCCGGCCGGCGCCCGCTGATCGAGGTCACTCGGCCTCGACGACCACGCGGAAGCCCCACTCGGGCCGCCGCTCGCGCACGCCGCCGCGCAGCCGCGCGGCGAGCGCCAGGTTCTCGGGCGTCATCGAGCGGTACGAGCCGCCCTTGAGCACCCGCGACGACGCGTCCGGCCCCTCGGCCGGGTCGTCCCACACCGTGTCGACCCACTCGGCGACGTTGCCCGCCATGTGGTGCGCGTCGACGGGGCTCTGCCCGCCCAGCTCCGTCCGCACGGGCACGGTCCCGTCGTTCGTGCGCTGGTAGCGGGCGCGCGCCGCGTCGAAGGTCGCGCCCCAGGGGTAGGCGCGGCCGTCGCCGGCGCCGGCGGCCTTCAACCACTCGGCCTCGGTCGGGAGGCGCACCTTCACGCCCAGCTCGCCCGAGCGCCAGGCGCAGTACTCCTCGGCGTCGCGGAACGAGACGCCGCCGACCGGGTGCTCGCCCTTGCCGCTGGGGAAGCGCCGCAGGTCGGGGTCGTTGGGCATGGCGGTCCACTCGGCGGGCCACAGCGCGCGCGCCCGCTCGAGGGCGGCCGCGTCGCCCGCCGCCTTCGCCGCGCGCGTCCGGCCGACGCAGAAGGCGAAGTACTCGGCGTTGGTCACCTCGTAGCGCGCCACGCGCAGCTCGCCCAGGGGCGCGAAGTCGGCCTCGAGGGCGCGCAGGCGCGCCTCGCGGGCCTCGACCGCGGCCAGGA
>JAHBXY010000003.1 GCA_019636275.1 Planctomycetota bacterium | reverse complement strand
CGCGGCGGCCCTGGGGGCGATCAACGGGACGGCCGCGCTGGGCGTCACGCGCGTGACCGTCGTGGCCGGCCGGCGCGCCTTCGGCGGCTTCCGCCTGCCCCGCGTCGTCGAGGCCGCCGCGCCCGGCGTGGGCAACGCGCTCGCGCGCGGCGTCGAGAAGGGGACGCGCCCGCTCACGGCGCGCGCGCTGCGGGAGACCGAGCAGCAGCTCGCGCAGGAGCGCCCGCCGGCGCCGCCGCCGCCCGAGCGGCCCCCCGCCCGCACGCGCGGCTTCGCCGGCGCGCTCTCCGCCGCGACCGCGCGGCCGTAGAGGCCCGGTCAGGCCAGGGCGCGGGCGAGCGGGCCGGCGAGGTCCTCGGTGAGGGCGAACTCGCCGATCGTCAGCCCGTGCGCGTCGCTGCCGCCGCCGACGAGGAGGCCGTGGTGGCGCGCGACCTCCTCGGCGTAGAGCGACGCGGGCGAGCTCCGGAACGAGGCCCGGAAGACCTCGAGCCCGTCGAGGCCCAGGTCGGTGAGGACCGGCGCGCCGCGGTCGATCTCGCGCGGCGGGGGGTGCGCCCACACGGCCAGGCCGCCGGCGCGGTGGACGATCCCGATCGCCTCCTCGGCGGTCGGCAGGGCGTAGGCCGTGCGGTAGGTGTCGCTGGCGAGGAAGCGGTCGAACGCGTCGTTGCGCGAGCGCGCGTGCCCGGCCCGGACGAGGGCGTCGGCGAGGTGCGGGCGGCAGAGCGTGCGGTCGCTCGTCTCGAGGAGGTGCGCCGGCAGCGTGGCCGCGTAGCCGGCGAGCGACAGCCGCTCGAGGGTCTCGCGCGCGGCCGCCCCGCGCGCGGCGCGGATCCGGGCCAGCAGCGCCTGCAGCGCGGCGTCCTCGAGGTCGAAGCCCAGGCAGATCAGGTGGATCGGGAGCGTGTCGCCGTCGCCGAGCGGCAGGTCGACCGAGAGCTCCACGCCCGGCACGACGCGTACGCCCCACGCCTCGCCCTCGGCCTGCGCCGCGGCCACGCCGGCGGTCGTGTCGTGGTCGGTGACGGCGAGCAGGTCGAGCCCGCGGGCGGCGGCCTTGAACACCAGCGCCTCGGGTGTGACGCGGCCGTCGCTCAGGGTCGTGTGCAGGTGGAGGTCGAAGCGCACTCGGCACCATGGTACCCGCGGCCGCTTGCTCCGGCCGGGCGGGGGCACGAGACTGACGCGGCAGGAGACGCCACCTGTGACCCTCGTCGGCTGGCTGCTCCTCGGCCTGGCCCTGGCCCCGTTCGTGGCCGCGGCGGCGTGGTTCGCCCTGGGCCGGGCGGAGCCGTTCGCCCCGGGGCCCGACGGCTACTGGCGCGCGCCCCTGCGCCGCACGCAGGTCGGCCTGCGCGTCGAGCCCGAGGCGGTGCGCCTGCACGCCCGCGCCCCGCGCTGGCAGGCGGGCGTGGGCGTGTTCCTGATCGGCGCGGCGAGCGCCTCCCTGGCGGCCTCCGCGGCGCGGCTCCACGCGGCGGCCCTGCCGCCGCCGGTCGCGCGAGCCCTCGAGCGGCGGGCGCCGCCCCGCGGCCTCGTGGCGCTGGCGGTCGTCGGCGCCGCGGTCGGCGTCCTCAACCTGGCCGCGTCGCGGCGGCGCACCGACGTGCTCCTCGAGGCTCGCGGCGACCTTCGCTGGCACCACGGGGGCTGGCCGCGCCTCGACGACGGCGGCCTCCCGCCGGCGGAGTTCGAGCGCTTCGAGGTGACCCGGGGGGGCGCGGTGCTCCTGCGCTCGACCGACGCGACCCGGCCGCCGGTGTGGCTGTTCGGCCTCAGGGGCCGCCGCCGCGCGCAGCACGAGGACGACCTGCGCCGCGCGACCGAGGCCTTCCGCGCCCTGGCCGCCCGCCGCGCGGCCGGGTGAGGGCCGAGGTCACGGCCTGCCGGCCGGCGTCGCGCGGCGGTCGGCCGCCCCCGCGGGGACGCGGGCAGGCCGCTCGGGCGCCGTCAGCGCCCCGATCGGGTCGGCGGCGCGCCCCCAGCGCGCGAGGAGCAGGAGGACGGGGACGAGGGCCAGGTAGACCGCGCCGAGGCCGGTCGCGCCGCCGATCGCGGTCACCGTCCCGTGCGCCAGCGTGGCCAGGACGCCGGGCAAGATCCCGAACCAGGCCAGGTCGGAGCGCAACCACACCGACACGGCCCCGGCGAGCCACAAGGGCCCGAGGATGAACACGAGCCGCGTGGACAGGTCGGTGTGCCCGGCCCAGGCCTCCTGCCGGATCAGGTCGTGGTGGACCTGGTAGCCCGCGAGGGCGAGGAACAGGACGGTCACCAGCGCCGCGGCGAGCTTCCTCATGGCGAGCCTCTCTTCGTCGCTCGCGCTCCTCCGCTGCGAAGACCTTGCCGCACCGCCGGCGCGTCGCGCGTCCGTCGACGTGGGACGCCGCTGACGCCCCCCGGGCGCGGGGGTCCCGGCCGTCGTCGCAGACGCCCCGGCGGCGCGGCCCCGGTCGACGCGGCGTGGGCCTTGCACCCGCGGCGCTGGGGAGCGGTGGCCTGCGACGTGTGCTGGACCGACGAGGTCGTCTCGTTCCTCTCGCGCCCGACCGCCTACCCCCGGGAGGCGCCGCGCGACGTCACGGTCGTCGAGACCCACCTGTCCTTCGTGTTCCTCACCGACGCGCGCGCCTACAAGCTGAAGAAGGCCGCCGTCCACGACGGCCTCGACCTGCGCTCGCTCGAGGCCCGGCGACGCAACGCCGAGGCGGAGGTGCGGCTCAACCGCCGCCTCGCGCCCGACGTCTACCTCGGCGTCGCGCCCCTGGTCCGCGACGCGGCCGGCCGGCTGGCGCTCGGGGCGGTGCGCGAGCCCGGCGGCGCGGGCGACGACGCGGTCGACTGGCTCGTCGTCATGCGGCGGCTGCCGGCCGACGCCATGCTCGACCGGCGGATCCGCGACGGCCGCGTGGACGAGGCCGAGGTCCGCGCCTTCGCTCGCCGGCTCGTGGCCTTCCACGCCCGCGCCGAGCGCGCCGACCGCAGCGGCGCCGAGCACCGCGCCTTCCTCGCCCGGGGCCTCGCCGGCGACCGCCGCGAGCTCTCCCGCCCCGCGTTCGGCCTCGACCGCGGCCAGGTCGAGCGCGTGACCGCCGACGTGGCCGACCGGCTCGAGGCGCTCGGCCCCGTGATCGAGGCCCGCGCCGCCGCCGGCCGGCTGGTCGAGGGCCACGGCGACCTGCGCCCCGAGCACGTCGTCCTCGGGCCCGCCGCGGCCGTGATCGACTGCCTCGAGTTCGACCGCGCCCTGCGCCTCGTCGACCCCGCCGACGAGGTGGCCTACCTGGCGCTCGAGTGCGAGCGGCTGGGCGCGCCCGCCGTCGGCCGCTGGGTGATCGACGAGTACCGCGCCGCCGGCGACCCGCTGCCGCCCGAGCTCCTGGGCCTCTACCGCGGCTACCGGGCCTGCCGGCGGGCGACGCTCGCCGCCTGGCACCTCCTCGACCCGCGCGCCGACGCCGAGAAGTGGCGCGGGCGGGCGGCGGAGTACCTCGCCCTGGCGGCGTGAGGCCTCAACCCTCCAGCAGGTCGACCAGCGACCCGCCCTCGTGCAGGCGGCGGACCGCCTCGCCGAGGAGGGGCGCGACCGGGGCGACCTCCAGCTTCTCGCGCGCGCGCTCGACCCCGCGCGGCGGCACGGTGTCGAGGACGAGGACGCGCGCGAGCGCCGGGTCGGCGAGCGCCTCGTCGGCGCCCGGGGTGAACGCGGCGTGCGACGCGGCCGCGACGACGCGCGCCGCGCCTTCGCGCAGGCAGGCCCGCGCCGCGCGGAGGGTCGTCGTGCCGCTGCTGATCATGTCGTCGACGATCACCGCCGTCCGCCCGCGCACGTCGCCCGCGAGCAGGTCGCCCGAGACGACGCCCTCGCTGCGGCGCTTCTCGACGAAGGCCAGGTCGACGGGCCGGCCGAGCGCGCGGGCCAGCGACGCGCGCAGGGCGTCGGCGCGGTGGACGCCGCCGGCGTCGGGCGACACGACGACCGCCTCCTGCTCGCGCAGGGCGGGGGCCAGGCGCTCGACGAGGAGCGGCCGCCCCTCGAGGTGCTCGGCGCGGCAGCGGAACGCGTTCTGGTAGGCGGCGAGGTTGTGGACGTCGACGGTCAGCACGCGGTCGGCGCCGACCGCCTCGAACAGGGCGGCGACGTAGCGGGTCGTCACCGGGTCGCGCGGCTTGGTCTTGCGGTCCTTGCGCGAGTAGCAGAGGAAGGGGACGACGGCCGTGACGCGCCCGGCCGACGCGTCGCGCAGGGCGCCGAGGAAGAACAGCAGCCGGCAGAGCTTGTCGTTGGCGCTCTGCCCCGGCTCGCCGTGGAGCGAGTGCAGGACGTAGACGTCGCGCCCGCGGACGTTCACGAGCGGCCGCGCCTTGTGCTGCCCCCACTCGAACTCGCGCTCCTCGTGCGCCGCCAGCGGCGCGCCGAGCGCGCGGCTCACGCCCTCGCCCAGCGGGCGGGTCGTCCCGAGCGCGAACAGGAGCAGCTCCGCCATGGCCCTTCGCTCCGGGCCGCGCGCGTCCCGCGCGGCGGCCCGGGTGGAGGGAGCGCGAATCCCGCGCCCGGCGGCGCGGCCCTGCGCGGCGAGTCGACGGCGGCTCAGATCCAGCCGGCCATGAAGGCCACGAGCCAGGCGAGCCCGCCCAGGGCGGCTCCGCCCACGACCACCCCGCACAGCCAGGGGCGCCGCGCCACGAGGTCGTGGAGGCCGATGTCGCGCCGGAGCACGGAGCCCTCGTCGAGCCTCAGCAACCAGCACACGAGCCCGGGCGCGACGGCCGCGGCCCCGAGCACCAGCACACCGAGCCACGGCCGCTCGACGAGGTGCTCTCCGGGCCCGGAGGGCGTCGGCTCGTCATCGCGCGGCGCGCGCGCCCGCAGGCGCTCGCGGGCGGCCGCGCGGCGATCGGCCGGGACGTGAGGCTCGCCACCGTCCATGCCAGGGGAGCGTGGCGCGACCGCCCTCGTCATGCAACACGGCACGGGCACAGGCGCTGGCGCACCCGGCTCGCCCGCCCAAGCTCCCAGCCTCGCCGAGGGACCGCGAGGCGAGGCCGCGGAGGCCGAGGCGAGGGCGCCGCGGCCGGAGCCGTCGACCACACGAAGAGCGGGCGACGGGGGGGTGCCCCGTCGCCCGCTCGGTGTGATCGCTCGTCGCGTCGACTACTGGTTGTCGAGCGCGTTGATCATGCCCACGCCGTGCGGCGGGCCCCAGTAGCTGTTCTCGCCGCCCGCCTCGGCCAGATAGGCCGCGGTGTGCATGTCGGACGCCGGGATCCAGCCGAACTTGTCGAGCGCGCGCTCGTGGTAGTAGTCGTTGCTCATGGACGACTCGTTGAGGTACATCCGGTTCCAGTTGATCGCCTGGCCGGCCTTCAGGTTCCGCTCGTCGTAGTAGTCACGGGCGCGGAACTTGACGAAGTACATCCACTTCACCTTCCCCTGCTCCTTCGGGTGCGTGCCGGGGAAGTCGCCCACGGCGAAGCCGTGCGACTTGGAGATCTCGTAGCTCATGGCCACGATCGGCGAGTAGGCGCCGCGGACCGCGTAGCGCTTGTTGTGCTGGAACATGTTCGTCGAGAACATGTGCGTCGGACCCCAGTTCGTGTGGCGGTCCAGCGCCTGGTTGATGCGCGACATGCGCAGCTTGTAGGTCGCGTCGCGGTCGCTGTCCTGCGCCGTGAACACGCCCTCCTGGGCGAAGAGCTGGCGCGTCTGCGACGTCACGTTGAACGTGCCGGCGAAGCCCCAGTCCGCGTTGCGCAGGAAGCGCGAGCGGTTGAACGTGGCCACCGTCTTGCGCGTGACCTCGCCGGCCCCGACCCGGTCGGTCGGCAGCGCCTGCGACTCGAGGCCCAGGTCGCCCGAGCCCATGTGGTCCGCGAACAGGCGGTAGTCGGCCACGCCGTCGCCATTGGCGTCCTCCTGGTCGATGTAGAGGTGTGGGCCGCCGCCGCGCTCCGACGCCTTGCGCAGGTGCTCGTGGTGCTCGCTCGGGTAGAAGAGGTACATCGCCATCAGCTCGCGCGACCGCGCGTAGCGGGTGGCGAACGGCCGCTTGAAGTACTCCAGCGCGCCCAGGTCGATGTTCTTGCGGATCTGGGTCTCGAGCAGCCGGCAGTAGTGGCGCGAGTTCCAGATGAAGCCGTTGCACTCCATCCAGTTCGCCTTGAAGTTCTTGTCGCCGCGGAAGTCGTAGAGGTAGCCCAGGTCGGGGCCGTTCGGCGACGGGTCGCAGTGGTCGGCGATGAACTTCTGCAGGCCGCGCTCGTAGTCGTCGAGGTCGAAGCGCCGGCCCTCGCCCTGCAGGTAGGTCTGGAAGATGAACCGCATCTCGGCGTGCGAGAACGGCCGCACCGAGTTGTCGACGCGGTTGCAGACGTGGCCGACCTCGCCCCAGGCGTAGTTGAAGCGGCTGGGGTTCGGGTTCAGCTTGCGCTCGCGCGCCGAGAACACCTCGCTGAGGATCCAGCGCAGGCGCGAGTAGCCGTCACCCGTGAGGTCGTTGAAGAGGAACGCCTGGTTCGTCGGCGCCGTCTGGGCGCCCTTCTTGTTCACCGGCGTGTGCTTGCCGACGATCTCGAGCTTCGTCTTCACCATGAAGGGGTAGTCGCGGTACTCCCCGAGCAGCGTCTTGACGAAGTTCTCGTAGTTGCCGCGCGCGAGCCGCCGGTCGATCCCGTTGAGCTGCTTCTCGCGCTCGGCGGGCGACGCGTCGTGCTTGTTCCACCAGTACATGTAGAGGCCCTTGAGGGCGTTCCAGTCGTTGGCCTCGTCGAGCCCGTAGGTCTTGAGGTGGTCGCCGTAGCTCATGGTCGAGCGGCCGATGCCCGGCGCCGTCGGGTTGCCCTGGGCGTCGAACGAGCCGAACGCCTTCTCGGCCGCCTTGATCAGCGGGTGGTCCCACTTGACCGTCTGCACGAACGGCGGGCGGTCGACGTAGGTGGCGAACTCGGTCTCGTAGACGACCGTGTCCCTGAGCGTCGGCAGGCGATCGACGATCGGCGGGTCACCGTGGGCCGCGAGGCTGAACAGCGTGCCACATGCGAGCGCTGCTCCGCCGACGGCCAGCTTCCGGAGCTTGACTGGCTTCATGAGCTCTCCTGATGCCGGGGTGGGGGCGCCCCGAGCGTTGCCAGGGCGGTATAGCATTTCGCGCCCCAGGCGCTCAAACACTCTCCCCCCTTGCTGGCATGAGAGTTGCGAAAATTTACAGAGGCGGTTCGTTTCGCGTGAGCCGCAAACTACCAGGGCGCGGCGGTGTCCGGTGCGACGCTTTCGAGCGCGGCGGCGGCCCCGGTGTGCGGCTGGAGCCCGCTGGCCGGGGGCTCGGCGGCCGGGTCGAGCTCGCCCCACTTGGGATGGTCGGCCGCGAGGTTGCGGCGATGGGCGAAGAGCGCGCGGACGAGGCCGCCGACGGCGGCGGGGTCGAGGTCGCGGCGGCACAGGAGCAGGGTGCGCGTGGCCACGGTGGGCACCGGCGCGCCGACCCAGCCGTAGGCCTCGCCGGTGATCATGGCGTCGGCGTAGCCGTCGACGCCCTGGATCGGGGCCAGGCGCACGCCGCCCTGCGCGAGGAGCGGCAGCGGCTGGCCGCCGACGAGGAAGGCCGCCTGGACGCGGCCGGCGCGCAGGGCCTCGAGCGCGCGCGCGCCGCCGATTGCGCGGCCGGACGCGTCGCCCCGGGTCAGCCCGGCCAGGCGCAGGAGGCGCCGCGCCGTGAGGAGCGTGCCCGAGCCGACCTCGCCCATGGCCACGACCTTGCCGCGCACGGCCGCGAGCCCGTCGGGCCCGCCGGGCAGCGTGGCGAGGTGCACCTCCTCACGGAAGAGCGGCGCGACCAGCCGCACGCGCGCCAGGAGCGGGGCCACCGCCGGCGTGCGCAGGGCGTCGAGGACGAGGTCCTCCTGCACGAGGGCGAGGTCGACGTGGCCCGTGGCCAGGAGGACGAAGCTCTCGAGCGAGCCGGTCGTGTGCACGACGCGGGCGCCGCCCAGGTCGGCCTGCTCGGCGACGCGCGCCAGGCCGCGCGCGGCGCGCGCGTAGGTGCCCTCGGCGGGGCCGCCGGCGAGCCGCAGCGGCGCGGCCTCGGGCCGGAAGGCCAGGGGAGGGCCGTCGGCGGCGGGCGCGGCGGCGTCGACGGGCTCGACCTCCCGGCCGAGCAGCCCGCGCAGGGCGGCCCCCTGGCCCGGGCGCGCGACGAGCCACGGGTGCACGACGAGGACCTCGGCGCCGTCGTCGGACCCGGGCGCCAGGGCGTAGCCCGCCTCGCGGGCGACCAGGGCGCGCGCGTCGTCGGGCGCGACGGGCACGAGGCGCGTGCGCGCGCCGTGCACCTCCTGGCAGTGGCCGAGGACGACGACGGCGTCGACCTGCCCGGCGCCGAGGGCGGCGATCCCCTCGGTCGGCGGCTCGTGACGCAGGGTCACGTCGCCGGCGTCGACGTCGAGGCCGGCGGCCAGGAGCACGGCGCGGGCGGCCAGCGCCGCCCCGGAGCCCAGCCGGCCGGCGGAGACGGTCCGGCCGCGCAGGTCGGCCACCTCGCGCACCGGCGAGGCCTCGGCCACGACGACGTGCAGCTCCTCGGCGAGCCCCAGGGCGCTCACGACCTCGACGCCGGCGCGCGCGACGGCGTGGACCGACGCGCCGAGGACGTTGCCCGGCACGAGCGCGGCGTCGGCGACCCCCCAGGCGACGAGGTACAGCCCGTCGAGGTCGCTCGGGCTGGGCGCGATCGACAGCGGCGCGCCGGCGCGCCGCGAGGCGTCCTGGAGGGCGTGCGCCAGGCGATGCGACTGGCAGCCGGCGGGCCCGGCCACGAGGACGTGGCTGGCGTCGATCGGGTCCTCGTGCTCGTGCGCGGCGTCGACGCTCGGCGGCGTCGCCGGCCGGGGCGCACCCTGCGGCTGGGGCTGCGGCTCGCTCGAGGCGCAGGCGCCGAGCGCGAGCGCGCAGGCGACGACCGCGAGACTCCCCACCTTGCCGGCCGCGACGCGCAGGTCCACGCGAAGGTCCATGGCTCCCCCCCTCTTCGCGCCCCACGCGCGAGGGGCGCATTGTGGGGCGGAGGGCCGGGCCAGGGCAAGGGCGCCCGGGCTGGGGACGCCGGCCGGCGGCGGAGGCCCGGCGGCCCGCGTCGAGCGAGCGCGCGCCGGATCCGGAACACAACGCTCCGGAACACAACGAGCGGCTCGGATCGGGGTGACGGGCACGCTTCTGCACGCCGGTCGCCGGATCGGAGCCGCTTCGTCCAGCACACATTCTAACCGCTCGTCACGCCCAGCGGCAAGCGCCGATGCGCTCCAGGCGGCAGTTTCGTCCCTCGCCCCAGGGGCGAAATGGCTTACGTCGCTCGAACCATCGGCCCCGGGCCGCTATACCGTTGGCGGGGAGGTCGTCCATGGCGAAGGCGGGCTGGACAGGGGCGGTGGGCGGGCTCGGGCTGGCGCTGGCGCTCGGCCTGCCGCCCCTCGACGGTGCGCGGGCGGAGGTGGCGCCGCCCTGGTCGGCCCTCGACGAGGACGACGAGCCACCGCCCGACGCGCCGCCGGAGGGCGGCAGCGATCGGCCGCCCGACGCGGGGGCGGGGGGTGGCGCTCCGGCCGGGCGCGAGCTCGACACGACCTCGCCGGTGGCCCTGGCCCTCAAGGAGCTCCTGCGGGTGGACCCGCGTTACGCCAAGGACGGGACCGTCGAGCTCGTCTATTCGTTCGATGAGGAGCCCGAGCTCCTCGACTGGGTGCACCAGGGCTTCGACCGCGTCGACCTGCGCGGCGGGCGGCTGACGCTGGGGGTGGGCTCGAACGGCCAGGGCCTCCTGCAGCACCGGCTGGAGATGGTCGGGCGCTACGAGGTGACCTTCCGCTGCAAGCTCGAGTGGGTGAGCAGCCGCTCCGACCTCGTCTTCGTCCTGGGCAAGGGCGGCGGCGGCCGCTTCGGCAACCAGCTCGTCGAGCGCCAGGCGCGCGGCTGGCGGCCGGTGACGCGCGTCGACCCCGCGCGCGACCGCTTCGCGGGGGCGCGCGACGTCACGGTCCGCTACCTCGTGGACGGCGACGACGTGACCGTGTGGCTCAACGGCGTCCAGGTGGGGACGACCGACAAGCTCAAGCGCAAGCTCGACGGCAAGGTCGGGCTCTGGTGCACCGACATGCGCCTCGTGATCGACGAGGTGCGCCTCGCGGGCCGGCCGGACACGTCGAAGCTCTGACTCGTGTGATCGACGGCTGCGGCCGCGGATGCCGGGCGAGGGGGGGGGCGCGCGCGGGTCGTAGGATCCGGCGATCGATACGACCCGCGCGCGCTCCCCCCTCGCCTCGGCCTCCGCGCCCTCGCCTCGCTCGTGGCTCCACTCCGCCCGTGGGTTAGAGCGTGTCGATCACGAGTCCTGCGCGTTTGAAGTCAGGCCCTAACTCGGCTCAAGGTACGAGTGCAGCCCCGGCAGGAGGAACGAGACGCCCAGGTAGGTGAACATCACCGCGGCGAAGCCGACCAGGTTCCACACCGTCGACCAGGGGCCCTTGACCCAGCCCATGAAGCGGAAGTGCAGGTAGGCGGCGTAGACCAGCCAGGTGATGAACGCCCAGGTCTCCTTCGGGTCCCAGCCCCAGTAGCGGCCCCAGGACTGGTTGGCCCACACGGCGCCGAGGAGCACGCCCGCGGTGAGCAGCACGAAGCCCACCTGGATCACGCGGTAGTTGAACAGCTCGAGGCGCTCGAGCTTCGCCTTGACCTCGGGCGGCGCGGCGTCGCCCTTGGCCGACGTCAGCCACACGAACAGGTAGTCGAGGCCCAGCGCGCAGGCGAGGCCCAGGGCCCCGTAGCTGGTGAGCATGCAGGTGACGTGGATGTTCAGCCAGTAGGAGCGCAGCACCGGCACGAGCGGGTTCATGGCCGGGTCGATGTGCCGGGCGAAGGCGTCGCCCATGAGCGGGAGGCGGTCGGCGAGGACCAGCGTGACGCCGCCGAGGAGCGCGCCGGCCGTGCCGGCGGAGCCGCCCTTCATGACGGCCTCGAAGACGAAGGCCATGAGCACGGCCACGCCGCCGATCCAGATCGCCGTCTCGTAGAGGCTGCCGACCGGGGCGAACTGCGTGATGTAGGTGCGCGCCAGCACGCCGCCCACGTGCAGGAACGCCGCCGTCCCCAGGATCGCCAGGGCCGTGGCCCACAGCCAGCGCTTCTGCACGACCAGGCGGTCGACCATGAACAGCGCCGCGGCCAGGAAGCACAGCAGGTAGGCCGTGCGGAAGGGGCGCAGCCGGTTGTAGAGGAGCTCGAGCGAGAGGACCGAGTCGGGCGGGTAGACGCGGAAGTCGTAGCCGACCAGCCGGGTGGTCACCTTGCCGGCGGCCTCGCCGAAGGCGCGGCCGTCGCGCGCGCGGAAGGCCGCGCTCATGGCGCCGGCCTCCTCCTGCAGGGGCGAGAAGCGCCCGTCGGGGAAGGCCTGGTGGGCCTGGTCGATCGGCAGCCAGGCCTTCTCCGGGTCGTCCGACACGGGCAGGAGGCGCAGGAGCTCCGGCGTCTTCTTGAAGGCGTGCACGCGCCCGAAGAGCTCGCGCGCGGCGATCTCGGTCGGGGTGAAGCCCTTCTCCTTGGCCCAGTCGAGCGACTCCTGGAAGCTGCGCCAGCGCGGGTTCTCCTCGAAGTCCTTGACCGAGACGTGCGTCTTGGCCACGCGCGTGCCGGTGAAGGCCTCGGTGAGGTCGAGGTTGCGCACGACGATCACGCGCCGCTCGCGGAACTTCTCCGGCTCGAGGGCCATGTGCAGGAGCGTGAACATGGGGTCCTCGCCGGGCGCGTCGCGCAGCGTGTACTCCCCCGTCACCGCGTAGAGGTGCTCGCGCGCGAACGTGTCCAGCGGCTTGACCCGGCCGTTGGCCTGGATCGGCAGCGCGCGGAGCGGGCCGTAGTCGGCCGCGAGGCCCTGCGGCGCCGTGGCGGCGACGTCGGCGCGGGCGGCCGCCGTCACGACGAGCCCGACGCCGAGCGCCCCGGCCATCACCAGCGCTGACGAGCGACGTGTCCTGGCGTCCATGGTCCCTCTCCTCGACTCGAACTCCGACTCCGACTCGTGCTGACTCAGCTTACCGGCGGCTGACCCTCGGCGCCGCCGGGCGGCGGCTCGACGGGCGCCGGCTCGACTGGCGGCAGGGCCTCGTCGATCGGCGGCGGCAGGCCCTCGGCCACAGGCGGCGGGACCGCGTCAGGTGGCGCGGCGCCCTGCTCGGCGCGCGGCAGCGGCGCCTGCCCGCGGCGGCGCAGCTCGACCTGCCGCAGCCACGGCTTGATGTAGAAGATCGCCAGGACGCCGAGCGACATGACGAGCGACCCCAGGTAGAAGGGGTACTGGCCCGGGTCGCTCTGCACCTGGAAGATCGAGATGTCGGGCTGGCCCGGCTGCCGGATGTAGCTCGACTGGTAGAACGTGAAGCCCTGGTGCACCAGGGTGTGGTTCATGTAGATCCGGTAGTCGAACGACGGGATCGAGGCGTCGGGGCGGTCTTCCTTGACCGTGACCTCGCTCTCGAACGCCAGCGGCCGCTGGTTCTCGAGGCCCGGCGCCCACTCGATCTTGAACTTCTTCAGGAACACGTCGAACGGCAGCGAGAACTGCTTGGCGCGGTAGTTGATCGCCCAGGTCTCGTCGCCGACGCGCAGCTGCACGCGGTTGCGCCCGTCGAGGCCGAACGGCAGCCACTCGCCCGCCTCGTGCTCGCCCTTCTTCAGGCGCACGAACACGGCGTCGGGGAGCTTCTCCCCGTCGCGCGTCACCTTCGGGTCGACCGGCATGACCCGGTGCACGCGCGCAATCGACCAGCCGTGGCGGACGACCCGCAGGCTCAGGCCCTCGACGCCCTCGACGCTCACCGGGCCGTCGACGCGCGGCAGGGCCAGGACCTCGTCGACGGTCGTCGGCGCGGGGTGGTCGGGGCCGGTGCGCAGGAGCGCCACGTCGGTGGGGCGCGGGCCGACGACGAAGCTCACGGCCTTGCCCGGCGGGACGCTCCACACGGGCAGGCGGTAGCTGATGTCGACGCTGGTCGGCGCCGCGTGGAGCGTCAGGCCGCGGTACTCGGGGTTGCCGAAGGCGTACAGGCGCTCGAAGCTCTCGTCCGTCCCGTCCGGCTTCACGACGCGGTCGATCTGCACGGCCGGGTTGTGCAGCTTGCCGGGGGCGTCGTCGACGGGCACCTGCCGGCCGCCCTGGTTCTCGACGATCAGCTTCCAGAAGAAGCGCGCCAGGTGCACGCGGTGGCCGCCGACCTCGACCCAGCGCCCGAGCGGCGTTCCGGCGCGGGCCGCCGGGTCCGCCTCGCCGGGCGCGGTGACCAGCGCGTCGAGCGACACGACGGCCTCCTGGCCGCCCGCGCGCACGACGATCGAGCCCAGCGACTCCTCGCCGGCCAGCGCGCGCGCCAGGTCCTCGCGGCCGTAGAAGCGCTGCGCGGCGACGACGACCTCGCCGTGCATGTCGACGACGTTCGAGTAGCCGGGCTCGATCGGGATCCAGCGGTTCTGCTGGCGGCGGATCGGGCTCGTGAGCGAGAAGTCGACCTCGAGGCCGGGCGGACCCTCGCCGCTCTCGTCCTCGACGATCATCGGCCGCTTCTCGTGATGCGGGTAGTAGCGCTCGAACTGCAGGGTCGCGCCGTCGCCGAGGTCCCAGTCGAACCGCGCGGCCTTGCGCGTGGCCGTATGGAAGATCAGCCCCAGGCCGGCGCTGAGGACGAACACGAGCAGCGCCGGCTCGCGCCCGGCGATCACCAGGGCGGCGAGCGTGCCCAGCACGACGAAGCCGGCCCACACCCAGGCCCCGATCCAGGAGATGTGGTCGCGCCGCGTGAGCAGCGACTCGCCCTCCTTCGTCTCGGGCAGGTGCGTGAGGCGGATGTCCCAGGCCTTGGCCTCGCCGCCGGGGCGCTCGATCACGAGCTCGCGCTCCTGGAGGAACATGCGCCGCTCGGCGGTGCCCTCGAGCACGAAGAGCTGCCCCTCGGTGCGCAGCGACGTGAGCAGGCCCGCGACGATGATCACGAGCAGGCCCAGGTGGGTCATGAGCCAGGGGATCTGGCTGAGCTGCCAAGGGAACCAGCCCGGTGGGCGCGTCAGCGAGCGGCTGAGCGTGCAGACCGAGATGTTCACGCCGAGCACGATCAGCATGCCCGAGAACCACCAGGAGCCGAAGAACACCTCCTCGGTCTCCTTGATCCCGAGGCCGTGGCCGATGATGCACACGACGCCGATCACGAGCATGAGGCCGACGGCGAGCCAGACGGACGCGAAGAAGCGCCACAGGGGGCCTGGCTTGAGCGGCTTCACGCGCATGGGGTCGTCCTCGGGGGGAGCGGGGGACGCACGAAAGTACCCGTCGCGCTCACCCTCGACAAGACAAGGAGCCTGCGGCATTTCGTCACGCCCGCCCGCGGGTGACACCCCGGACCGGGGCTGCTAAGACACGGGGCAGGATGTCCGGGCACCACGACTCGATCGAGCGGCTGGCCTGCGTCGGGGCCTCGTTCCGCACGCTGGGCTTCGAGCGGCTGGGGGAGCTGGTCGTGCCGCCCGAGGAGCGCGCGGCGACGCTGCCGGCGCTGGCCCGCGCGCTCGGCGCCGACGAGCTCGTCTACGTGGCCACGTGCAACCGGGTCGAGTGCTGGGCCTGGCTGGCCGCGCCGGCGCCCGACCTGCCCGCGCGGCTCGCCGCGTTCTTCGGCGGGCGGGTCGCCCCCGAGGCGCTCGAGGCGCGCGCCGGCCGCGCGGCGCTCGCGCACCTGCTGCGGGTCGCGTCGGCGCTCGACAGCCTGGTCGTGGGCGAGACCGAGATCGCCGGGCAGGTGCGCCGCGCCGCCGACGAGGGCCAGGCGCTGGGGCTCGTGGGCGAGCGGCTGCGCGCGGCGCTCGAGCGGGCGCAGGTCTGCGCCCGCCGGGCGCGGCAGGCGTTCGACGCGGCGCGCCCGCCGGCCTCGGCCGCCGACCTGGCGGTGGCCAAGATCCAGCAGCACTTCGGCCCCGCCGGCCCGCGCGTGGCCGTGCTCGTGGGCGTGGGGCCCATGACGCGCAAGGTCGCCGGGGCGCTGGCCGCGACGACCGCCGAGCTCGTGTTCGTCAACCGCGGCCTGGGGCGCGCCGAGGAGCTGGCCGCGCGCTTCGGCGGCCGGGCCCTGGCGCTCGACGCCTTCCAGGCGGCGCCGCCGGCCTGGATGGACCTCGTGTTCACCGCCACGTCCGCGCGCGCGCCCGTCGTCCGCCCCGAGCATCTCGCCCCCGCGATCGACGCGCGGCGCCGCGCCGGCGCCGCGGGCCCGCTGATCCTCTGCGACATGGGCGTCCCGCGCGACGTGGACCCCGCCTGCGACGCGCTCGACGGCGCGCTCGTCGTCGCGCTCGAGCACATGGAGGCCCTGGCGCACCTGCGCGCCGACCAGGACGGCGGCCTCTCGCGCGCCAGCGCCGTCGTCGACGACGAGCTGGAGCGCTTCGTGCGCGAGGAGCGCTTCCGCGCGATCGCCGGCGAGAGCGCCCGCGCCATGCTCGCCTCGCGCCTCGCCCACCTGACCCCCGAGGACCGCGAGGCGATCCTGCGCTTCGCGGGGGGGCTGGCGGCCCGCTTCGCCCGGCAACCTTGATCGACGGCTGCGGCCGGTCGCCCTCGCCGGTGATGGTTCACAACAGAGGAGCAGAGGGAGCAGAGGACGTCTCGCCCGGACCGGGGGGACGCCTCTCGCGCGCCAGCACACAAGGCTCCCGCCTCGCCCTTCCTTGATCGACGGCTGCGGCCGGCGGCGCTCGCCGGTGATGGTTCACAACAGAGGAGCAGAGGGAGCAGAGGACGTCTCGCCCGGACCGGCAGGACGCCTCTCACGCGCCAGCACCGAAGCCTCCCGCCTCGCCCTTCCTTGATCGACGGCTGCGGCCGGCGGCGCTCGCCGGAGATGGTTCACGACAGAGGAGCAGAGGGAGCAGAGGACGTCTCGCCGGTCCGCGACGGCGGAGCCGACCTGGCGAGGCAGCCCCCTTCAGCTTCAGGGTGAGCCAACCACCCTCAGGACCCTGGGCTCGGTGGGCCGAGGGAGGCCGAGGGAGGCCGCCTGGGCATGCGGCCCCCCGTCGACACGTAGGCAAGGCGGGGACGAGGAGGCGCGGCGGCGGATAGGCGGCCGTCGTGGCCCTCGGCGGAGCCGCTGCCGCCGAACGCCCTCTGCTTCCTCTGCTCCTCTGTTGTGATCCCGGCTCTGGCCAGGCGCGTACAGAGCGCGAGCCGGCCCCCTACGCAGGGACCGGCTCCGCCCGGGAACGAGGGGTGTGTCTAGACCAGCCCGAAGGTGTCCATGAGGAGCTGGCTGTTGTTCACGCGGTCGACCGGCGGCGCGGGCCGCGAGAGGAGCGGCAGGTCGAAGGCGCCGCCCGCCTGGCCGATCTGGAGGCCCAGGCTCCTGTAGATGAACGCGCCCATGTCGGCCGGCGCGATCGGGTCCTGGGCGCCCGTGTTCCAGCGCAGGGTGCCGTTGGGGCCCGTGTCGCCGATCGCGGTCATGCGGAACTTCGGCTGGTTGACCGAGACCATGCCGATCGAGAAGCCGCTGCCCCAGTGGTCGCGGCCGTCGCGCGCGCCGCTGGCGACCGTGCCGGGCGTGCGGCCGAAGTCGCCGTACATCGTGATCAGGACGCGCTTGCCGGTGGCCTTCAGGTTCTGGGCCATCTGCGTGACGCCCTGGTTGATGTAGACGCCCCAGTTCTGCGCGACCGTGTCGACGTTGTTCGTGTGCGAGTCGTTGCCGCCGATGCCCATGGCCACGTAGGGCACGCCCGCCTTGATCAGCTCCTGGGCCAGCGTCATGCGCATGGCCACGTTGTTGCCGCCGCCCGGCGGGAGCAGCGGCTTGCCGGTCAGGTCGAAGGCGCTCGCCGCCTGCCCGGCTGACGTCACGTCGTAGGCGTCCTCGGTGGCCTTCTCCATGGCGCGGGCCATGTGGTCGGGCCGCTGCGAGAGGAAGCGCTGGTTCAGGCGGTCGAGCAGCGTCTTGCGCCGGTCGTAGCGGTCCTGGTCGACGCCGGTCGGACGCCGCAGGGCGGTGACGACGGGGTTGTTGGCCCCGCCGACGCCCACCTGCAGGGCCGTCGGGCAGCGCGACTCGCCGGCGTTGTTCACGCGGTCGCCGTTGGCGCCGTTGATCACGACGGCAGGGATCCCCAGGCCCTGGCCCTGGAAGTAGTAGGACATGGCCGACGCCATCGACGGGTACTGCTGGACGAGCGCCTGGCTGCGCCACCAGCCGTTCATGTACATCTGGCCCATGCCGTGGTCCTCGGACCCGTGCCAGAACGAGCGGATGACGCCGAGCTTGATGTCGGGGTCGTTCATGACGACGTTGGCGAGCTGCGGGAAGACGACCTGGCCGCTGCTGAACTGCCCGGCGATGCGGAAGGGCTGGTTGTAGCGGTCGTTCACGCCCAGGTTGATCGTCTGGAAGTTCGGGTAGCTGCTGGGCGACCCGGGCTTCGGGTCCCAGGTGTCGGTCTGCGACGGGCCGCCGTCGAAGAAGATCGACAGGTAGGCGTCGTAGAACGCGTTCTCCGGCTGGACGCCCAGCGCCTCACGCATGTAGAGGAGCTGGTGCATCGAGGCGCCCATGAAGCCGAGCGCCACGCCCGTGCCGGACAGCTTCAGGAACCCACGGCGGGTCACGTCTCCGCACGTCGAGCAGTTCTTGTGAGCGGTCATGGTCTCCCGTGCCTTCTTTGCTTGTTGTCCCGTTGTCTTGGTCGTCGTCGCTGTGTGTCTGGTCGTCGTAGGTTTAGTCGGGGCGCGCCCCGCGCGCCATCCGGGCGGCCCGCGCCAGGCGGGCCGCCCGGGTGTGGGGAGGCCGGCCGCTAGTGGGCGACCGCCTCGATCGTGCTCATGACGGCGGCGGCGACGTCCTCGAGGCCCGCGCGGACGGTGGGGGCCTGCTGGATCGTCTGCAGGGCGAAGCCGAGCTCGTCGGTCGACGGCTCGCGGCTGAGCGCCGCGCGGAAGAGCTGGGTGACCGCCGCCTCGCGGGTGATCGCGTTGCTCGTCACCTGGCCGGCCAGGGTCGCCACGCGGGCCCCGTTGGCCGAGATCTTGTTCTGGACCACCGGGCTGTTCATGAGCACCAGGGCCTGGCTCATGTTCACCGCGTCCGACCGCTCCTGGATCGCCTGGCGCGTCAGCGGGTAGCCGAACGTCTGGCGGAAGAAGGTCAGGTCGCCGTTGACGATCGCCTGGCCGGTGACGCTCTCCACCAGCGACTCCATGACCTCCGAGTGGTGGCGGCGCAGGACGTGCCGGGCCAGCAGCGGGTCGTTGCCCGTCGAGGTCCCGATCGAGCTCAGCTGGTAGGCCTTGCTCTTGAACACCTCGCCCACGTAAGCCCGCAGGTCCGTGTTGGCGGCGCGGAACCGCGCGGCGAGCACCTCGAGGAGCCCCGGCACCGCCACCGCGTCCAGGTTCCGGCGCAGGAACTGGTTCGGGTCGAGGAGGGGCTGCATGACCGTCGCGAAGATCCGGTGCGCCATGCCCCGGTCGAACTGGCCGGCGTTCGTGAGCAGCTGCGCGAACTCCGCCCGGCGCTGCGCCATGGGCGTCGCCAGCGTGCTCGTCACCGGCGTGCCGCCGGCGAACGCCACCCAGCCCGGCTGGAACGGCTGCCCGATCCGGTTGTTGTTGCGGTCCAGCGGCGTCGCCTCGGCCGCGTTGGCCGCGAAGAACGCGTCGAGCGGGTAGCGCTCCGACTGCAGCCAGCGCGGCTGGTCGTTCGGCCCGGTCAGCGGGTGGTCATGGCAGACGGCGCAGTCCGACGTCATGCCCGTGGCCGCCATGACCAGCACGTCGACCTTGTCCGACGCCCGGGGGTGCACCCCGTCGAAGGTCGCCGAGACCGGGGCCGTGCCGGCGGCGAGGGCGGCGACGATCTGGCCGAGGCCCTGGCCCGCCTGGATCTGCTGCGCCACCCACTGGTCGAAGGCCGCCGCGCCAGCGTTGGCGCGCGGGATCCGCAGCCACTCCCCGATCTGGTTGGCCCAGTGCGCCGCGAAGGCCGGCGTCGCCACCACGCGGTCGATCTCCGCGTCACGCTTGTCCGCCGCCTGGTTGGCGTCGAACGCCTCGGCCTCCTGCGCCGTCGGCACCCGGCCCAGCGCGTCCGAGTAGAGCCGGCGCAGGAACTCCGCGTCGCTCGACAGCGCCGACGGCTCCGCGAACTGGCCCTGCAGGACCGCCAGCAGCGCCCGGTCGATCGCGTTGCTCGAGCCCGCCAGCGCCCCGCCCGTGAACAGCGCGCTCGGCGGCAGGCCCGCCCCGCCGCCCAGGCGGAACTGCGCGCCGGCCGTCAGCCCGGCCGCGTTCAGCCGCGCGAGGACCAGGACCTCCTGCCCGTCCATGACGCCGCGGAACAGGCCCGTCGGCGACAGCTGGCCGGCCATGGACGGCGCGCGGTTGCGGTCGAGCACCTGCGCGCCCACCGACCGGGTCAGGTCCCACATGCGGCCGCCGGCGTCCGTGCCGACGATCACGATCTGCTGCAGCTGATCGCGCCCCGCGGCCGCGTCGACCTCGCCCAGCGTGCGGAACTGCGGGTAGATCCGCAGCTCGCCGCCGCTGGCGAAGTTCGGCGCCGCCCCGGCCGGCACGACCGTGATCCGCTTGGTCACCGTCAGCGTCTCGCCCGTGACCGCGCGCGTCGACACCGTCAGCTCGGTCGTCCCCGGCGCGATCGGCGTGATCAGGCCGTCGCCGCCGATCTTCGCCACCGACTCGTCGCTGACCCGCAGCTCGACCGCCCGCGTCAGGTCGAGCTGCGACCCGTCGCGGTAGTGGCCGTCCACGATCACCTGGAACGCCGAGCCCAGCCCGTCGTCCACGACGACGTCCCCGGGCGGCGCGATCTCCAGCGCCACGAGCTGGCCCTGGCCCACGCCCGTCACGCCCGGCGCGACCGACGCCGACCCGCCGCCGCCGCCGCCGCCGCCACCACCGCAGCCGGTGACCGCGATGGCAGCGCTCACCGCGACCGCCACACCCGCCATCTTGCTTCGCACGTGCCGCATGGTGACCTCTCTCCGGGGACCGTAGCCTCGTGGCTTCCATGAGCACCGGTCGCGCCAACTGGACCTACACAGGCGAAGACATTGCGCCCTAGTCACTTGCGGAGACTGTCGCCATCTGGACCCGTCCCGGCTTCCGATCCACGAAGCGATCCTGAGCCGCTGTACGCGCACTCTGTTCACGATGGGCGCACGGCCCTAAGTCACGGGAATGCAAGCGTGACCCGCACGCGGGGTCGAGGAGCCCGGACGGGGCGCAGGCTCGGCCCCGGCGGCAACCCGGCCTCAACTCCGACCTGCCGCGCAGGTTGCGGTACGCAGAACGAGCCGGGCCGCGAGGAGCGGCCCGGCTCGTCCGGGAGCGAGGAGTGTGTCTATCCGGCTACACCAGCCCGAAGGTGTCCATGAGGAGCTGGCTGTTGTTGACCCGGTCGACCGGCGGCGCCGGGCGCGAGGTGAGCGGCAGGTCGAACTTGCCGCCGGCCTGGCCGATCTGGAGGCCCAGGCTGCGGTAGAAGAAGGCGCCCATGTCGGCCGGCGCGATCGGGTCTTGCGCGCCCGTGTTCCACTGCTGCAGGCCCTCGGGCCCGGTGTCGCCGATCGCCGTCATGCGGAACTTGGGCTGGTTGATCGACAGGAGGGCGACCGAGAAGCCGCCGCCCCAGTGATCGCGGCCGTCACGGGCGCCGCTGTTGACCGTGGCCGGCGTGCGGCCGAAGTCGCCGTACATGGCCACCAGGACGCGCTTGCCCGTGGCCTTGAGGTTCTGCGCCATGGCCGTGAGGCCCTGGTTGATCGACACGCCCCAGTTCGTGCTGATCGCGTTGACGTTGTTGGCGTGCGAGTCGTTGCCGCCGATGCCCAGGGCCACGTAGGGGATCCCGGCCGTGATCAGCTCCTGGGCCAGCGTCATGCGCATGGCCACGGCGTTGTTGCCGCCCGGCGGCAGGATCGTCTTGCCGGTCAGGTCGAAGGCGCTCGCCGCCTGGCCGGTCGAGGTCACGTCGTAGGCGTCCTCGGTGGCCTTCTCCATGGCCCGGACCATCATGTCGGGGCGCGACTCGAGGAAGCGCTGGTTCAGCCGGTCGAGGAGCGCCTTGCGGCGGTCGTAGCGCGCCTGGTCGACGTTCGCCGGCCGCCGGAGGGCCTGGATCACCGGGTTGTTGCCCGCGTTGGCGTTGACCTGCAGGGCCGTCGGGCAGCGCGACTCGCCGGCGTTGTTGACGCGGTCGCCGTTGGCGCCGTTGATCACGACGGACGGGATCCCCAGGCCGTGCCCCTGGAAGTAGTAGGCCATGGCCGAGGCCATGGACGGGTACTGCATGACGAGCGCCTGGCTGCGCCACCAGCCGTTCATGTAGTTCTGGCCGGTCTGGTGGTTGTTCGAGCCGTGCCAGAAGGCGCGCACGAGGCCCAGCTTGACCGCCGGGTCGTTCATGACGAGGTTGCCCAGCTGCGGGAAGATCGCGCTGCCGTTGGCGAACTGGCCGCCGATGCGCACCGGCTGGCCGTAGCGGTCGTTCACGCCCAGGTTGATCGTCTGAAAGTTCGGGTAGCTGCTGCGCGTCCCCGGCTTCGGGTCCCAGGTGTCGGTCTGCGACGGGCCGCCGTTGAAGAAGATCGACAGGAACGCATCGTAGAAGGCGTTCTCCGGCTGCACGCCCAGGGCCGACTTCATGAACATGAGCTGGTGCATCGACGCGCCCATGAAGCCGAGGGCCACGCCGGTCCCCGAGAGCTTGAGGAACCCGCGCCGGGACACGTCGCCGCACGTCGAGCAGTTCTGGTGAGCGGTCATCGATCAGACTCCCTTGGCGTTCAGGTCCGGTGTGTTCGTGAAGGTAAACGCTTCGGCGGGCAGCGCGCCAGGCGCCCCGGGCAGGGGCGCCTGGCGGCCGCCGCTAGTGGGCGACCGCCTCGATCGTGCTCATGACGGCGGCGGCGACGTCCTCGAGGCCCGCGCGGACGGTGGGGGCCTGCTGGATCGTCTGCAGGGCGAAGCCGAGCTCGTCGGTCGACGGCTCGCGGCTGAGCGCCGCCCGGAAGAGCTGGGTGACCGCCGCCTCGCGGGTGATCGCGTTGCTCGTCACCTGGCCGGCCAGGGTCGCCACGCGGGCCCCGTTGGCCGAGATCTTGTTCTGGACCACCGGGCTGTTCATGAGCACCAGGGCCTGGCTCATGTTCACCGCGTCCGACCGCTCCTGGATCGCCTGGCGCGTCAGCGGGTAGCCGAACGTCTGGCGGAAGAAGGTCAGGTCGCCGTTGACGATCGCCTGGCCGGTGACACTCTCCACCAGCGACTCCATGACCTCCGAGTGGTGGCGGCGCAGGACGTGCCGGGCCAGCAGCGGGTCGTTGCCCGTCGAGGTCCCGATCGAGCTCAGCTGGTAGGCCTTGCTCTTGAACACCTCGCCCACGTAAGCCCGCAGGTCCGTGTTGGCGGCGCGGAACCGCGCGGCGAGCACCTCGAGGAGCCCCGGCACCGCCACCGCGTCCAGGTTCCGGCGCAGGAACTGGTTCGGGTCGAGGAGGGGCTGCATGACCGTCGCGAAGATCCGGTGCGCCATGCCCCGGTCGAACTGGCCGGCGTTCGTGAGCAGCTGCGCGAACTCCGCCCGGCGCTGCGCCATGGGCGTCGCCAGCGTGCTCGTCACCGGCGTGCCGCCGGCGAACGCCACCCAGCCCGGCTGGAACGGCTGCCCGATCCGGTTGTTGTTGCGGTCCAGCGGCGTCGCCTCGGCCGCGTTGGCCGCGAAGAACGCGTCGAGCGGGTAGCGCTCCGACTGCAGCCAGCGCGGCTGGTCGTTCGGCCCGGTCAGCGGGTGGTCATGGCAGACGGCGCAGTCCGACGTCATGCCCGTGGCCGCCATGACCAGCACGTCGACCTTGTCCGACGCCCGGGGGTGCACCCCGTCGAAGGTCGCCGAGACCGGGGCCGTGCCGGCGGCGAGGGCGGCGACGATCTGGCCGAGGCCCTGGCCCGCCTGGATCTGCTGCGCCACCCACTGGTCGAAGGCCGCCGCGCCAGCGTTGGCGCGCGGGATCCGCAGCCACTCCCCGATCTGGTTGGCCCAGTGCGCCGCGAAGGCCGGCGTCGCCACCACGCGGTCGATCTCCGCGTCACGCTTGTCCGCCGCCTGGTTGGCGTCGAACGCCTCGGCCTCCTGCGCCGTCGGCACCCGGCCCAGCGCGTCCGAGTAGAGCCGGCGCAGGAACTCCGCGTCGCTCGACAGCGCCGACGGCTCCGCGAACTGGCCCTGCAGGACCGCCAGCAGCGCCCGGTCGATCGCGTTGCTCGAGCCCGCCAGCGCCCCGCCCGTGAACAGCGCGCTCGGCGGCAGGCCCGCCCCGCCGCCCAGGCGGAACTGCGCGCCGGCCGTCAGCCCGGCCGCGTTCAGCCGCGCGAGGACCAGGACCTCCTGCCCGTCCATGACGCCGCGGAACAGGCCCGTCGGCGACAGCTGGCCGGCCATGGACGGCGCGCGGTTGCGGTCGAGCACCTGCGCGCCCACCGACCGGGTCAGGTCCCACATGCGGCCGCCGGCGTCCGTGCCGACGATCACGATCTGCTGCAGCTGATCGCGCCCCGCGGCCGCGTCGACCTCGCCCAGCGTGCGGAACTGCGGGTAGATCCGCAGCTCGCCGCCGCTGGCGAAGTTCGGCGCCGCGCCGGCCGGCACGACCGTGATCCGCTTGGTCACCGTCAGCGTCTCGCCCGTGACCGCGCGCGTCGACACCGTCAGCTCGGTCGTCCCCGGCGCGATCGGCGTGATCAGGCCGTCGCCGCCGATCTTCGCCACCGACTCGTCGCTGACCCGCAGCTCGACCGCCCGCGTCAGGTCGAGCTGCGACCCGTCGCGGTAGTGGCCGTCCACGATCACCTGGAACGCCGACCCCAGCCCGTCGTCCACGACGACGTCGCCGGGCGGCGCGATCTCCAGCGCCACGAGCTGGCCCTGGCCCACGCCCGTCACGCCCGGCGCGACCGACGCCGACCCGCCGCCGCCGCCGCCGCCGCTCCCGCCGCAGCCCGCGGCGAGCGCCGCCACGCCGATCACGACGGCGGCGCGCCCCACCAGCCAGCTCGTCGTCTTGCTCACCTGACGCATGTGACCTCTCCTCGGGACCGTGCCTCGAGAGGGCCCATGTGCACCTGGCATTCCATCGGGCCACACGCGCGTCAAGCCAACGTACACGAGCCTGGTAGCAGAACGGTTAGGGCGACTGGCGCCGCCAGCGACAGGGTGCGCCCATCGTTCCAGGGTCCAGGTGCGGTCCTGGTGTGAACCGGAATCGCGCACTCCGTTCACGCAGGAATCGGGTGGCAGCCGGCGGCCGGGAAGAACCGCTTAAACTGAATCAAATAAGCTGATTGTGGCGTCTCGCCCCGGCGGCGCCATCGGGCGCCGTGTCCCGACGGCGACAGGTGTCGGCGTGCCTGGCGGACACACCTGACGACTCAGGCCGAGAGCGGCCCCCGGCGCCGCACGGGCCGCGGGGCATGGAAGTCACCGCCGCCGCGGCGGGTCGCCCTGGCGGGTGCGGTCGAGGAGGGCGCGCTGCTCGTCGATCAGGCGCTTGAGCGTGCCCACGAGCTCGGCCAGCTCCTCGATCCGGCCCATGCGGGCGACGATCGCGCGCAGCTCGGCCGCGACGACGGCCGCCGCGCCGCCGGCGGCCGACGAGGCCTCGCGCCGGGCGCCCTCCTCGGCCTGCGCGGCGCGCTCGGCGAGGTCGCGCGCCGACTGCAGCGGCCCCTGCTGCAGCGCGCGCAGCGGGGCGGCGACGTCCTCGGCGAGCCGGTCCCAGGTGGCGGCGTCGAGGATGCGGTTCGACGTCATCTCCGCCACCACGCCCTCGACGACGTCCGCCGCGCGCAGGACCGCGCGCCCCACGTCGCGATGGGCGCGCGAGGCGCGCTCGAGCGTGGCCTGGTCCTGCCCGGCGAGGCCCTGCGCCAGGCGCTCCTCCTCCAGGACCATGCGGTCGAGCTCGAGCCGCTGCTCGTGCAGGCGGCGCAGGAGCTCGGCCAGGAGCTGCTCGGGCGTGACCACGCGCAGCTGCACGGCTGGCGAGGCGCCGACGTTGGGCCCGCGGGGGTCGGCGTCGAGGGCCTCGGCCCAGAGCGTCAGGGCCGTCTTCGGGGCCAGCTCCAGCTCGTCGAGCTCGAGCGTGGCCTGCCCCTCGCCCGCGCGCCGCCCGGCGAGCGCCGGCAGCGCCGTGTCGCGTGGGGCGGCGTCGGTCCCGCCGACCTTCAGGCGCAGGCGCGCGGCGACGAGGCCGTGGTCGTCGCTGGCGGCGACCCGCGCGCGCACGGTCGCCTGCGGGGTCACGTTCAGCCCCACGCCGACGAGCGCGAGCTGCACCTCGGGCGCCCGGTCGGGCTGGGCCACGAGGCTGAAGCGCAGCGGCTGGGCCAGGCCCAGGCCGTCGCGGTCGACCACGTCGACGCGGAACGCCGCCGCGCGCTCGAGGTCCAGGGCCGCCTCGAACCCGCCGTCGACGATCGTCGTCGTGTGGACGCTCGCCGCCTCGGCGCCGAGCGGCAGCTCCTCGAGGGTCACCCGCGCCAGCGGCTTCGAGACCCGCGCCTCGAGCCGCACGCGCGTCCCGGCCGGGAGCGTGACGCTGCCGGCGTCGACGCCGAACGCGCGCGCGGGCAGCCCCGTGTGCGGCGGCGGCGCGACGTGGATCACGAGCGCGTCGACCCACGGCCGGCGGATCACCCGCACGCGGAACGGGCCCTCCTCGGCGTCGCCGCCGCGCACGACGAAGGTGAAGCCGGCCGTGACCTCGTCGAGCAGGACGCGGAAGCGGCCGTCGCCCAGCGCGTCGAGCACGAGCAGCTCCGAGCGGCCGGCCTCCCCCCCCTGCGCCTCGCCCCAGGTCTCCACGTAGACGCGCTTGGGCACGACGCCCTCGGCGCGCACCAGGAGCGGCAGGTCGCTGCCGTGCGGGACGACGGCCGTGCCGGTGGCCGGGTCGAACGCCGCCGCCTCGACCACGAGGTGCGTGTCCTGCGGCCAGCGGGCCGTCGACGACAGGAGCAGGTTGCGGCGCGCCCAGGTCTCCGCGGCGGCCGGGAAGCCGGCGACGAGGAGGGCCCCCGCCAGGAGCACGACCCCGCCGCGCGTCCCCGCCTGCAGGGCCGGCCCGGCCGGGACGACGCGCCCCGCGTCGACCTCGGCCGCGCGGCGCTCGGCGTCGGCGACGACGAGCGCCGCGAGCGACCGCGACGTCTCCGGCCCGGGCGCCCAGCCGGGCCGCGCGAACTGCACGGCCGAGAGCAGCCGCCAGTCGAGCGCCGGGTGGCGCGCCTCGGCCGCCCGGGCCAGCTCGTCGTCGGGCAGCGGCGTGAGGAGCGGCCGCAGCAGCCGCGACCAGGCGACCGCCCCGAGCATCGTCAGCATCACGACGAGGATCACCGCCCGCGAGCTCCAGGCCAGCCGCAGCGGCCGGTCGAGCGCGAACGAGAGCAGCGCCAGCGCCACGACCACGAGCAGCACCGAGCCCAGCCCGCGCGCGGCGAGCGAGGCGCGCGCGCGCCAGCGGAGCCGGGCCAGGAGGGCGCGGGTCGCGGGGCCGAGGGCGAGGCGGTCGTCGGTCGTGGGGGTCACGCCGGCTCCTCACGCGTGCGAGCGAAGTGCGCCGTCACGTCACACCATCCGGCTCCGCTTGCGCAGCGCCCACTCCAGGGCCAGGAGCCCGGCGATGAGGGCCACGGTCTCCCACCGGTCCCACAGCGGGATCGGCGCGCGCGCCGAGCGCGTGTGCTCGGTCAGGCTCGGCACGCGGTCGGCCAGGCCGGCCACGTCGGCCGGCGCCAGCAGCGCGCCGCTCGTGGCCGCGGCGATCCCGGCCAGGAGCGGCTCGTCGAGGGCGGGGTCCGAGAACTCCATGTCCGGCAGGCGCACGCTCACGGCGACCGTGGCCGGCCGCTCGCCGGGCGCGTCGTCGGGGAGCGACACGCTCACCTCGAGCACGCCCTGCCCGGGCGGCAGCACCAGCCCCTCGTACCAGCCGCGCCCCTGCGGCGCCGGCGCGAGCTTGACCGTCAGCGCCTCGTCGCCGACGCGCGCCGTGGCCTCGAGGCCGTCCTTCAGCTCGAGCGGCTGGTAGCCGCGGTCGACGGCGTGGCAGCGGATGCGCACCGGCTCGCCCAGGGCGTACTCGGTCTTGTCGGCCAGGAGCTCGACGCGCTTGCGCCCGCCGGCCACGCGCCCCTGGACGAGGTAGCGCAGCGTCCCCACCCAGAAGCGGTCGTAGACGCGCGCCCCGACCGAGCGCCAGCGCCAGGTCTCCTCGGAGCCGAGGAACAGCACCGGCCCGCCGCCGAAGTACTGCGCCACGAGGAACGGGCGCGCCCCGCGCTCGGTGACCGTGGCCGGGTCCTCGTGGCGCAGGAGCACCGTCGCGCCGGCCTTCTCGCCGCGCACCGGGTAGGAGAAGAACAGCCCGGGCAGGCGCGCCCAGAGCTGGCGGCAGCGCTCGGGGTCGGGCTCGAGGCGGCTGGCCGGGTGGTCGGCGCCGTCGGGCGTCGCGCGCAGCGGCCAGGGCTCCGCCCCGCCGCGCGCCTCGGCCAGCTCGCCCAGCGTCACGGGCAGGAGGTCGCGGAGCGCCTTGAGGTCGGGGCGCGCCAGCAGCGCCTGGGTGAACTTGGGCCCGGGCGCGAAGAGGAGCCCGCCGCGGTGCTCGGCGACGAAGGTCTTGAGCGCCTCGGCCGCGGCCGCGTCGAGCTCGTCGGGGTCGGGGTCGAGGAGGATGATCGCGTCGAACTCGCGCAGGCCCTCGATCGTCACCGGCAGGGCGTCGATCCGCTCGTTGCCCTCCTGGGGGAAGCGCGGCTGCGCGCTCTGCAGCCAGCAGGAGACGTTGGCCGTGCGCTCGCGCACGAGCCGCGTGCGCAGGAAGTGGTACTCGAACGTCGGGCTGCCGGCGACGAGGAGCACGCGGCTCACGTCGTCGCTCACGGTCACGGTCACGGCGCGCTGGTTGTCGTCGGTGACCGCCTCGTCGTCGCGCGGCGGCAGGCGCAGCTCCAGCACGTACTCGCCCGCGGCCGCGGGCGCGTGCTGGAAGGTCAGGTGCACGACCTCGCCGTCGGGCGGCGCGCCGAGGTGGCGCCGCTCGACCTCGACCTCGGCGCCGCCGTCGCGCGGGCGGACGACCAGCACCGCCTCGACGTGCTGCCCCTCGTAGCCGCGGGACCGGATGGCGCCCTCGATGATGATCGGGTCGCCGAGCATGGCCCGCGGCTCGGCCGAGAGGTCGACGACCTCGAGGTCCTTGGGCGGGACCGGGTCGCCCACGCCCAGGGCGTAGAAGGGGACGTCGCGCCGGCGCAGGGCGGCGACGACGGCCTGCGCCCCCTCGCCGCGGTTGACGCGCCCGTCGGTCACGGCGACGACGGCCGCCACGCCGCGGCCGCCGGTGTCCTCGAGGGCGCGGCGCACGGCCGCGCCGAGGTCGGTCGCCGGCCCGCGCGGCGCCAGGGCGTCGGGCGCCGGCGCCCCGGCCAGCCGGCGCGGCTCGTGGTCGAACGCGTAGACGAGGAGCTGGTTCCTTTCGGCGAGCCCCTCGAAGAGGCGGGCGCGCTCGACGATGCGCCAGGCCAGCTCGTGGCGGGTGAGGGCGGCGACGTCGTCGGCGGGCTCGACGCCGGCCGCGGCGGCCAGGGCCGCCCGCCGCTCGGCGTCCTGGTAGGGGTCGGCGAGCGACATGCTGAGCGACGCGTCCCACAGGACGACCGTGTAGCCGTGCGTCGTCTCGCGCACGTCGATCGCCAGGCGCGGCTCGAGGAGCACGAGGGCCACGACGCCGAGCGCGCCGAGGCGCAGGCCGGCGAGGAGGCCCTTGCGCCAGGCCGACGCGCGCCCCTCGCGCCGGTAGAGCCACACCGTGAGCAGGACCAGCGCCGCGAGGCAGCCGACCGCGAACAGGCCCGACTCGCCGCGCGGGAGGTGGCCCCACTCGAAGTGGGCCTCGGCCCCCTCGGGGATGCGGTCGCCGAGGCCGAGGAGCTCGATCAGGCGCTCGGTCACGCGCCCACCTCCACGACGTCGGCCGTCGTGTGGCGCGCTGCGCGCCAGGCGAGCACCTGCTCCAGGGCCAGGGCGCAGGTGAGGAGCAGGAGGCAGGCGCGCCACAGCTCGGTGCGCGCGCCGTCGCTCTGGGCCAGGAGGTCGCCCGTGGCGTCGGGGCGCACGACGCGCACCGGCAGCCCCTCGAGCGCCGCCATGACCTGCGCCTCGTCGGCGCGGGCGAGGTCGCCCTCGCGCGGGTCGACGTTGACGGCGTAGGGCTCGCGGATGGGGTCGCCGCTGCGCGGCTGGAGCTCGAGCGTGTAGACGCCCGGGCGGCGCGTGTCGGGGAGCGAGAGCCACAGCGCGTCCGAGCCGGGGCGCGCCTCGGCGTGGAGCTCGGCCGGCGCCTCCTGGCCGGGCACGGTCACGCGCCCGCGCGGCCAGGTGCGCGCCGGGTTGAGCGCCCGCTCGAGCGGCTGCCCGCAGGCGAGGTTGCGCCCGGCGGTCGCCGCCGGCGCCAGGGCGCGGACGAGCTCCTGGGCGGTGACGATGAAGCTCGGGTCGCGCGGCCAGCTCGACCAGGCCAGGTCGGCCGTGGCGTTGACGAGGACCACGCGCCCCTCGCCGACCGGCTTCTCCAGGAGGAACGGCGTGCGCTCGGCGTCGTCGAGGCGCAGGACCACGCGCGTGGTCGCGTCGTCCTCGGCCGAGACGCGCAGGCCCTGGCGCACGCGGGCGCGAACCCGCCGCAGGAACGGGTTGCGGTCCCCCTGGAACACCTGCGCCAGCGGGTGCTCGCCCTCGGGCGCCGAGAGCGACGGCGCCTCCTCCTCGCGCGGGGCCTCGAAGCGGCGGCCCGGCGCGCAGGGCAGGAGCCCCTGGCCGCGCTTGTGCAGGTCGCGCGTCCAGGCGGCCGCGTCGACGAGGTCGCCCAGGAACAGGCACAGGCCGCCGCCGCGGGCCACCCAGCGCTCGAGGTCGGGCACGCGCTCGGGCGGCCAGGCCTCGAGGTTGCAGGCGAACACGGCGTGGAAGCCGGAGAGGTCCAGCTCGCGCAGGGCCTCGGGGGCGACGACGACCGGCTCGACGCCGGTGAGCAGGTCGCCCGAGGGCGCCAGCGCCAGGCGCAGCAGGTCGGCCTCGCCGTCGAGCGGTCCCTGGCCCTCCTCGCCCTCGACGACGAGCACGCGCAGGCGCTCGCGCACCTCGAGCGCGACGTGGCGCACGTCGTCGAGGCCGAGCGCGTCGTCGGGCAGCTTGACCGAGAGCGCGTGCACGCCCGGGGTCATGAAGGTGTAGCGGTGCCGGACCTCGGCCTCCTGGCCGGCGTCGACGCGCGCCACGGGCGGGAGCGGGATGCGGCTCTCGCCGGCCTCGAGCAGGAGCGGCACGTCGAACTCGGGCGCCTCGCCGCGGTTGGCGACGCGCACGACGAGCTCGAGCGGCACGCCGACCATGGCCAGCTTCTCCAGCGGCTCGAGCGACGTGACCGACAGGTTGCGCGTCTCGTCGCCGCCGACGTCGACGAGGAGCACGCGCGCCCGGTCGGCCGGGAGCTTCTTCACCGCCTCGCCCACCGCGCGCAGCACGTCGCCCTCGCCCACCCAGTCGCGCCGGCGCAGGTCGGTGACCACGTAGAGGACGCGCTGCGGCGGCCCGTCGGGGTCGTCGAGGATGCGCCGCACGGCCTCCTCGAGCAGGCGCGGCGCGTCGAGCGGCACGGCCGCGGGCTCGGCCGCGGCCAGCGCCCGCAGGGCCGTGCGCGTGCGCTCGTTGGTGGCCGCGCCCTGGAGCAGGTCGGGGACCTCGGGGCGCGAGGCGCGGACGACCGTCAGGAGGTCGCCCTTGCCGTCGCGCTCGAGGTCCTCGACCAGGCGCCGGACGACCTGCCGGGCGCGGTCCCAGGCGGTCGTGCGGCCGGTGCGGTGGCCCATGGAGCCCGAGTCGTCGAGGAGGAACACGCGCTCGACGCGGTCGCCCACGCCCGGCAGGCCCGCCAGCGCGCCCGAGGTGGCCACCGGGCGCGCGACGGCCAGGGCGATCAGCGCCATGGCCAGGCAGCGCAGGAGCAAGATGATGATGTGCTCGAGCCGGATCCGCCGCCGGTTCTTCTTGTTGGCGCGGAGGAGCAGCTCCATGGCCCCCCAGCGCACGACCTGGAACCGGCGCCGGTTGAGCAGGTGGATGATCACCGGCACCGAGATCAGGCCGAGCCCCCACAAGAGCCACGGATGCGCGAAGAGCACGGCTAGCCCCGCCCCCGGCGCCCCAGGCGCTGGCTGAGGAAGCGCGCCAGGGCCACGCCGACGGGCGCGCCCGTGTCCATGCGCACGTGGTCGGCGCGCGCCTCGGTGCAGGCCGCCTCGACCTCGCGCAGGAACTCGCCCAGCGCCTCGAGGTAGCCCTGGCGCAGGGCGCGCGGGTCGACGAGCAGCGCGCGGGGGACCTCGAGGCCCTCGAAGCGGGTCATGTCCTCGAAGGGGAAGGAGAGCTCGTCGGGGTCGACGACCTGCAGGACGACGACGTCGTGGCGCTTGTGGCGCAGGTGCTTGAGGCCGTCGAGGAGCTGCGCCCGCGGGAAGAGCAGGTCCGAGATGATGAACACCACGCCGCGCCGGGTCAGCTCGTCGGCGAGCTGGTGCAGGACGGGGCCTGCGGTCGTCTCGGCGCGCAGCTCGACCTCCGCCATGGCCGAGGTCATGTTGCGCAGCTGCGCCGGGTGGGCCGAGGGCGGCAGGCGGCGGCGCACCTGGTCGTCGAAGAGGACCAGGCCGGCGGCGTCCTGCTGGCGGAGGAGGACGAACGCCAGGCCGGCGGCGAGGGTGGCGGCGTACTCGTACTTGCTCGCCTGCGCCCGCGACCCGCGGTAGAGCATGGACTCGCTCTGGTCGAGGACGATCGTCGCCTGGAGGTTGGTCTCCTCCTCGTACTGCTTGACGTAGTGGCGGTCGGTGCGGGCGAAGACCTTCCAGTCGACGTGGCGCAGCTCGTCGCCCCAGGTGTACTCGCGGTGCTGCGCGAACTCGACCGAGAAGCCCTGGTAGGGGCTCTTGTGCAGGCCGGCGAGGGAGCCCTCGACCAGCCCGAACGCGCCCACCGACAGCCTGGCGATGCGGTCGCGGACGTCCTCGGGCAGGGCGACGGCCGGCATGGGGCTACGACTTGAACGCCGCGGCCACGGCTGCGTCGCGGGTCAGCGCGCCCTCGGTCGGCGGCGTCGTCTCGAGCAGCTTGTCGATCACGCCGTCGGGGGTGATGCCCTCGGCCTCGGCGGCGAAGTTGGTGAGGATCCGGTGGCGCAGGACCGGCTTGGCCACGGCGCGCACGTCGTCCATCGATACGTGGAAGCGGCCGTGGAGGACGGCGCGGGCCTTGGCGCCGAGGACCAGGTACTGCGACGCGCGCGGGCCGGCGCCCCAGGAGACCCAGCGCTTGACGAAGTCGGGCGGCGGCGCGTCGCCCGGCTCGAGGCGCACGCGCGTCTTGCGGGCGAGGTCGAGGGCGTGGTCGATCACGGCCGGCGCGACGGGCACCCGGCGCACGATCGACTGCAGCTCCATGATCGCCTTGCCGTCGAGGACCTGCTCGATCGTCGTGTCGCGCTCGCTCGTCGTCTCGCTGACGATCCGGCGCTCCTCGTCGCGGCTGGGGTAGCGGACGAGGACCTTGAACATGAAGCGGTCCTGCTGCGCCTCGGGCAGCGGGTAGGTGCCCTCCTGCTCGATCGGGTTCTGCGTGGCGAGCACGAAGAACGGCGCCTCGAGCGGGTGGCGGCGCCCGCCGGCCGTGACCTGCCGCTCCTGCATGGCCTCGAGCAGCGCGGCCTGGGTCTTCGGCGGCGTGCGGTTGATCTCGTCGGCCAGGACGAAGTTGGCGAAGATCGGCCCGGGGATGAAGCGCAGCTCGCGCTCGCCGGTCGAGCGGTTCTCCTGGATCACCTCGGTGCCGGTGATGTCCGACGGCATGAGGTCGGGCGTGAACTGCACGCGGCTGAACGACAGCGACATGGCCCGGGCCAGGGTCGAGATGAGCAGGGTCTTGGCCAGGCCCGGCACGCCCTCGAGGATGCAGTGCCCGCGGGCGAAGATCGCCGTGAGCAGCTCCTCGATCACGGCGTCCTGTCCGACGATCACCTTGCCCAGCTCGGCCCGGATCGCCGCGTACGCCTTGCCCAGCCGCTCGACCGCCTGGCGGTCGTCGTGTGTGCCGCCTTCGGCGGCACCCCGATCGTCCTGGAGCTGCTCGCCCATGGGGCCCCTCCTGCGCGCGGGCGGATCATACCTGGCCCGCGGGAGAACGGTCACCGAGGACATGGCGAGCCGCGGCCCCGCCCCGCTACCCTCTCGGCGTGAGCGCCTCCGGCTCGTTTCACCGGCGTAACCCGGCCCTCGAGGCCCTGCGCGGGCGCTTCGAGGTCGAGGGGCTGCTCGGGCAGGGGGCCATGGGCGCCGTCTACCGGGCGCGCGACCGGGCCACGGGGCGGCCGGTGGCGCTGAAGGTCGTGCTCGACCCCGAGCCCGACGCGCGCCGGCTCGAGCGCTTCCGCCGCGAGGGCGAGATCACGGCGTCGCTCAGCCATCCGGGGATCGTGCGCGTGCACTCGGCGGGCGAGGCGGGCGGGCATCCGTTCCTGGCCTACGAGCTGGTCGAGGGCGGGCGCACGCTCGAGGACGTCCTGCCGGGGCTCGACCTGCGCCGGCGCGTGGCGCTCGTGCGCGACGCGGCGCGTGCGCTCGGCCACGCGCACCGCGCGGGCGTGCTGCATCGCGACGTGAAGCCCGAGAACGTGCTCGTCGACCAGGCCGGCCACGTGCGCGTGGCCGACTTCGGCCTGGCGGCCGCGCAGGGGTTCGACCGCATGACGCGCACGGGCGCGTCGCTGGGCACGCCCGCCTACATGTCGCCCGAGCAGCTCGCCGGGCGCCGCGACGAGGTGGGCCCGCAGACGGACGTGTGGTCGCTCGGCGTGGTCCTCTACCAGGCGCTCACCGGCAAGCTGCCCTTCGACGGGCAGAACGTGCTCGAGCTGGGCGCGCAGATCATGCAGGGCGAGGTCACGCCGCCGCGGCGGCTGGTGCGCGAGGTCGACGCCGACCTCGAGGCGGTGTGCCTGCACGCCCTGCAGAAGCGGCCCGACGCGCGCTACGTCGACGCCGAGGAGCTGGCGCGCGACCTCGACCGGGCCCTGGCGGGGCTGCGCGTCAGCGCCTCGAGCGCCTCGTCGGTGCTGGCGCGGGCGGCCCCGCGCGCGCGGCGCGCGGCCGGCGTCGCCGGCGCGGTCACGGTCGTCGTCGTGACGCTGGTCCTCGCCGCGCGCTGGCTGGGGCCGATCGCGCTCGAGGGGCGCGCCGGGGCGGCCGCCGACCGGCGGCCGCCGACGCTGCTCCTCGACGCGCCCGCCGACGGCGCCGAGGTGTGGACCGACACGCTCGAGGTGACGGGCGAGGCCACCGACGTGTCGCCGCCGATCGACGTCGCGGCCGTGACCGGCGCAGGTCGGGCCGAGGCGCGGCTGGCGCGCGGCGGGCGGTTCAGCCTGCGCGTGCCGCTGGCGCCGGGCGACGTCGAGGTCGTCGTCGAGGCCCGCGACGCCGCCGGCAACGCGGCCCGCGTCACGCGCCGGGTGGCGCGGGCGGCCGTCCCGGCGTGGTTCGAGGCGCTCGACCCCGCGCGCCGCCCGCCGACGCCCTTGCCGGCCGGGCTGGCCTTCGGCGAGGGCGAGGGGGAGTACGTCCACGCGCGCGACGGCTCGGTGCTCGTATGGGTCCCGCCGGGGAGCTTCGTCATGGGCGCCGACGACGACGAGGTCCACGAGCGGCCGGCGCATCGGGTGCGGATCACCCGCGGCTTCTTCATGGGCAAGTACGAGGTCACGCTCGGCCAGTGGCGCCGCTTCTGCGAGGCGGCCGGGCGCCCGGCGCCCGACACGCCGCCCGGGGCCGACGACGCGCACCCCTACGCCGAGGCGCTGTGGGAGGACGCGCGCGACTACGGCCACTGGGCCGGGCTGCGCCTGCCGACCGAGGCCGAGTGGGAGTACGCGGCGCGCGGGCCCGAGGGGCTGCGCTTCCCCTGGGGGCAGCGCTTCGAGCGCGGCCGCATGAACGCCAGCGACGACGGCCGCGACGGGACGGCGCCCGTCGGCAGCTTCCCCCTCGGCGCCTCGCCCTTCGGCTGCCACGACATGGCCGGCAACGTCTACGAGTGGGTGGCCGACTGGCACACCGAGGCCGGCTACCCCGTGCGCCTGGGCGAGGAGCGGGTCGACCCCACCGGCCCGACCACCGGCGCCCGGCGCGTGCTGCGCGGCGGCGCCTACAACTGCGGGTCGGCCTACTGCCGCACGTTCGACCGCTTCGCCTCGGACGGCGGCGAGACGCGCTGGCTGAAGAACGTCGGCTTCCGCGTCGCGCGATGAGTTGACCCCTGACCGCCGTTCGTGCGCCGCCGGGTTCCGGGCCTCGGGACGTGCGTGTCCCGGCGGGGCGGCGAGGGCGCGGGGAGCGGCCTCCGGGCGGCGGCGCCGGCCGGGCCCGGTGCTTGCACCCGGCTGCGTGCCGCCCGCGAGGGTCGGCGGGGGAAGGAGAGGCCCATGTCTTCGAGCTGGATCACCACGCGCGCCCGCCTCTCCGTCGCGACCCTGGCGCTCTGCTGCGCCGGGGGGGCCGCGGCGCAGGAGGGCGAGGGCTTCCGCATCGACGAACGCTTCCAGCCGGGCGAGACCTGGCGCGCGCGCACGGAGATGCGCACCGTCGAGGCGCCGCTCGGCCGCGAGGGCGAGGAGGAGACGACGACGATCGTGTGGACCGAGTCGGCCGAGGTGCTCGATCGGCCGCAGGGCTTCGCCGTCCGCTCGACGCTCACGGGGTGGCGCATGAACGCCGTCGCGCCCAACGTCGAGACGCGCATCACCTACGGCGAGGACGATCTGCGGACGATCCGTATCGGCCAGCGCGAGCTCGAGTTCGCCCGCACCTGGACCTACGAGTTCGATGCGACGTGGCGCCTCCTCGCCGTCACCGGGCAGGAGCGCACGATCAAGCAGCTCTACGCGCGGGCCGCGCGCGACATGGCCGGCGACCGCCCGGCGCGCCGCTGGTTCCTGCGCCGGTTCGGGCCGTGGATGGTCGAGCGCTGGAGCCAGCGCCTCGAGGCCTGGCTCGTGCGCAGCAACAACGAGGGCAGCGCGCCCGTGCGCGTGGTCATGGAGCGCCTGCGCGCGGGCGAGGCGATCGAGGAGGGCTTCGAGGCCCACGTCCCCGCGGCCGGCGTCCTCCCGGCGGGCAAGGTCCGCTTCGTCGGCCGCGGCGACGCCGGCGCCGAGTTCCGCATGAGCTTCGACGTCACCGGCGACACCCCGGCCCCCGAGTACGCCTTCGCCATCGACGACGCTGGCCGCCTGGCCTGGCTCGAGGCCACCGGCACCCGGATCGTCCGCGAGGACGGCCGCGGCAAGCGCGTGACCACGCACTACGCCTACTCGCTCCAGCAGGTCACGCCGCCTGGCGAACAGCCCGACGTCGACGCCCGCGACATCGACGACGAGCTCGGCCGCGACGACGAAGTCGGCCGCGACGACGAGCTCGGCCGCGACGACGAGCTCGGCCGCGACGACGAGCTCGGCCGCGACGACGAGCTCGGCCGCGACGACGAGCTCGGCCGCGACGACGAGCTCGGCCGCGACGACGAGGTCGGCGAGGAGGAGGTCGAGGACCTCGAGGACGAGGATGACGTCGATGGCGTGCGCGACGAGGTCGACGGCCCCTTCGGCCCCTACTGACGTGACCCGGTTACTTCTCGACGGCGTCGTGGCGCAGCCTGCGCCACGACGCCTCGACCGATCGCTGCCGCGAAGTGGACCGACGCCGCCAAGGCCCGGTTCAACGAGGACGTCGGCGTAGCTGGCCCGTGAGCATGGCCCGGCGCTACGTCGGCCCGGGGTTCGTCGACGAGGGCGGCCGAGTCGCTGGCCCCCGTGAAGCGTGGCCCGGCGCTGGAACACGGCCCGCCTGGTCGTCGACGAGGGCGGCCGAACCGCTGGCGCCCGTGAGCATGGCCTGGGCGCTGGCCGTCGGGCGGCGGTTCGTCGGACAGGGTGCTGAACCGCTGACACCCGTGAGCATGGCCCGGCGCTGGCCGTCGGCCCGCGGTTCGTCGACGACGGCGGCCGAACCGCTGGCGCCCGTGAGCATGGCCTGGGCGCCGGCCGTCGACCCGCGGGTCGTCGACGACGGCGACCGAACCGCTGGCGCCCGTGAGCATGGCCCGGCGCTGGCCGTCGGCCCGCGGTTCGTCGACGACGAGGCCGGCCGAACCGCTGGCGCCCGTGAGCACGGCCCGGCGCTGGCCGTCGGCCCGCGGTTCGTCGACGACGAGGCCGGCCGAACCGCTGGCGCCCGTGAGCACGGCCCGGCGCTGGCCCTCGGCCCGCGGTTCGTCGACGACGAGGGCGGCCGAACCGCTGGCCCCCGTGAGCATGGCCCGGCGCTGGCCCTCGGCCCGCGGTTCGTCGACGACGAGGCCGGCCGAACCGCTGGCGCCCGTGAGCACGGCCCGGCGCTGGCCGTCGGCCCGGGGCTCGTCGACGAGGGCGGCCGAGTCGCTGGCCCCCGTGAAGCGTGGCCCGGCGCTGGAACACGGCCCGCCTGGTCGTCGACGAGAGCGGCCGAACCGCTGGCGCCCGTGAGCATGGCCTGGGCGCTGGCCGTCGGCCGGTGTTTCTCGAACAGGGCGGGTGAACCGCTGACACCCGTGAGCATGGCCCGGCGCTGGCCGTCGGCCCGCGGTTCGTCGACGACGAGGCGGCCGAACGCGCTGGCGCCCGTGAGCACGGCCCGGCGCTGGCCCTCGGCCCGCGGGTTCGTCGACGAGGGCGGCCGAACGCGCTGGCGCCCGTGAGCACGGCCCGGCGCTGGCCCTCGGCCCGCGGTTCGTCGACGAGGGCGGCGGAACCGCTGGTACCTGTGAGCATGGCCGGCGCTGGCCGTCGGTCCGGTTCGCCGACGACGAAGCGGCCGAACCGCTGCTGGCGCCCGTGAGCATGGCCCGGCGCTGGACCTCGGCCCGCGGTTCGTCGTCGACGAGGGCGACCGAGTGGCTGACGCCCGCGAGCATGGCCCGGCGTGGAACGTCGGCCCGCGGTTCATCGACGAGGGCGGCCGGGTGGCTGGTGCCCGTGAGCATGGCCCGGCGCGGGACGTCGGCCCGCGCTGGCCGTGGGCCCGCGGTTCGTCGACGAGGGCGGCCGAGTGGCTGACGCCCGCGAGCATGGCCCGGCGCGGGACGTCGGCCCGCGCTGGCCGTGGGCCCGCGGTTCGTCGACGAGGGCGGCCGAGTGGCTGACGCCCGCGAGCATGGCCCGGCGTGGAACGTCGGCCCGCGGTTCATCGACGAGGGCGGCCGGGTGGCTGTGCCCGTGAGCATGGCCCGGCGCGGGACGTCGGCCCCCGGTTCGTCGACGAGGTGGCCGATGGCTGACGCCCGTGGGCATGGCCCGGCGCGGGACGGCGGCCCGCGGTTCATCGACGAGGGCGGCGATGGCGACGTCCGTGAGCACGACCCGGGGTTGTTCGTCCGCCCTCGTTCGTCGACGAGGGCGGCCGAGCCGCTGGCGCCCGTGAGCATGGCGCGGCGCGGGACGTGGCCCGACGACGGCGGCCGAGTGGCTGGCGCCCGTGAGCATGGCCCGCCGGGCCTCGTCCCGCGGGTGTCGTCCCCGAAGCGCGCCTCGGTCCGTCTGGCCCCCGTGCCTTCCCTACGCCGACCGCGAGCCCGATTCGACCTGCTCGACGCCGCGCCCGATCAGGCCGTCGCCGACGATCCGCAGCGCCTCCGCCGTCAGCGCCTCGACCGAGCGCCCCTCGCCTCGGTCGGCGAGTCGCTGGCCGGCCCGGCGCACGAGCTCGCGGGCCTCGGTCTTCGTGCACTTCAGCCCGACGAGCGCCAGTACGGCGATCCGAGCTGGCTCGTCCTCCTCCTGCGCCGCCCCCCGCCGCACGCCCGTCGACGCCGACTCGACCGGCGCGGCCGGCCTGCTCACGGGCGCGACCGGCGCCGGCGCGCCTGTGAGCTCCGTCCCGTCGGCGAGGAAGAAGCGGAAGCCCACCCGCGCGTCGCCCTTGATCTCGATGTAGCCCTCATGGCGGTCGGGGTGGTGGCGATCGCATGCGAGCAGCATGTGATCCGGATCGTGCCCGGTGGCCTCGCGCCCGGGCTCGTGGTGGATGTGGAGCCGGCCCCGCGCGCCGCAGCCCGGGACCTTGCAGACGCCGCCGTCACGATCCATGACCAGGCGCCGGATCCGGTCCGGGATCGTCTTCGTCACCTTGCCCGTGCCCGTGCGCAGGTCGTGCACCTCGGCGTCGCGCTTCGCCGCGGCCTCGCTCGCGGGCGAAAGCTCGACCGGCCCGTCGCGGCCCCGGAGGGTCGCCGGCGCGCCGCACTCGCACTTGTGGATCACGATCCTGTAGGCCGGCCCTTCCCCGGCCCGGCTGGCCACGCCCTCGGCGTAGCCCCGGCACACGACCTCGAGCGCCTGCTCGTCGGTGAGCGGGCGGTCGCTGTTCAGCCGCGCCAGGCGCAAAGCTTCGTCGAGCCAGCCGGCCTGCTCCTTCGTCTGCTTGAACGTCCGCCGCACCGGCGCCTCCTGGCCCTTCGCCTCGGCGACCAGGACCTCGAGCTGGCGGTTCGTGCAGGTCTTGGCGAGGTCCAGCCAGCGCTCCTCGGTCTCGGGCGTGGCCACCGGCGCGACCGTCCGCGCCTTGGTCCAGTCGACCTGGCCGGCCCGGAAGTCGAGCCGCATGCGCGGCAGGCGCTCGAGCTCCTGGGCCAGCGCGATCAGCTCGCGGGCCTTTCTGTCCGACGTGACGAAGCCGCGAGCGACGGCGTACTTCCCGATCCGCGTGTGACCGAAGGCCCGGTGCACGTCGCACCGCTCGGCGTGCAGGAGGAGGTAGGCCAGCTCGGCGGTCGCCTGCCGCTCGCGGCGGACCACGTCGGCGATCAGGGCGTCGATCCGCCGTGCCTCGTCGAGGGTCTCCTCGAGCTGGGCGCGGGGAAGCGGCTGGGACGAGGCGGAGCCTCGGCGCGAGGTCGTCTTCATGGACCCTCCTTCGTGCGGTTTGGTTGGTGGTGGTGGCGATCCTGCGCTGGCCGATCGGCCAATGCGCCACGTCAGCAATGAAGAGTACCGGTGCCAGCGTCCCATTGCTAGATTCAAATATGTGTATTATGTGGCCCGCGACGAGTTCGAGTCGCATCGATAGCGACAGCGGTCCGGCGAGACGACCCGTGGCCTGATTCCGGACGAGCCCGCCTTGGCGGACGGCGACGGCGGCGACGCGCTCGTCCCCCCCCAGGCCCCTCCTCGTCGACGGACCCGGGCCAGCGCCCAGCCCCGGTACTCGTGATCGCGGGCGCCAGCCAATCGACCGCCCTCGTCGATGACGGCCAGCCGACGGCCAGCGCCGTGACCGTGCTCACACGCGCCAGCCACTCGGCCGCCCTCGTCGACGGACCCACGAGCCGACGTCCAGCGCCGCAACCATGCTCACGCCGTCAGCCGCTCGGCCGCCCTCGTCGACGGACCACGAGCCGACGTCCAGCGCCGCGACGCTGCTCACACGCGTCAGCCGCTCGACCGCCCTCGTCGACGGACCACGAGCCGACGTCCAGCGCCGCGACGCTGTTCACACGCGCCAGCCGCTCGACCGCCCTCGTCGACGAACCACGAGCCGACGTCCAGCGCCGCGACGCTGTTCACACGATCCAGCCGCTCGACCGCCCTCGTCGACGGACCACGAGCCGACGTCCAGCGCCGCGACGCTGCTCACACGCGCCAGCCGCTCGACCGCCCTGGCCGACGGACCACGAGCCGACGTCCAGCGCCGCGACGCTGCTCACACGCGCCAGCCGCTCGACCGCCCTGGCCGACGGACCACGAGCCGACGTCCAGCGCCGCGACCCTTCACGCACGCCAGCCACTCGACCGCCCTCGCCGACGGACCACGAGCCGACGTGCCAGCGCCGCGACGCTGCTCCCACGCGTCGGCCACTCGACCGCCCTCGTCGACGGACGGCGCGCCGACAGCCAGCGCCGCGACCCTGCTCACGCACGCCAGCCACTCGACCGCCTCGTCAACGGACGGCGAGCCGACCTCCCACACGCGTCCGTGCTCACACGCGCCAGCCACTCGACCGCCCTCGTCGATGGACCACGTCGCCCGGCAGCCGTCGTCACGTCCTCCAGCACGTCAGCGCCCGCGGCCCACTGCTCGCTCACCTCACAGACACGGCAGGGTACGCCCGCGGTCCCTACCCCCGCGTCAGCGCCCGGCGCAGGCGCGCCCGCTTGCCCTCGCGCGCCAGCTCCAGCGCCAGGTTGGCGCCGGTGCCGACGACCTGGTGCCGGGGGTGGTGCAGGGCGCCGAGGCGCCGGCGGGCGGCGCGGGCGCGCAGGTCGTCGACCGAGAGGCCGGTCGCGCGGACGACCTCGTCGAACTCGGCGCGGGCGCGCTCGTGGGCGCGGAAGAGCATCATCTGCACGCGGCTGTGGACGTTCACCTTGCCGTCGCCGCTCGTCTCGATCGGGCAGAAGATCGTCTCGGGGTGCCGGGCCGTGATCAGGCTCTGCACGCCGTCGGAGACGCCCGAGCTGGGCATGCAGCCGAAGGGCTTCACCGAGATCACCATGTGGGCGTGCTTGCCCTGGACGTTGTCCAGGACCTTGCCCACCTCCATGTGCCCCTCGCCGCCGCGCAGGTCGTTGTCATAGTGCTCGTGGGCGAGCCGCGCGATGTGGTCCATGTCGGGCAGGTCCCAGCCGCGGAGGCCGATCGCCGCGGCGAAGGTGCGAAAGACGGCGTGGACGCCCAGGCGCCCGGCGTGGATGCCCAGGGCCTCCTTCCACGGGGTCCGGCCGGCCAGGCCTCGCCGGCCGCCATCGTCGTCGCGGAGCGTCTCGCGACGCGCGGCGTCGTTGCGCGCCTGCCAGAGCAGGTAGAGGAGCCAGTTGGTGATCGGCTGGATGTGGACCTCGGCCCCCTCCTGCTCGAGGAAGCGCTGCAGCGCGTAGTTGCCGTCGCCCTCGGTGGTCATCGCCCAGAACTCGCCGATGATGCTGACCACGGGCTTCGGCCGCAGGCGGTCGACCTTCACGGCGGCGAGCTCACCCCGGCAGCGCCAGAGCGCGCGCAGGATCGAGGCGTTGGTCTCCAGCGCCTCGACGACGATCGCCCGGCAGCGCTCGATCGCGGCATCGGTCGCCCCCGGCTCCACCTCGTAGGGGCGGAGCCGGTAGCCCATGATGTTCAGCACGTCGCCCGCGAGGAACGCCTGCAGCACGGCCTTGTAGAACGGGCCGTTGAAGCTCAGCCCCTGCTCCTCGCCCGTGGCCTGCCGCACGCGCCCCTTCTGCTCCATGAGCATGACGCGGAAGCCCTCGAAGCCGGCGTCGCGGAGCGCCTTCCTGTACTCGGTCACGTAGGTGCCGAAGCGGCACGGCCCGCACGCGCCGGCCGTGAGGAACACGTGTTCGTCGATGATCCGCTGGCGCGTGAGGCCCTCGCGCTCGAGCCCGCGCAGGTGCTTCACGAGGTTGCCCACCGTGAAGTAGGTCGGGTTGCACTGGCCGCGGTTGCCGAACTCCTTGCCCAGGCGCAGGGCCTCGTTGTCCGGCACGGTCATCGGCCGCACCTGGTAGCCCGCGCCGCGCAGGCCCGCGGCCAGGAACAGGTCCTGGCTCCAGGTGAGGCCCGACACCCACAGCGTCGTCTTGCCGCGCTGCTCGCGCGTGAAGCGCGGCGCGGCCGTCTCCTGCCAGGGGGCGGCGCCGCCCTCGAGGCCCAGCGCGGCGGCCTCCTCGCGGGCGAAGGCCTCGAGCGCGGCCCGCTCGTCGGCGGACAGGCGCGGGTCGTCGAGCAGCGTGTGCAGGTCGGTCACGTCAGGCCTCCGTGGTCACGAGGGGGAGCGGGCGGCCGCGGCCGACGGCCACCGGCGCGGGGTCTTCGAACGCGGGCGGCTCATCGCTCGCGGGCTCGGGCATCTGCGGCTCGGGCATCTGCGGCTCGGGCAACACCGGCGCCGGCGGCTCGCCGAGCAGCGCGCGGCGCTTGGCGTCGATGCGCCGCAGGAGCTCGCGCTTCTTTCGCGCGACGTCGTCGAGCTCCTCCTGCCGGCGCGAGAGCGTGTGGCCGAAGGTCTTCGTGCGGATCGCGATCGAGCCGCCGGGCTTGTTGGCGTCGATGTCGTGGAGCACGAGCCGCGGCGTCCCGCCGGCGGCCACGATCGAGTCGACGAGCCCGTAGATCGGTGCGTCGTGGCCGCACTTGAACGACGACAGGTCGAGCAGCGCGACGTTGGGGTGCCGGGCCGCGAACTTCGCCGCCCAGACCTTCTGGACCGAGTTCGCCGAGTAGTTCTCCGGCCACACGTCGCGGATGTCGAGCGGGTCGGCGATCCGGCCGGCGGCCAGGTCGTCCTTGAAGAAGCGCGCCAGCCAGGCCGGGTCCTTGGGGATCGAGCGGATCGACAGGATCGGGTAGCCGAGCGCCTGCATCTCCTCGGGGATCCCGTGGTGCAGCCCCGGGTCGGCGTGGTACGGCCGCGAGAGGACCAGCACGGCGATCCGCCCGTCGCGCTCGACCTGCTCGAGCACCTCGCGCCCGCGCTCCTGCACCCGGCGCTCGAACTCGGCCAGCGCCTTCCAGCCCTCGGCCAGCGCGTGGTCGTGCTCGTCGCGCGTGATGCGCAGCCGGCCGCCCCAGGCCTCCCAGAGCTGCTGGTTGAAGTAGTTCGGCTCGTTGAGCGTGGCCGCCGCGTCGACGTACTCGACGCCCGCGCGGGCGAAGAAGTCGACCTCCTTGGTGAACGCCGCCCGCACGACCTTGGGCGCGCCGGCCACGATCGGGCAGGCGGCGTTGTCCATCGTGTGCGAGACGAAGCTCGGCACGTGCGTGATGCACGGGAAGAAGATGTAGTCGAGCGGCCCGGTGCGCGGCGTCGTGTGCTTGTGGAACAGCAGGTCGTGGAGGTGCGCCTGGTTGCACTTGCTCGGATAGCAGGGGTCGACCGAGCCGTACTTCCCGCCCTCGGCGAACATCTCCTCGCTCGTCGGGTCGCTCCACACGACGTGCTCGCGCTTGACGCCCAGCGCCTCGAGGTAGGTGCGCCACAGCGGCCCCGTGCTGTACATGTTGAGCACGCGCGGCAGGCCGATCTTCAGCCGCGCGCGCCGCGCCTCGTCGTCCGGCGACGAGCGCAGGAACCCGCGCACGACCTCGCGCCGCTTGACCCGGCCGAGGAGCCCCCGCGTGACCTCGACGTCCCGCACCGGCGCGCCGGCGGGCGGCAGGGGCGCCGGGGCGAAGAAGTGCTTGAACGCCAGCTCCGCCTCGAGCTCGACCAGGTTCGGGTAGGCCTGCCGGCGCCGGCGCCGGTCGGCCTCCTGCAGCTTCAGCGCGTCCTTGCTCTCGACCGTGCCCTTCTCGCAGGAGAAGCCCGAGATGTAGCGCGAGGTCTGCCCGTCCGGGGTGGCCGCGTCGATGAACGTGCGCGAGCAGTTGTTCGGGCAGAAGGTGCACTTCGTCGACTCGTCGTTCCTGGTCGTGTAGGCCAGGTCGATCGCCGCCGCCAGGCCGACGAAGGTCGAGTGGCCGCGCCGGCGCACGACGTGGAGCGTCTCCATGGCCGCGCCGATCGCGCCGGCCTCGCCGCAGTGCGGGTGGACCCACACCTGCGCGCCCGGGACGCGCTCGCGGATGTAGTCGACCTGCGCCTTGACCGCGGCCAGGTTCTTCTGCGTCCCGCCCTGGAGCACGAAGCGCGTGCCGAGCTCCGCCAGACGCGGCACGCCGACCACGTACTGCCACACGTTCTTCGGCAGGACGAGCGCCAGCCCGGCCAGCAGCTCCTCCTTCTTGTAGCCCTCCTTCTGGAAGTTCACCCGGTCGGAGTCGAGGAACACGGCGCAGCCGTAGCTGAACTTGGGCGACAGGTCGGCGGCGAAGGCGACGTCCGAGTAGTCGGTGATCGGCACGCCGAACTGGTCGGCCATGGCCTGCAGGAGCATGCCGTTGCCGGCCGAGCACTGGTTGCTGAGCTTGAAGTCCTTGATCTCGCCCTTCTGCAGGAACAGGACCTTGATGTCCTGCCCGCCGATGTCGCAGACGACGTCGGCGTCCGGGAACCAGGTCCGCGCGGCCGCGGCGTGGGCCACGGTCTCGACGATGTTCACGTCGGCGCGCAGGCTCTTCTCCAGCACCGGCGCGGCGTAGCCGGTGGCGCCGAACCCCAGGCACTCGAGCGTGGCCCCGTGGCGCGTCACCTCGGCCACGAGGTCGGCCAGGATCTCCTTCGTGTCCTGGATCGGGTTGCCCCGCGACAGCCGGTAGGCCTTGCGCAGGATCGCCCCGTCCTCGCCCACGAGGACCGCCTTGGACGAGGTCGAGCCGCCGTCGAGGCCGATCACGCCGCGCACGACCTGCCCCGGGGCGAAGGGCGGCGCCTCGAAGGGCGGGATCGTGTACTCCGCCTGGAACGTGCTCAGCTCGTCCGTGCTGGCGACGAGCGGCGGGCCCGAGACGCCCTGCAGGCGCGCGCTGCGCCCGCCGGTGGCGTACTCCTTGAGCGCCTCGAGGCCGCGGTAGGCCGGCGGCGCGGCGCCCGACGGGTCGCGCAGGCCGAACACGACGGCGCCGTAGGCGGCGTAGTACTGGGCGTCTTCGGGCACGACGATGAGCTCGCCCGGCGCGGCGCGGCGGTCGAACTCGTAGCCGCGCTCCTCCCAGGTCTCGGGGATGCGCAGGCGCCAGCACTCGCGCAGGAACGGCAGGTAGGTGTTGGGCCCGCCCAGGAGCAGGACCTTGCTCCGGAGCGTCCGCCCCCGCGTGAGGACGGCCAGGTTCTGGTGGACGATCGCGTCGGCCAGCGAGCACATGATCTCGGCCGACGGGATCCCGGACTTGACCAGGTTCACCACGTCGGTCTCGGCGAACACGCCGCACTTGGACGCCACGTGGTGCAGCTTCGTCGGGTCGAAGCGGATCGCCTGCAGCTCGTCGGGGGTCATGCCGACCTTGAGCATGCACTTGTCGATCGTCGCGCCCGTCCCCGAGGCGCACTTGTCGTTCATGGACGTGACGGCCTGCCGCTCGCCCGTCTTCGGGTCCTCGACGAAGATGATGATCTTGGCGTCCTGCCCGCCGAGCTCGACGACCGAGCCGACGTCCGGGTGCAGGTGCTCGACGGCCAGCGTGACGGCGTTGACCTCCTGCACGAAGGCGGCGCCGATCGGCTCGACGAGCGGCCCGGCGCCGGAGCCGGTGGCGAACACGCGCAGCTCCTCGCGGCGCAGGTGCGGGAAGGCCTGGCCGATCGCGACCAGGAACTCGATCACCTTCTCCGGCTGGCGCGTCTCGTGGCGCTGGTAGTCCTTCCACAGGACCTGCCGGGTGGCCGGGTCGACGACCACGGCCTTGACCGTGGTCGACCCGACGTCGAGGCCCACGCACAGGGAGGGGCAGAGCTCGGGCATGTGGACCTCCTGGGTCCGGGACCCTCCGTCTTAAACTGGACTGACATGTCAGTCTAGTTGGTGACGCGGACGGGACGCCGCGGGCCGCCGCCGGCTCGCGTGTTACCCTCGCGGCCGACCGGTGGTCATGAAGCGGCGCGCACGAGGCACGACGGACCGGCGCGGGGAGCTCCTGGCCGCCGCCCGCTGGGTGTTCGCCCGGAAGGGCTACCACGAGGCGTCGGTCGACGACGTGATCCGCCGCGCCGGCGTGGCCCGCGGGACCTTCTACCTCTACTTCGACGGCAAGCGGCCGCTGTTCGGCGAGGTGCTCGAGGGCGTCCTCAAGCGCATCTGGGAGACGGTCCCGCCGATCCGCACCGGGCCGCAGGACGACGTGCGCGCGCAGGTGCTCGCCAACCTGGGCGCCCTCGTGTCGCTGTTCGAGGACGACCCGGCCGTGCCGCGGATCGTCCTCTCGGTGGCGCTGGGCGTCGACTTCGAGGCGGACCGCGCCCTGGCGAGCTTCTACAAGGCCTGCCGGGAGCGCCTCGCGGCCGCCCTCGAGAAGGGCCAGGAGCTGGGGATCGTCGGGGCCGGCGACCCGACCCTGCTGGCGATCACGCTCATGGGGACGCTCAAGGAGTACTGGACGCAGCGCCTGCTCGGCACCGACCCGCCGCCCCTGCCGCAGCTCATGGCGGAGATCGGCCGCCTGTTCCGCACGGGCTGGCTGCGCGGCGAGGGCCGGGCCGCGCGCCCGCGGAAGAGGAAGTGAGCGCCGTCAGCTGCGCCGGAAGGCCGCCTCGTGGCCGGTGCGGATCGCCAGGTCGAGGAGCGCGGGGGTCATGCCGCGGACCTTGAGCGCCTGCGCGTGCTCGCGCGGCGCGGTCGTCTCCGAGAGGAGCGTGTTGTCGGTGTTCACGCACACGCGGACGCCGCGCTCCAGCCAGCGCGCCAGCGGGTGGGCCTCCAGCCGCTCGACCGCGCCCGTGTGCACGTTCGACGTCGGGCAGGCCTCGATCACGACGCCGCGCTCGAGGACCAGGTCGACGACCGGCCGCGGGTCGTCCTCGTCCTCATCGAGGAGCGTCGTGGCGTGGCCGAGGCGCTGCGCCCCGAGCACCTCGATCGCCAGGCGGATCTCGTAGGGGGGGCGCCCCTCGGAGGCGTGCACCGTGCGGCCGAGCCCCAGCTCGGCCGCGCGGCGGAACGCCGGCGCGTAGCTCTCGAGGATCCAGCGGTGGTCGGCGTCGGGGCCGCCGGCGAGGTCGATCCCGACCACGCCCGGCCGCGTGCGCGCGACCTCGACCAGCTCGTCCAGCACGGCCGGCGGCTCGCCGTAGAGGCCGCAGAGGATCAGGCCGGCGCGCCCGGCCAGCCCCTCGAGCGCGGCGTCGACGATCGCCTCGACCGGCGCGCCGCGGTGGAGCTGCGGCGCGAAGCGCACCTCGAGCGTGGTCACGCCCTCGCCGGCCGCGTCCTCGCACAGCTCCGCCGCCACGCGCCGCACCTGCGCCGGCGCCTGCAGGAACTGCAGGATGAAGGCGAACTTCTTCAGCGCCTGGTCGAGGCCCATGCCGGCGCGGAAGGGGAGCGTCCGGGGGACGCTGCGCCCGCGCTCGGCCGCCAGCTCGGCGAGCGTCGACGGGCGCAGCGAGCCGTCGAGGTGGCGGTGCAGGTCGGGCAGCGGCGGCAGGTTCATCGGCCCGAGCTTACCCCGGCCTTCAGCCGGAGAGGCCGAGGACGACCGTCACCCCGCCGAGCACGCCCGCGCCGGTCGTCACCTCGACCTCGACGGCGTCACCGTCGAGCCGGGCGGCCGCGCTCGCGCCCGGGCCCGTGTCGCCGACGAGCCCGCGGGCGAAGGCCTCGACGCGGCCGAGCGCGCTCGCGGGGTCGCCCGAGAGCAGGCGCTCGCGCGCGCGCAGGAGGGCGCCCGCGATGCGCGTGGCCACGAGCTGGTAGGGCAGCCCGCTCGCCCAGCGCGGCTCGTCGGGCGGGGCGCGGAAGGCCGTCGGCGCGCGCAAGAGGCGTGCGGCGTCGGGGGACCGGCCGACGGTCCAGGCCAGGACGCCCGCGTCGGCCAGGGCCTCGACGGTGGTCGTCGGCAGGGCCGCCGCGAGCGGCCCCGCCGCCTCGACCCCGCCCGCGCCGGCGGGGCGCAGGGGCAGGTCGCCCAGCTCGCCCGCCGCGCCCGTCAGGTCGGACGGCCAGCCCGTCCGGGCGTGGCTGGCCGCCGCGCCGGCGAGGACGAGCCAGCCGGCGTTGCCCCAGGCCAGGTCGCGCGGGTCCTCGCCGGCGCGCCGCGCGTCGCGCTCGCCGCGCCCGCGCGGCAGGCGCAGGAGGACCTCGTTCGTGGCGACGACCAGCCAGCGGAACTTCGAGTCGCGCCGGGCCCCGTTCCAGGCCTCGAGCCCGCGCTCGAGCGCGCCGGCGGGGTGGTCGAGCCGCGCGAAGGCGGGCAGGTCGTGGCCGAGGAAGCCCGCGCCCACGCCGACCACGATCGGCGCCTGGAGCGCCTCGCCGACCTCGGCCACGAGCTCGAGCCGCGCCACGTCGGCGGCCGTGCGCGAGAAGGTCGCGTCGATCAGGACGAGCGACGGCGGCGGGGGGCCGTCGGGCCGGCCGTGCCGCGCCGCGAGCCCGTGCACGAGCGCGGTCTCGGGCGAGTCGGGGTCGACGTCGAGCGCCTCGACCTCGACGCCCTCCCGTGGCCCACGCGAAAGAACGAGCTCGAGCCCGCGCCAGGCCCGGTCGACCTGCCGCGTCTGCGGGTGGCGCAGGACCTCGCCCACCTGCCGCTCGAGGACGGCGGCGGCCGCCGCCCGGACCTCGGCCAGGCCGCCGCTCCCGGTCGACGCGGTGATCGGCGCCGGGGCCGCCGCAGGCGCCGGGCCGGCGTCGACCATGGAGAAGATGCTGTCGAGGACCGCGTCGCCCGAGGCCGCCGCGCGGCCGGCGGCGACGACCGAGTCGAGCGCGCCTCCGGTCGGCGCCGAGGGCGCCCGGCGCCCTCCAGCGAGCGCCCGGTCGAGCGCGTCGGCCGCCGCGCGCAGGCCCGGCAGCGACGCCCACGCGCCGCGGCCGGCGTCGAGGCGCTCGAGGTCGAGCCGCCCCTGCTCCACCAGCTCGAGGTCGTCGAGCAGGCGCACGACCGGCGCCAGGGCCGGGATCGCCGCCGCCAGGCGATCCGGCCGCAGGTCGGCCCGGCTGCGCAGGGGCGCCTCGACCTCGAGCGGGCGCGGCCCCTCGCCGAGGTGGTCCTTCACGTCGAGGCGCAGGACGACGTCGAACCAGGCGAAGTCCTCGTCGAGCGTGGCCTGCCGCACCCGCCGCGGCGCCCGGTCGCGCGCCGCGGGCAGGCCGCGGAGGTTGGCCAGCACGACCAGGCGCGTGACCTCGGGGGCTGCCTCGGGCGGCGCGCCCGCCTCGAACGAGGCGCGCGGCGGCGCCGCGCGGCGCTCGTCGTCGCCGCCCCGGCCGCCGAACTCGAAGGACATCCCGAACCCCGCCGCGTCGTTCGACATGGTGCTGCCTCAGTCGCCGAAGGCGAAGGTGAAGGCCCCGTCCTCGCCGATCCCCAGCGTGAGCCGCGGCGGCAGCGGGCCGACGCTCATCTGCGTGAGGATCTCGGTCGAGATCCGCGGCAGGAGCGTCCCGCGCAGGATGTGGTCGACGTTGCGCGCGCCCGTCTCCACCTCGGTGCAGCGGGCGGCGATCGCGTCGACGACCGCGTCGGTGATGTCCATCGTCATCTTGTGCTGCGAGGCCAGGCGCCGCTGCAGCTTGCCCAGCTTGAGGCGCGTGATCATGCGCAGCGCCTCCTGCTTGAGCGGGTAGAAGGGCACGATCGTCATGCGCGCCAGCAGCGCCGGCTTGAAGTACTTCGACAGCGCCGGGCGGATCAGCGCCACGAGGTCCTCGACGCTCGGCGGCGGGTCCTCGAGGCCGGCCTCGGTGATCAGGTCCGTGGCCAGGTTGCTGGTGAGGAAGATCACCGTGTCCTTGAAGTCGACCTCGCGCCCCTCGCCGTCGTTGAGCTTGCCCTTGTCGAACACCTGGTAGAAGAGGTTCAGGACGTCCGGATCGGCCTTCTCGCACTCGTCGAGGAGCACGACCGAGTAGGGCCGCTGGCGCACCGCCTCCGTGAGCATGCCGCCCTCGCCGTAGCCGACGTAGCCGGGCGGCGAGCCGATCAGGCGCGAGACGGTGTGCTTCTCCTGGAACTCCGACATGTTGATCGTCGTCATGAAGCGCTCGCCGCCGAAGAGCAGGTCGGCCACGCCCAGCGCCGTCTCCGTCTTGCCCACGCCCGAGGGCCCGACGAAGAGGAAGATCCCCATGGGCTGCTCGGGGTCCTTCAGGCCGGCCTTGGCCGCGCGGATCCCCTCGCCCACGACCTTGTGGCAGTGGTCCTGCCCCTTCACGCGCGACGTCATCTCCTGCTCGAAGCGCAGGAGCGTCGCCGCCTCGTCCTTGATCATGTTGCCGATCGGGATGCCGGTCCAGTCGGCGATCACGCTCGCCACGACGTCCGCCGTGACCTCGAGCGGCACCTTCGTCTCGCCGTCGCGCGCCGCCTCGAGCGCCCGCATGGCCTCGTCGAGCCGCTTGCGCGCCTCGGCCTCGGCCGGGCCCTTGGCCTCGGCCAGCTCCTTGCGGCGGTTCATCACCGCCAGCGCCGCCTCCTGCTCCTTCTTCCAGCGGGCGGTCCCGCCGGCGACGCTGTCCTTGAGGGCCGCGACCCGCGCCTCGACCTCGCCCTGCCGCTCCTCGGTCCCGGCCGCCCCGTGGGCCGCGTCGCGGCGCAGCGCCTCGAGCTCGCGCTCGAGCGCGGCGATCTCGCGCTCCTGGTCCTCGAGCTCGCCCGGCTTGCAGGCCACGGCGATCTTCACCCGCGCCGCGGCCGTGTCCATGAGGTCCACGCCCTTGTCGGGGTGCTGGCGGCCGGCGATGTAGCGGCTGCCGAGCGCCGCGCAGGCGCGCAGGGCCTCGTCGCGGATCACGACGCCGTGGCCCTTCTCGTAGCGGTCCTTGAGCCCGCGGAGCATGGTCGTCGCGTCCTCGTCGCTCGGCTCGTCGACCTTGACGAGCTGGAAGCGCCGCGCCAGCGCCGGGTCCTTCTCGAAGTACTTCTTGTACTCCGACCACGTGGTCGCGGCGACGGTGCGCAGCTCGCCGCGCGCGAGCGCCGGCTTGAGCAGGTTCGCCGCGTCGCCGCCGCCCGCCTGGCCGCCGGCGCCGATGAGCGTGTGCGCCTCGTCGATGAACATGATGATCGGCTTCGGCGAGGCCTTCACCTCCTCGATCACCTGCTTGAGGCGCTTCTCGAACTCGCCCTTGACGCTCGCGCCGGCCTGCAGGAGGCCCATGTCGAGGCCGAAGAGCTCCGTCCCCTGGAGCATCTCCGGCACGTCGCCCTCGGCGATGCGCAGGGCCAGGCCCTCGACGAGCGCCGTCTTGCCCACGCCCGGGTCGCCGACGGCGATCGGGTTGTTCTTGCGGCGGCGGGCGAGGATGTCCACGATCTGGCGGATCTCGGCGTCGCGGCCGAACACCGGGTCGAGGTGCCCGCCGCGGGCCCGCTCGGTGAAGTTCGTGCAGAACTTCTTCAGCGCCGAGTCCTCGGCCGTGCCCGGCGCGGCGGCGGCGCCGCCGGCGTCGGCGGCGACGGCGCGCTTGGCCGTCTCCGACGACCCGCCGACGATCGCGTCGAAGTTCTTGCGCAGGTCCTCGCGCCCGATCGGCGCGAGCAGGTCGGGGTAGTCGTCCGCCGCCAGGCGCGCCGGCTTGGCGATCAGCGCCTCGAGCAGGTTGCCCGAGCGGACCTCGGCCTGGCCGTGCTCGATCGACGCCAGCAGGTAGGCGAGCTGGAACCAGTCGAGGAGGATCGGCGAGAACACCGGGCGGCCGGCGTTGCCCGACTTGAAGCCCTCGATCACCGACACGACCGCCTTCGACACGCGGCCCGGGTCGACGCCGTAGTGCTTGAGGATGTGCTGCACGTCGCCCGCCGGGTCGTCGAGGAGCGCCTGCAGGACGTGCTCGACCCCGACCTCGTAGTGGGTGCGCGAGACGCAGATCCCGGCGGCCGTCTCCAGGGCGCGCTTGCAGGCGGGGTTCAGGCGGCCCACGAGGGCCTTGAGGTCGACGTCAGCCATGGAACGCTCCTTGGAAGATCCGGCGCACGACGCGGGCCTCGGGGGCCGGCCGTCCGAGCCAGGTGGACCACCCCAGCCGCGCCTCGGCGGCGCCGAGGCGGAGCTCGCAGCGCGCCGCCGGGGCGAGGCGCTGCTCGAGCTCGCAGTCGAGGAGGTCCGGGTTGAACAGGTCGACGAGCTCGCGGATCGTCACCAGCGGGCCGTCGTCGTCGAAGAGGGCCAGGTAGGCGGCCGCGTCGGGGCACACGACCGCCACGCGGAACGTGCCGGCGCGGTCGAGGATGCGCTCGCCGAGGACGGCCGTCTGCCCGAGGGCGCAGCGCTCGCCGCCGAGGCGGCTCAGGTCGGGCGGCGCCAGCGGCGCCCAGCGCGGCGCGAACGGCACGACCTCGACCTCGTGGTCCGGGAGCGCCCGGCGCAGGAGCAGCTCGAGCGCGCTGGCCGTCCGCGGCTCGACGGCCAGGAGCCCGGCGACCGAGAGGAGCTCGAGGCGCGGGGCGCGGTGCCCGGGCGGGAGCGCGCCCTCGCCCAGGCCGACCAGGCGCGCGACCCGGTCGGTGATCGCGTCGGCGCCGCCCGGGCGCCAGCCGACCTGCCAGCGGTAGCGGCCCCAGGCCCGCCAGAGGAGCGAGAGGAGCCGGTGCTGGAACAGGTCGAGGAAGCCGCGCTCGGCGCCGCCGTCGTCGTCCTGGTCGAGGAGCGCCTCCGTGTAGCACTCGGGCAGGGGAGACGAGGTGCCGTAGAGGGCCAGGAGCGGGCTCTCGAGCCGCCACGGCGGGCCGTCGGGCGCGGGCGCCCCGTCCTCCGCCGGCGGAGCCGACGGGCTCGGGGCCACGCTCGCCACGTCGCCCGTGGGGAAGGCCAGCGACAGCCAGCCGGTCAGGCGCACCGGCTCGCGATCGGGCGGGCCCTGGTGCCCGACGCGCGGGCGGTCGGGGTGGAGGTCGTGGAGGAGGTGGACCGCCTGGAAGAAGCCGTAGCGGCGACCGTCGCGGGCGAGGGCCTCGAGCGCCTCCGCCGCCCCGGGCGGCGGCGACGGCGCCGGGTCGAGGGCGGGCGCGGGGCCCGCCGGGAGGGCGCTCACACCACCGCCCGAACGCCGGCGCGCGCCGGCCAGCGGTGGACCTCGCCGTACTTCTTGCCCTGCACCTCGAGCGCGCTCCAGGCGTTGAGGGTCACGGTGTGGGCGAGGACCTCGCTCAGCACGTCGCCCAGGAGCAGCGCCTCGCCCTCGCCGCCCAGGCGCTCCTCGTCGACGAGGAGGCGCGTGCGCACGCCGCGGGTGATCGCCCCGCCGACGACCAGGCTCCCGGGGGTGGCCTTCGCCTCGAGCAGCCCCTCCTGCCGGCGACGGAGCGCGAGGGCGGCCTGGCGGTCGACGAGCGCCCGCACGTCGTAGATGCGCAGGAGCTCGGCCAGGCGGTCGGCGCGCGCGCGCGTCGTGTAGTGCAGCGACAGGTGCGAGAGGAGGTCCCAGAGCAGGTCCGCGTCGAGCGGCGGCGGCACGGGCGCGGTCGGGGCCGTGATGTTGCGGAAGGTCACCGTCGCCGGCGTCGTCGGGGTCGGCCGGCAGATGTCCCCCAGCCCGAGCCCCGTGGGCAGGCTCCGGTTGGTGCACGTGAGCTCGAGCGAGAGCGTCTCGGCGCGCCCGTGGTCGGCCGGCCCGCGCCCGGGCAACGACAGCCACACGTCGGTCCCGTCGAGCACGGGCGACATGCGCCGCCGCGCGTACCACAAGGGCGCCCCGTCGCGCACGCCGAAGGAGAGGAACGGGGCGTAGGTCCGCGGCTGCGCCTCGCCCTGCGCGAGCCCCGTCACACGGTCGATCGACCACACCTCGTGGTGGCGCGGGTCCTCGCCCTGCCCGCGGACGCGGTGCTCGGCCCGACCCGGGTCGAGCGCGATCGGCGCGCCGTCGTGGGCGAAGAGGTTCACCGCCGGCGCGCAGTGGAGCTGCACGTTGGCGGCGGAGACCGGCGGCATGTCGTTGGGCAGGTGCGAGAGCTCGAAGGTCAGCTCGAAGCGCGGCGCCGCGCCGAGGCGCGCCAGGCCGCCCAGCCCCGTCACGTCGACGAACGAGAACTTGGCCGGAAAGGCGGCGTGCTCCCAGATCGGGCGCAGGCCCGGGTGGGTCCCCTGCGGCGCGGGCAGGAGCGCCTCGTCGGCGGCGAAGCCCACGGGCTTCACCTGCGCGCCCTCGAGCACGATCGGCTCCTGCCCCGGGGCGCGGGCGACGACCCGCCGCACGTAGCGGAGGAGGCACAGGCGCAGCGACCGCGCGGCGAGCGTCTCACCGGCGAGGTGCAGGCGCAGGGCGTCGACCCCCAGCTTGGCGGCCGTCGCCGGCGGCGCGCAGGTGAGCGCGAGCCGCAGGTAGGGCGAGGCGGCGGGCCCGACCTCGAGCTCGGCGACCGAGAGCGCGGTGACCTGCGTGCGGTAGGCGACGCGGAAGGTGCAGGCCGTCCCGTCGACCGGCGTCGAGGCGACCTCGACCCCGCGCTCGACCACGACCGGCTTGCCCTGCGCCTTGGGCGTCGGCGCGAACTGCACGACCGTCGCCGCCGGGAGCGGCCGCAGCAGGTGCGGCCAGAAGAGCTCGACCAGCGCGTGCGTCAGCTCGGGGAGCTCGTCGTCGAGCTTCTCGCGCAGCTTGCCGGTGAGGAAGGCGAAGCCCTCGAGCAGCCGCTCGACGTCCGGATCGGTCCCGGCCTCCTCGAGCCACCGCGCCGACGCCGGATGCTTGCGCGCGAAGTCGCGCCCCAGCTCGCGCAGGTAGGCCAGCTCGTCCTGGTAGTACTTGTGGAACGCCACGCGACCTACCGGCGGAGGGTGACCCGGCCCGACGGGTCGAACCGGAGCGAGAGGGTGACCCACATGGCCGAGGGCGACGTGGCGAGGCGGGCCTGGATGTTGAAGCGGAGCGAGAGCTTGTCCTGCTCGTTCTCGAGGTGCGTGACCTCGACGTCGCGCAGGCGCGGCTCGAACTTCTCCAGCAGCTCCTTGACGTGCCGCTGGACGCGCGTGACGGCGCGCGGGAAGGCGTGGACGATCTCGGACGGCGGCGGCATGCCGTAGTCCGGCCGGGCGATCGCGCTCCCCTCGCGCGAGTTGAGGAGCCGCCCCAGGTTGGCCTCGATCGAGCGCAGGAGCAGGTCCACGTCCTCGACCGAGGAGGTCGCGGACGCGGACCGGCCCAGGCGCAGGCGCTCGAGGATCGTCAGCTCGTGCGGCACGGGGGTCCTCGACGCGCGCAGGCGGCCGCCCGCCCCACGGGAGCGGGCGGCGCGCCGGCGGGCGCTACGAGCTCTGGTTCGTGAAGTCGAACGTGGTCGGCAGCTTGCCGCCCGACAGCCACTCCCAGTCGATCTTGCGGTAGCCGAAGCCGATCTCGTCGAGGTGCAGCGGCATGTCGGGGTCGCGGTCCTTGAACGGCGGGATGTGCGGGCGCGCGTAGATCACGCGGCACTCGTGAAGCACGATCTTGAAGTACATCTCGGTCGAGCCGTCGCCCGGCTTGTCGCGCTCGAACTCGAGCTCGACCTTGTTCACCTTGAGGTTCTTCGCCAGCGCCTCGTAGAGCTTCGGCGAGGCCTTGTCGATCTCCTTCAGGATCGTGCACGCCCCGTGCGTGGGCGAGCCGGTCCCGCGACCCTGGGCCATGTCGTACGGGTACTTGAGCTCGTGGTTGAAGCCGCGGATGTCGCACCAGTCGGCGCGGTTGCTCTCGAGCGACGAGCCCGGCATCCCATCGATCTTCATGAAGACGCGCATACCAGCCACGTGGGCCTCCCCTTCTTCTTCGTTCGGTGTGTGTGTCGGATCGCCGCCGGGCGCTCCGCGCGCCCGGCGTGCGTGTGCGTGGCCGCCGGGCCCTGGCCGGGCCCGGCGGCGCGGCGGGCTACTCCTTGTCGAGCTTGCCCACGAGCGAGAGCGTGAAGAACGACCCCATGTACTTGAAGTGGGGCCGGATCTTCATCGACACCTTGTACCAGCCGGCCTCGCCCGGGACGTCCTCGACGTCGATCTGCGCCGAGCGCAGCGGGCAGCGGCTGCGGATCGCCGGCGACGGGTTGTCGTCGTCGGCGACGTACTGGCCGATCCACTGGTTCAACTCGCGCTGCAGGTCGGCCTTCTCCTTCCAGGAGCCGATCTGCTCGCGCTGGAGCACCTTGATGTAGTGCGACAGGCGGTTGACGATGAACATGTACGGGAGCTGCGTCCCGAGGCGGTAGTTCATCTCCGCGTCCTTCCCCTCCTTGCTCGTGCCGAAGGTCTTCGCCTTCTGGCAGGAGTTGGCCGAGAAGAAGCACGCCTCGTCGCTGCCCTTGCGCATGGCCAGCGCGATGAACCCCTGCTCCGCGAGCTCGTACTCGCGGCGGTCCGAGATCAGCACCTCGGTGGGGATCTTCGTCTGGATCTCGCCCATGGCCTCGTACTGGTGCAGCGGCAGGTCGTTGACCGTGCCGCCGCTCTGCGGGCCGATGATGTTCGGGCACCAGCGGTACTTGGCGAAGCTCTCGGCCAGGCGCGTGGCGAAGGCGAACGAGGTGTTCCCCCACAGGTAGGCGCCGTGGTTGCCCGCGACCTGCTCGGTGTACTCGAACGCCTTGACCGGGTCCGTGTCCTTGCCGTACGGCAGGCGCAGGAGGAAGCGCGGCACGGTCAGGCCGACGTTGCGCGCGTCGTCCGACTCGCGGAACGCGTGCCACTTGGCGTACTGCGGCCCCTCGAACACGGCCTGCAGGTCCTTGAGGTTCGGGAGCTCCTCGAAGCTCTCGATGCCGAAGAACTGCGGGCCGGCCGCGGCGATGAACGGGCAGTGCGACATGGCCGCGACGCTGCCGATCTTGCCCAGCAGCGCCACGTCCTGCGGCCCGGGGCCGAAGTCGTAGTTGCCGATCATGGCGCCGTAGGGGCTGCCGCCGAACTGGCCGAACTCGTTCGTATACATCGTCTTGTAGAGGCCCGACTGCACGATCTCCGGCGAGTCCTCGAAGTCGGCGAGGAGGTCCTCCTTGCTGACGTTGAGGAGCTCGAGCTTCACGTTCTCGCGGAAGTCGGTCCGGTCGACGACCAGCTTCAGGCCGCGCCAGGCGCTCTCGAGCTTCTGGAACTGCTCGTGGTGCAGGATCTCGTCGACCTGCGCGCTGAGCTTGCGGTCGATCTCGGCCACCATGGCGTCGATGACCGTCTTGTCGGCCTTCCTCTGCTTGCCGGGGGCGAGCAGCTCGCCGATGAACGCGCTGACGCCGCGCCGGGCGACGTCGTAGCCCTCCTGGTCGGGGGAGAGCTTCGTCTGCTGCATGATCTCGTCGAGGAGCGACCCCTCGCTCGTCGTCGTGGTCGCCGCGGCGGGCGCCGCGCTCTGCTCCTGCGTCATCGGTCTACCCCTGCTTCCCGTCGGCGCCGAGCTCGCCGAGGATCTTCTTGCGCGTGTCCTCGTTCTCGACGATGTCCTTGATCTTCTTCTGGAAGTCCTTGTTGTTGCCGAGCGGCGACTTGAGCGACACGAGCGCCTGCCGCAGCTCGAGGAGCTTGTTCAGCTCCGGGACCTGCTTGGCCACGGCCTCGGGCTTGAAGTCGGCCAGGCTGTCGAACTTCAGGTTCACGCCCAGATCGCCGGGCGCCTCGCCGGCCTTGGCGTCCTCGAGCTTGTTGCTCACGCCGAAGGCGAGCTTGAGCTTCTGGCCCTCCATGACCTTGCTGAAGTTGTCCTTGTTGACGTTGATCGCCTTGCGCTCGGCGAGCGGCGTGTCGTCCTGCCGCAACGTGTAGTCGCCGACGAAGAGCATCTTCAGCGGCAGCTCGCGCTGCTCCTGCGCGTTGCCGGTCGCGGACTTGTACCGAATGTTGACGCGCTCGCGCGGCGCGACCGACCCGTCGTCCTTGGCCATGAGGCCTCCTCTACTGCGGACCGAACGCCAGCGCGGCCTGGAGGTCGAGCTGGCACAAGGCATCCTGGATCTGACGCGCCCGCTCGGGCGCGTCCTTGGGCTTCTGGGGCGCCTGGCGCAGGGCCTCGAGCCGGAGCGTCAGCACCTCGACGGCGAGCGCGGGCTCCCAGGCGTCGAGGCCGACGCGCTGCCGCTCGGCGTCGAGCCCCTCGAGCTGGCCGGCGGCCAGGTCGGCGCGGCCGGCCTCGAGGCACAGCCGCGCCAGGGCGAGGCGCGCGCGGAAGCGGCCGCGGGCCCCGGCGCGTGAGGGGGCCGGGTCGCCGAGCGCCTCGACGGCCGCGGCGAGGCCGCCGTCGGCGAGCTTCTCCCTCGCGCGGGCGAGGGCGGCGTCGAGCGGGTCCGCGGCGGCGGCGCCGTTCGACCCGCCGCCGCCGCCCGCGAGCTGGCCCTTGAGCCAGGCGCGGCCCTTGGGGCCGAGGAGCGGGACGCCGTTCTTGAACTGCAGCTCGGCGAGCTGCGGCAGGCGGCGAGCGAGCGCCACGAGCTCGCTGGCGAGCGCGTCGCGGGCGGCCTCGTGGCGCTTGCCCAGGCCCTCGAGGGCGCGCAGCGCGTGGAACGACGGCTCGAGCCACAGCCGCTGCCGCGAGGCGGCCGGCTCGGCCAGGCGCAGGAGCGCGGCGTGGTCGCCCTGCTCCGCCGTCGCCTCCAGGCGCTGCAGGAGCCCCGGGTCGCCGCCCGTGAAGCCGAGCTGGTTGCCGTTGGCGGCGGGGAGCTTGACGAGCCCCCGCCAGAGCGCCGTGCGGCGCAGCAGGTAGGAGAGCGGGTCGGCGTCGCTCTGGGCGAAGAGCAGGTCCGCCGTCTTCGTGAGCGTCTCCCAGGTGGCGTCGAGCGTCGCCTGGACCGCGCCGGCGTCGACCGGCGCCGACGGTGGCGGGGGCGGCGCGAAGGCTCAGGCAGGGGGCGCCGCGGGCGCCAGGAACGACGCGGCCAGGGCCAGCACGCGGTCGTCGGGCCGGAAGGCGGCGCGGGCGTCGGGGCCAGGCGCCGCCGTGCTGGCGGCGCCGGAAGCGCGCTGGCGCGGGAGCGGCGCGGCATCGTCGCCTGGAGCCGGCCCTCGAGGGCGCGGCGCAGCGGGCCGAGCGCCGGGCCGTCGCGGCCGAGCTTCTCGTCGCAGACGGCCTGCAGCTCGCGCAGCGCCGCGATGCACGCCTCCAGCGCCGGCCGCTCGGCCTCGGTCGGGGCCGGGCGGCCCTCGATCGCCGGCTGCAGGCGCTGCGCGAGCCAGCTCAGCGCCGTCTCGCGGGCGCGCGCGCGCTTGAGCTCGGGGAACAGCCCGTCCCAGTGCGCTTGCGCCATGTCGCGCGCGAGCGTCAGCCCGGCCGCCAGCCCGGCGAGGTCCTGGAGCTGATACAGCCCGAAGGCCAGGTAGCTGGCGACGAGCAGGTCCTTGCTCTTGTCGCGGACGATCGTGACCCCGCGGTCGACGACCTTCTCCCAGTCGACCTGCCGGCCGTTGAGCGACCCGAGCGCCTCGACCTCGGCGTTCAGCTCCTCGTACTCGGGCTCGTACCGCGCCGCCTTGCCGGCGGGCGCCGCGCCGGGAACAGGGCGCGCGCCGAGGCCTTCGAGCTGGGCCAGGATCGACAAATTCGGTGTCCCCCCGAGAACGGCGAGCGGCCGCCGCCCGCAGGGTCCGAAGGGTATGAGGCAGGAAGGGGCATGTCAATCGCTTCTCGCATCGCGCGCGCGCACCACCCATGTGGGTGGCCTTCATCGCGCGAGGGCGGCGAGGCGCGGCGCGAGGTCGGCCACCGTGCGCGGTCCGTCGACCAGCGCGCCGACGCGCTCACGCGCCTTCTGCATGAGCCCCGCGCTGTCGAGGCCCTCGCGCGCCAGGTCGCAGGCGTCGCTCGGCAGGTGGCGCAGGGCGAGCGGCACGAAGTGCTCGCCGGCGGGCTCGACGAGCACGAGGCGCAGGCCCGCCGCGGCGCCGCGCGGGTCCGTGGACCACGTGACGAGCGGCGGGAAGCGCGACGCGTCGCCCCGGAGGGTCGCCACGAAGGCCAGCCACACGGCCACGTGGTCGGCGTCGATCGCGCCCGGCAGGGCGAGGACGAAGCGCGGCCGCGCGCGCGGCCCGAGCAGGGTGGCCGCGTTGTCGAGGAGCAGCGGCGCCGCGGCCGGCGGGGCGTCGCCCGAGGCCAGGAGCGCCTCCAGGGTGGCCGTCGCCAGGAGCAGGGCCAGGCGCTGCTCGGCCGCGCGCGGGTCGACCTCGCCCACGAGGCGGTCGACCTCGGCCGTCACGGCGCGATGGTCGAGCCCCTCCCACGGGCGCGTCGCCACGGCCTCGGCCGCGGCGAGGAACGGCTCGACCACGAGGGGCGTCAGCTCCGGCCGCTGCGCGACCTCGCGCCCCTCGACGGGCGCGGCGATCACGAACGGGTAGTCGCGCCCGGCCGCGTCGCGGCTGGCGACGAGGACGCCGGCCAGGAGCCGCCCGCCGGGGCCGCGGCGCACGAAGCGCAGCGGCGGCGTCGCCGGCCAGGCCGCCGCCCGGTCGGGGCGGTCGCGGACGGCCAGGAGGCCCGCCTGCAGCCACTGGTCGAGCTCGAGCAGCTCGGGCCCGGCGTGGTGCCGGATGAAGTCGCCGTGCGCGGGCAGCTTGCCGAAGCACTCGGCGCGGAGCGTGATCAACGCTCGACCCCCGGCGGCGGCGGCTCGAGGCCCGCGAACAGCGCGCGCGCGAGCACCGGCCGCGCCTCCTCGCGCACGGCCTCGAGCTCGACCTCGGCGAGGCGCTGCTCGCCGCCGACCTCGAACGACCAGGTGTAGCAGTAGGTCCGCCCGCTCGTCTTCGCCGGGTCGGGGGTCCCCGCGTCGAGGAGGCGCAGGAAGCCCCACGGCGAGCTGGAGAAGTCGCGCTGGATCCACTCCGGCTGGTTCGTCGCCTGGATCGCCAGCTTGGCCCCGGGCTTGGTGCCCCAGGTCATTTCCTTGCGGTGGTCCGGCCGCTCGTTCTCGGCGAAGGCGTCGTCGCCGAGCGTCAGGCGCAGGTTGCGCACGCCGGGGCGCTTCACCAGCTTCACCTGCAGGGCCACGGCGAGCGCCTGCTTGCCGGCCGGGAAGAGCGCGTCGCGCAGGCGCCGCGCGCCCTCGACGTGCTTGCCGTACTGCGGCCCCGTCGTGGCCAGGCCGCGGCCGAACACCTCGTAGGCGCGCAGGCGCGCCAGGGCGCGGTCCACCGTCCACACGGCGCCATCGGCCGGGTTGACCATGGCCATCACCTCGAGGAGCGGCGCGTCCTCGGGGGCGTCCTTCGCGAACGGGTAGCGCCCGGCGCAGCGGTCGCGGTGGATGTCGTGGACCGTCGCCGCCCAGCGGGCGTTGGCCTCGGCCAGGGCCTCGCGCTGCAGGGCCTCGACGGCGCGGTCGAGGACCTCGCGGAAGAAGCGCCGCACGTAGCTCTCCTGGGCGGCGGGCGCCTGCGGCGCGACGTCGTCGAGGAGCGTGGCCGCGACCTCCTTGAAGGTCGCCTGCAGGGGGTCGAGCTCGCGCAGCCGGTCGCCCTCGGCCAGCGCGTAGACCCGCTCGCCCCTGGGCCGCTTGGAGGCCTCCTCGAAGGCGCGCGCCAGGCGCGCCAGCTCGTCCTGCGCCTGGTCGAGCCACGGCCGCACCGGCTCGTCGGGCTTGCGCCGCCGCGGGGGCCGCGCGACCAGGTCGCCCCTGGCCGCGTCGAGGTCGAGGACGTGCTGCCGCAGCCACACCTCGCCCACGAGCGTCGGGAGCGGGCTGCGCGGGCTGCCGAGCAGGTCGAGGCGCCTGGCCGCGCCCTCGACCCCGTCGAACGGCGCCACGTGCAGGTCGTCGAGGAGCTTCAGCCAGCGCTGCCGCCCCTCGAGCTCGTAGTAGCCGCGCAGCTCCTGCTCGATCGCCTGGCGTGTCTTGGGCGTCTTCATCTCCGCGTACTGCGCGGCGAGGTGCTCGCTCTTCTCGCCCACGGCGCGGGCGAAGTACTCGTCCCACTCGGCCCGGGTGAAGACCTTCGACACCGCGTCGGTCGGCGTGAAGAGGTCGGCCCCGGCGCCGAAGAGCGAGGCGGCCGTCTCCGCCCCCGCCTTGTCGGCGCGCGTGTCGCGGATCAGCGTGTAGCTCTGCGAGACCCAGTAGTTGGCCTCGAGCTTCTTGCGCACGCGCGCCACGAGGTCGTCGTCGAGCGGCGGGGCCCACTCGGCGACGAGCGGGAGGAGCTCGAGGAGCTGCTCGAGCTGCGCCGCCGCGGCCTCGCCGTCCGCGGCGCCGGGGGCCTCGCCGAGGCCGCGCGTCCAGCGGCCGCGGTCGCGGAGCTGCCGGCCGAGGTCCTGGCCCGACGGGGCCAGGCGCCCGCCGAGCATCAGGTAGGCGCGCAGGAGGTCGTAGACCGCCTCGTAGACCGACTGCTCGTGCTCGAGGCCGTACTCGCGCTTGAGCGCCGACATGTCGGCGCCGGGGGCCGACGCCCGGGCGAGCTCCGCCTCGAGCCCGGCCAGGCACGGGCCGAGGAGCGTCCGCCGCAGCTCGGCGTACCACGCCTGGCGCACGCCCCACAGGCGCTCCCCCTGGTAGAGGCCCCAGCCGAGGCTCCAGGGCGAGCCGTCGCGCTCGTGCGCCCACAGCTCGGCCACGACCGGCCGCAGGGCCTCGAGCGCGGCCAGGCGCTCGGCGCGGGTGGCGCGCTCGTCCTTGGCCACGCGGGCCGCGGCCGTGGCGCCGGCGGCGACGCGGGTCGTGAGCGCGCGGTTGCCGGCGAACGAGCCGCCGAGGAGCGTCAGGGCGCCGACCGCGGCCAGGGCGCTGGCGGCGATGGCGGCTGCGTGCGCGGCGCGGCGGCGCCGCTCGGCGCTGGCCAGGCTGCGGGCCAGGCCGCGGTCGGGGAACACGACCTTCCGGAACAGGTTGGTGAGGAAGTAGCTCTTCTTCTCGCGCGGCGGCTCGGCCGCCTCGGCCGCGCCGGGGCTGCCGAAGGCGGCGCGCAGCGCGCCCAGGACCTGGTCGATCGGCCGGCCCTCCTGCGTCCCCGAGCTCAGGTAGACACCGCGCAGGAGCGGCTGCTCGCGGAACGGGTTCTCCGGGAAGGCCCGCTCGACGAAGCGCACCAGCTTGTCGGTCGCCGCCGCGAGCTGCTGGGGGAAGGCGTGCAGGCGCTGGGCGACGGCGGGCGGGCGCTCCCTGGCCAGGAGCTCGAGCCGCCGCACCGCGAGGCGGTCGGCCAGCCCCGTCAGCTCGCGCGTGAGGATCGTGCGGCGCCGCTCCGAGGACAGGTCCTCGTAGGCGAAGGTGTAGCCCCACACCTGCTCGCGCTCCGCCCGCCCGAGCGCCTCGAAGCTCTCCACGAAGCCCTGCAGCAGGTCGCACTTCGTGAACATGAGGTAGACCGGGAACACCTCCTCGAGCTCCTGGCTGAGCTCCTCGACGCGCTCGCGGACGGCGCGGGCGTGGTTCTCGAGCTGGTCGTCGTTGGCCTGGATGATGTCCACGACGCTCAGGGCCACGAGCGCCCCGTTGATCGGCGTGCGCGCGCGCGCGCGCTTGAGCATGCCCAGGAACGAGAGCCACTCGGCGCGGTCCTCGGCGACCGACGTGTAGCGGCCGGCCGTGTCGAGGAGGATCCCCTCGGACGTGAACCACCACTCGCAGTTGCGCGTGCCGCCGACGCCGGCGATCCCGTTGAGGCCCTCGCCGATGCGCGGGAACTCGAGGCCGGAGGCCTGGAGGGCGGTGCTCTTCCCGCTGCCGGGGGGGCCGATGATGATGTACCAGGGCAGCTCGGCGAGCGCGCTCGCGCCCAGCTTGCTCTTCTTCAGGGCCGTGATCGCGTCGCGGAGGCGCTTCTCGAGCTCCTGCAGCTGGTCGCGCTCGGCCGGCCGGCTGTTCGCGATCTGGTCGGCGGCCTGCTCGCGCAGGCGCGCCTCGATCAGCCGCGCCGTGCGGATCGCCTGGAAGCGCTGCCAGAGGAACACGAGCAGCCACAGGGCCAGCGCGGCGAGGATCGCCCCCACGCGCTGCTGGACCGGGAACTCGAAGTACTGCCCGCCGAACCACAGGAGCGCGCAGAGCACGCCCAGGGCGAGGAGGTTGACGAGGGCGCCCTTCATCGAGCCTCCGGTCGCGTCACTGCCCGACCGTCGTCAGGACGGCCGAGGTCCCGTGGCGGAGCGCCGCCGCCAGGGCCACGAAGACGAGGAGCGTCAGCGCCGCCGACGCCACGGCCACGAGGCGCACGGGGAGGTCCCGGCTGCGACGGGCGAACAGCGGCTCGCTGGGCGGCCGCCACGCGGGCGACAGCTCGCCCGGCTCGGAGCGGCGGCGCGAGCGGCCGGCGGCCACGTCGCTGGCGGAGCCGCCGACGGCGGCGGCCTGGCGCGAGGTCTGCTCGGACGCGGCCTTGACCTCGTCGATCAGCGCGCGCTGGAGGCCGCGGACGACCTCCATGCCCTGCACGCCGACGTGCTTGCCGCGGAAGCCCAGGCACAGGCAGGTGGCGAAGATCGACAGCAGGTCGACCCGGTGGGGGTCGGCGCCGGCGCGGACGGCCTCGAGGCGGCGGAAGAACTCCTCGCCGGCGGCGAAGCTGTTGAAGTGCTCGAGCTGGAGCGGCCGCCCCTGCCACTCCGCCTTCAGCGGCCAGCTCGAGCCGAGCACGACCTCGTCGACGAGGGCCACGAAGGCGTAGCGCAGGTCCTGGAGGGCGCCCTCGGAGGCGCCCAGCGCGCGCGCCGCGGCCGTGGTCGCGGTGAGCTGGGCGTTGAGGCGGGCGCGGAGGACGTCGCCCGGCCCCGGGTCGGCGAGCTGCTGGAGCTCGAGGACGAGGACGAAGAGCGGGTCGCAGGCCTCGGCGACGCGCGTGGCGGGCCGCGCGGGCGCCGCCGCGACGACGGGAACAGGCGCGCTCGCCGGCGCAGGCGCGCTCGTCGGCGCCGGCGCGCTCGCCGCAGGCGGCGTCCAGGCTGGTGCGGAAACGGGCGGACGGGGCGTGCTCGCAGCCGGCGCGCCGAACGGCGACGGGCTCGCAGCCGGCGCGCCGAACGGCGACGGACTCGCCGGAGGCGCGCCGAACGGCGACGGGTTCGCCTGAGGCGCGCCGAACGGCGACGGACTCGCAGCCGGCGCGCCGAACGGCGACGGGCTCGCCTGAGGCGCGCCGAACGGCGACGGGCTCGCCTGAGGCGCGCCGAACGGCGACGTGCTCGCAGCCGGCGCGCCGAACGGCGACGGGCTCGCAGCCGGCGCGCCGAACGGCGACGGACTCGCCTGAGGCGCGCCGAACGGCGACGGATTCGCCTGAGGCGCGCCGAACGGCGACGGACTCGCAGCCGGCGCGCCGAACGGCGACGGGCTCGAAGCCGGCGCGCCGAACGGCGACGGGCTCGCAGCCGGCGCGCCGAACGGCGACGGGCTCGCAGCCGGCGCGCCGAACGGCGACGGGCTCGCAGCCGGCGCACCGAACGGCGACGGGCTCGCAGGCGCCGCACCGAACGGCGACGGAGTCGGCGGCGCCGCACCGAACGGCGACGGGCTCGCCTGCGGCGGCGTCCACGCGGGCGGAGCGGCCGGCGCGCCGAACGGCGACGGGCTCGCAGGCGCCGCACCGAACGGCGACGGAGTCGGCGGCGGCGCACCGAACGGCGACGGGCTCGCCTGAGGCGGCGTCCACGCGGGCGGAGCGGCCGGCGCGCCGAACGGCGACGACGCCGGAGCAGCCGCCCGAGGAGCTGGGGGCACAGGCGGGCCCGGAGGCGCGGGCGGCGGCGGCGGCGGCGCCGGAGACGGAGGGGGCGGCGGGGGCGAGCTCACCTAGCTGTCCTTGATCGCCACGAGCTCGAGCTTGAGCCCGGTGAACTCGGCCGGCACGTAGATCCCGAGGGCGCGCGTCGTGGCCACGGCCTGCCAGTGCTCGCCCTGCTGCGCGAGCTGGAAGTAGAACCGCCCGCCCTGCACGGGCACGTCGGGCGGCGGCGACTCGACGTGGCCGATCGGCAGGCCGGGGAGCGCCCGCACGACGAGCGCGTCGACGAGGTCCGGGCTGGTGACCTTGGCCTTCACCGGCAGCTCGCGGACGACCTTCTCGGGCGGCACGTCCGCGCCGACCGAGAGGAACAGCTTGGCGCCGAGGAGCCGCTCGTCGTGGATCCGGCCGACGTGCACGAGGTCCCGCGCCCGCTCGAGCGGGATCGGCACGCAGCGCGTCGGCATGGCCGTGCCCACGAGCTCGAGGAGCATGGCCTCGAGGCCGACGAAGGTCCCCGTCAGGTCGTCGTGCGCGTAGGGGGGCACGTCCTGCGCGCCCCCGCGCGACGAGAAGGTGAACAGCGCCCCGCACAGCGACGCGAGCTCGCGGTAGACCTCGTAGGGGTGGACGCGCGGCTGCTGGTAGACGGCGCGCAGGAGCGGCAGGTGCGTGTTGAGCGTGTGCAGGAACCAGAACTGCGCCGACGACGCCGAGCCCAGGTCGACCATGCCGTCGCCGCGCTGCCGGCGCTGCCGCGACAGGTCGTCGGCCCGCTTGGCGACCACGTCGAGCACGCGCCGCAGGGCGCCGAGCAGGCGCGGCGAGGCCGACGCGTACTGGCAGGTCGGCACGAAGCCGTCGTCGAGCTCCACGGCCCCGGTCTGCCCGCGGCGGAGCACGGCGATCGGCAGGCAGGTGAAGGCGTCGCGCGGCTCGCTCGTGAACAGGAGGCGCAGGCGCTTGCGACCCACGCGCACCTCGCGCTCGCTCGAGGGGGCCGTCTCGTCCTTGAGCGTCACCGCGTCGACGTCGTACGGCGTGAGCGCGTCCGACGTCGCGTCGCCGCGGAAGGTGAGGTCGCCCGAGCGCGCGCGCGGCAGCGCCATGTAGACGCCCACCGTCGCGGCCCCCGCCGGGAAGGCGGCGTCCACGCGGCGCGGCGGCGGCGCCGCGTCCTGGCCCGGGAAGTGGAACGCCTCGCCATCAGGCAGGACGCCCGCGCCCTCGAGCAGCGAGAGCTCGCCGCCGGCCAGGGCGTCCGGGTCGACCTTGAGGTGCAGGAGCCCCCAGTCGAGGGCCCGCAGGGCGCGCAGGCGGCGGCGCACGCTCTGCTCCAGGTAGCGCTCGGCCTGCTGGAAGTGCTGAGGGGCGAGGAGGGTGCCCTCGCCCCACGCCACCCGCTGGGTGTAGTCGCTCATGCCGCTCCCGGGCTCACTGGGTGGGGTCCACGAGGCGCACGCTGTGCCCCGAGAGGAGGACGACCTTCATCGCCGCCTCGTCGATCGCCACGCACAGCTTGCGCTCCTCGAGGCCCTCCTTCCGCTCGGCGGAGTAGAGGGCCATGATCCCGAGGAACTGCGCCTTGGGGTCGAGCTTGAGCTCGTGCGCCTGCGGGGCCGCGTCGGCCGGCTGCGGCTCGAAGGTGAAGACCTTGGGCGGCCCGAGCGCCGAGTCGCCCAGCTTCTCGGGGCTCGTCCACAGCTCCTCGAAGGGGACCTCCGTGAAGGCCACCCGGTCGTCGAGCTGGTAGACGCGCACGTCGACGGGGGTCGCCTCGCCCCGGTCGTTCGGGTTGAGGTCCGGCGCCGCCTGCACGCGCAGGACGAGCGACGCCCGCGGCGGCTTCCGCTGCTGCTGCTCGGCCTGCTGGGGCTTGGTGCCGGACAGGCAGCCCGCGAGCGTGAGGAGGGCGACGGCGGCCGCCCGGAGCCCGAAGGACCCCGCCATGTCGTTTCCCCCCTGCCGGACCTCGACCCGGGGCCAGCGGGGCAGGAGTCTGTCCCGCTCGGAGGTCGAAGTCAAGCCGTAGCAGCCCACCCGCGCGGGTAGGCTTCACGCCGGCGGCGCGGGCGGCTCCACGCGCAGCGTGGTCTGGTCCCCTGCCTCATCGCCCTCGGCCGCCGGCGGCGTCGCCGACTCGAGCGCCGCCTCGTGCGTCTCGAGGTAGCCCTGCCGCAGCGCCGGGTAGACGACGTCGTTGAAGAGCTTCGCCTCGTTCTCGGACAGGTCCTTGAAGGTGGCCACGTAGTGGTCCCAGGCCCGCGCCTTGGCGGACATGGCCAGCCAGGCCCCGCCGCTCTCCTTCTCCAGGCCGGCGGGGTCCAGCCGGGCCAGGATGGCGCGCGCGACGTGCTGCGCGCCGGCGAGGACGCCGAGCTGGTGCGACGTCAGGTCGCGCAGGGTCGCCTCGAGCGACGTCTTGATGCGCTCGGCGTCGCGCGGCTCCGACCAGTCGAGCAGGTAGCGGCCGGCCTGCGTGGCCGTGAGGGCGTGCTTGAGGGGGTTGCTCTCCAGGCCGAAGAAGCGCGTGACCTTGGCGCTGAACTTCTCCTCGAAGGCGCGCCTGGCCTGGATGCAGCCGGTGACCCACTCGAGCATGAGCTCGAGCGCCTGGTCGGCCAGGCGGAAGAAGCGGCGCACGTCGTCGCCGCGCTCGAAGGGCGCGTCGTTGGCCGTGTGGTGCAGGCTGAGCGAGGCCATCGCCTGCACGCAGGCGTCCCGCACCTCGTCGCGCCGCTCGATCTCGGCCGTGACGGCCGCCCGCAGCGGCCCCTGGGGCGAGGCGGACTCCGCCTGGGCCAGGAGCGCCCCGCGCTCGTGCGGCGGCACGGCGTCGAGCCGGGCCCGCAGGGCCGGGGCGACGGCGTCGGGGGCCAGGACCTCGAGCCCCTGGAGCAGGGCGTGCGCGGCCGGGTCGACGACGCTCCCCTGCTTCCAGCGCCGCGTCCGCGGGCTGACGAGCTCGCAGGCGACCACCCAGCGGCCGATGTAGATCTTGTCGCCGTTGGAGATCGGGACGCTCGAGTGGGCGCGGATGCGCGTCCCGTTGAACACCGTCCCGTTGGTGCTCCCCTGGTCGAAGACGTAGTAGGTGCCGCCGAGCAGCTCGATGCGCGCGTGCTCGGCGCTCGCGCCCAGCTCGCGCCCATCGAGCACGAGGTCGCACTGCGAGCCGCGCCCGAGGAGCAGCTTGGGGCCCGAGACGACGTGCGTCCGGGCGGGGCGCGGGTCGTCGCGGACGGTCAGGTGCAGGGTCAGCATGAAGGCGCGGAGTCTACCCTGCGCCGCCGGGCGAGCGCGAGGCGGGGGCGTAGCCGCGGCGCTCGACGCGCCCGGACGCCGTCGCGGGCGTGAAGCTCAGGCGCTCGACGGCCGCGAGGCGCGGCCCCGCGAGCAGCCGCCCCACCCCGATGCGGGGGGCCGGCGGCGGGCGCGGCGCGGCCTCGACGGGGTCGCCGCCGGGTGAGAGCACCAGCGTCACGCGCGCGGCCTCGCCCTCGCCGCCGGCCAGGAGGCCGAAGGCGCCGCCGCCGGCGGTGACGTGGGCCGGGTGGGGGCCGTCGACCTCGCCCGGGCCGAGGAGGAAGTCCTTCTGCACTTCGAGGCGCGCCGCGCCGTCCGGCGCGCGCCGGCCGCGGCGGCGCAGGAGCGCCGCGACGTCGGCGGGCGCCCAGCCGTCGCGGCGCGCGTCGAAGTCGTGCAGGTCGACCCGCGCCTCTGGCGGACCGAGCGCCAAGGTGAAGTACTCCCACTCGACGGCGTGGTACTCGACGACCACCGAGTCGCCGCGCAGGAGGCGCACGCGCGTCTCGACGCGCTGGACGAGCGTGGCGCCGGGGGTCCCCGCCAGCGCGTAGCGCAGGGCGTAGGCCGGGCGGGCGAGCGGCGCCTCGGACGCGCCGAGGAGCGCGTCCGGAGTCGCCGCGACGAGCGTCGGGGTCGCGAGGGCGAGGGTGGGCACGGCGAGGCGTGATCCTAACCCCCTTGGGTCGCCCTCCCGGCCCTGCTACCCTTCGACCCGCGACGCGCGCGCGCCGCGAGGGGAGGCCACCATGGCGGGCATCGCGAACCTCGCGATCAAGTTCGAGTCGGAGGCGGTGCCGCCGACGACGCTCGTGTGCACGCGGCTCGTGGGCGAGGAGCGCCTCTCCTCGTGCTTCCGCTTCGAGCTCGAGCTCCTCTCCTCGGAGGCGCGGCTCGACCTGAGCAAGATCCTCTACGCGCCGGCGCGCCTCGGCCTCGAGGGCACCGCCGCGGGCGGCGAGGGGCGCGTGTTCCGCTGGTACCACGGGGCGCTGGAGCGCATCACGGAGCTCGAGCAGGACCACGGGCTCGTCCGCTACGAGGCGGTGTTCGTCCCCGACCTGCGGCGCCTCGACGACTTCCACCGCAGCCGCGTGTTCCTCGACCAGACGATCGACGAGCTGGTGGCCGCCGTCCTCAAGGCCGACCTGCGGCTCGAGTCGGGCCAGGACTTCGAGGTCCGCCTGGCCCGGACCGGGCAGGGGGAGCGCAAGGAGCGCGACGTCTACCCCGAGCGCGAGTACGTCGTGCAGTACGAGGAGACCGACCTGGCCTTCCTGTCGCGATGGCTCGAGCGCGAGGGGATCTTCTACTTCTTCGACAACGACGGCACGCGCGAGAAGGTCGTCTTCGCCGACGCGGCCTCCGCCTACCGGCCGGCGGCCGCCGGGCACCGCTTCCGCTACCGCCCCAAGGGCGGCGGCCAGACGCAGAAGACGGGCGCCCACGAGGACATCGTGGCCCTGCGCTGCACGGCCGCGCGGCAGCCCGGCGCGACGCTCGTCGCCGACTGGAACTGGCGCGACCCCGGGGCGCGGGTGGTCGCGCGCGAGAAGAACGAGGAGGCCCCCCGGCCCGGGCTGCGCCACGAGTACAACGCCCACGTGCGCACGCCGGCCCAGGCCAAGGCCCACGCGGCGGCGCGGCGCGAGGCGCTCGACGCGCGCGAGCGGGTCTTCGAGGGGCGGGGCACGTGTCGCTCGTTCCGGCCCGGGCGGACCTTCGCCCTCGACGGGCACTTCCGCGCCGACTTCGACGACGAGTACGTGGTCACGGCCGTGCGCCACGAGGCCGAGCAGGCGGTCAACTTCGAGGCCGGCGTGGTCACCTCGTCCAACTACGCCAACACGTTCGAGGCGGTCCCCGCCCGGCGCACCTTCCGGCCGGCGCGCGCGACGCCCTGGCCGGCGATCAAGGGCGTGATCCACGCGCGCATCGACTCGGCCGGCGACGGCGAGTTCGCCGACCTCGACGAAGACGGCCGCTACCTGGTGCGCCTCCCCTGGGACCTCGCGGAGAGCGAGGACGACGAGGGCGAGCGCAAGCCGGCGGGCCGCGCCTCGCGCCGGGTGCGCCTGGCGCAGCCCTACGCCGGCCCCGGCGTCGGCCTGCACTTCCCCCTGCGCAAGGGGACCGAGGTGCTCCTCACGCACATCGACGGCGACCCCGACCGGCCCGTGATCGCTGCCGCCGTGCCGAACCCAGACTCGCCGAGCCCGGTCGACCTCGCCAACCACAAGCAGAACCGCCTGCACACGACCTCGGGCAACGCGGTGATCCTCGACGACGACCCGGACCTGGCCGGCTTCGTCTTCGTGGACGCCTCGGGCGGCTACATGCGCGACCTGCGTCAGCCCGCCTCGGCGGGCGGCGACGACGACGGGGCGGGGGGCGGCGGCGGCGAAATAATCCCGCGGCCCCGTGGTGCCGCTGCTGCTGCGTCGCCGAGCCCGGGGCTCCTGCGCGCGATCGTGGCGGCGGCCGGCTCCCGCCGGGCTCCCGGCGCGCGCGGTGGTCAGCGGCGGCGCGGGCGGCGACCCGACGACCGCCGGCGCGGCGGGCGCGAAGACGGTCCTCGCGGCGTACCTCGAGGCCTGGCCCGACGACCAGGAGCTGATCGACACGGGGATCGACCGGCTGACCGGCTTCGACCCGCCGGCCGTCTTCGACGGCTACAAGTTCGTGGCCGACAAGTCCGAGGCGACGCTCAAGATCGAGGCGATCGGCAGCGGGATCCTCATCAAGGACGGCGACTCCCGCTACACGCTCGACAACGTGTCGAACACCTACAACTACTCGACCTCCGACGGCTACACGATGAACAAGGCCGAGGGCCTGCAGACGGAGGACTCGATCCACGACGGCGACAAGGTCGAGACGGAGGAGCACACCGGGAACGCGACGTCGACGAGCACGCACACCGGCGACAAGTCGGAGACCTCGACGCACATCGGCGACTCGAACACCGTCGAGACGCACGTCGGCGCCGACGTGAAGGTGGAGACCTCGGTCGGGGCCGCGCAGAGCACCACGACGCGGCTGGGCGCCGACCAGTCGACGGAGCTCACCCTGGGCGCCAAGGCCTCGCTCGCCTTCACCCTGGCGCAGACCAGCGAGACGTCGGTCACGATGGGCGGCGCGACCAAGGTCGAGCTGACCGCGGTCGCCGCGGTGTCGCACTCGGTCTCGCTGGGGCCGACGACGGAGACCTCGATCGTGCTCGGCCCGAAGACCGAGCTCGGGCTCACGCTCGGCCCCGAGGCCTCCGTGTCGATCGGGCTGGCGCCGAAGGACGAGGTCGAGGTGGTCATCGCGCCGCGCAACAAGCTGGAGCTGACCGTCGCGGTGAAGACCGAGACGGCCATCGTCCTCGGCTACTCGCTGGAGCTCAAGCTGAACCTCTCGGTGGCGGACGAGATCACGCTCACGCTCGGCGCGAAGAACGAGCTGGGTGTGTTCGTCGGCGCCAAGTCGGAGATCAGCGTCTTCGCCGGCGCGCAGATGAAGATCGACATCTCGGCCTCGCTCCTGCTCGAGATCGCCATCGCGGCCACCTGCGGGCTCAAGATCACCATCGCCGCGGACGGCTGCAAGGAGATCAACATCCCCAAGAAGCAGGAGATCGACCTGCAGGCGGAGGTCGTGTCGCTGCAGCGGCAGATCACGCAGCTCGCGCACACGACCATGTCGACGATGAGCAACATCGGCCCGTGACGCGCCGCCGGACCCCGCTTGCGCCGGGGGCCCGGTCGAGTAGCGTCGCTGACCGCCGAGGGGGGTGCGCGTGGCCGGACGGAAGCTCTGCCTCACCTGGATGCCGACCGAGGAGGGCGCGCCGGCCCCCGACGCGGCCGTGGCCGCGCTCGACCAGGCCGGGTTCGACGTGTTCGGGGCGCGCTGGAAGGACGACGTCCTCAAGCACGCCTGGGCCGAGCTGGCCGACGCGCTGGCCGACCCGGCCTCGGCGGAGGTGTGGGTCGTCGCGGCGCGGCGCCAGGACCTCGAGGTCGAGACGAACCGCTGGGGGCTGTCCATGGCCACGGCCGTCGTCAGGAGCAAGCGCGGCGCGGCCCCGCCCCACTTCGTCCTCGTCGGGCTCGACTTCGCCCCGAAGGCCGAGGACCTGCCCGTGCCCCTGCGCGGCCACGTCCTCATCGACGGCAGCCGCCCCTGGGCCGCGCGCCTGACGCTGGCCGTGCGCGGCAAGCCCTCGACCGCCCGCCCCGAGGGCTTCCACCTGGACGCGATCGGCCACCCGCACATCGGCCTGTGGCTGGTGGCGGCGCCGCCCGCGGGCGACTGGCGCGGGGCCATGCTCGGCGTGTCCGACGGGGCGAAGGTCCAGCAGCACGGCGTGGGCAAGCGCGCCGAGCTGCCGTCCGACACGGTCCTCGAGTTCCCGATCGACGAGATCCAGGCCGAGGTCGGCGGGACGGAGTTCCTCGCCTGCGCGTGCAAGAACCAGATCGGCCCGGACGCCGCCTACTGGGTGCAGGTCCAGGGCCGCCCGCGCAAGCTCCTCGTCGGCGGCTACCCCGACGAGGAGGACGCCGACGCCTGGGTCGTGACCCTGTCCTGAAGCGGGGCCGCGCGGCCGGGGGTTCGACCTGCTAGAGTTCGACCCCCGCGAGGAGGAGGGGGGACCCATGCAGCACCCGAGCGCGGCCGCGTGGCCGCCGGTCGCCAACCCGTCGGCGGCCGACGACGGCTACCTGGGCCCCGCGGAGGTCGTCGAGGTGACGACCGGCCGCCTGCGCGTGCGGCTGCTCGAGGCCGACGGCGCGCCCGTGGTCGACGCCGCGCTGGCCCTCGCCGCGCCCTTCGCCCCGTCGGCGGGCGACCGCCTGCTCGTCCTGGCGCGGGGCCGGGAGGCCTGGGTGATCGGCGCCCTGGGCGTGCCCGCGCGCGCGCGGCTCGACCTGCCCGGCGACGTCGACGTCCGGGCGGTCGGCGGCACGCTGACCCTCCGCGGCGACCGAGGCGTCGAGGTCGAGGGCGACGAGATCACCTTGCGGGCGCGGCTCCTGCGGACCTTCGCCGGCACGCTCACGGAGCGCGTCGACACCGCCTTCCGCTGGGTCAAGGACCAGCTCCGGGTGCAGGCCGGCGAGTCGCGCCGCGTCGTCCAGGGCGAGGACCTGAGCCACTGCGAGCGCTCGGTGACCCTGGCCCGCGAGACGCTCAAGCTCGACGGGCACCAGGTGCAGATCGGCCACTGAGCGTGAGCGTCCTGCACAAGAACCTGACGCCGTTCTTCTGGGGCCCCAAGGCCACCTCACGCAAGGGGCGCGAGGTCGAGATGGCCGTGTGCGTGCGCGGCGTGTTCCGCCTGGCGCCGGGCGAACCGCTGACGCCGATCGAGGATTCGATGGCCCAGGGGTTCATGTCGGGGGAGCAGTGGTCGCCGAAGGACCCCGAGCGCCAGGGCCCCTCGGTGCGCCACGACGACTTCGCCGACTGGAAGCCGCGCGTCGACCTGCTGCTCAAGGGGACGTGTCACCCGCCGCGCGGCGCCGACGTCGTCTGCGACGTGGCCTTCGGCGTGGGGGCCTGGTCGAAGACGCTCCGCGTCCACGGCCCGCGCGCGTTCACGCCGGGCGTGCTCTTCGGCGGGACGGTCTCCGAGCCGCAGCCCTTCCGGAGCATGCCGCTCACCTGGGAGAACGCCTACGGCGGCCCGGGCTTCCCCGACAACCCGGTCGGCCGCGGCCACGTCGGTCCGGAGCTGCCGACCGTCGAGGACCCGCGCGCGCCGGTGACGAGGACGGGCCAGAAGGCGGCCCCGGCGTGCTTCCTGCCGGTGAGCTCGCAGTGGCCGGCGCGGCGCGGCAAGACGGGCAAGAACTACGGCAAGAAGTGGGAGGAGACGCGCGCGCCGTTCGTCGCCGACGACTTCGACTGGAGCTACTTCAACGCCGCCCCGCTCGACCAGCAGGTCGACGCGTTGCGCGGCGACGAGGTCGTCTGGTTCCAGCACCTGCACCCCGCGGCGCCGCGCTTCGAGGTGCGGCTGCCGGGGCTGCGCCTGCGCGCGCTCGTCAAGCGCACCGACGGGACGGTCCACGACCTTAAGTTCGCGCTCGACACGCTCTACGCCGACACCGACGCCGGGCGCCTGGAGCTGCTCTGGCGCGCCCACTGCCCGGTCAAGGAGCTCGACCTCACCGACGTGAAGGTGGCGTTGATCGCGTCGGAGCCCCTCGCCGAGCCGCCGCGCCCCGGGGCGCACTACCTGCCGCTCCTCGAGGCGTTCGAGGCCGACCCGGTGGGGATCAAGGACGCCTTCCCGCCCGGCTTCCTCGAGGTGGCCGAGGCGGTGAAGGCGGCCGAGAAGGCCGAGCTCGAGGGCGGGCCGAAGCCCGACTTCGCCGCCGTCGCCGCGCGCCTGCCCAAGGACTCGCCCGTGCCGGCGTGGGCCGTGGCCGCGCTGGGCTCGCTCGACGACCCGCTCGTGACCCTGCGCGCGGCGGCGGCCGCCGTCGGCGCGAAGCTCCCGGCCGACCCGGCGGCGCTGGCGGCCCTCGCGCAGCGCGTGGAGCAGGGCAGCAAGGACCCGGCCGCGCTCGCCGAGCAGCTCGAGGCGCTGGCCGCGCAGCTCGGCCCCGAGCAGGGCGCGGGCCTCATGAAGGCGGCGGGCGCCCTGCGCCAGGCGAAGCCGCCGCCGCCCGCGACGACGGCCGCCGCGCTCAGGCCCTCGCGGCCGGCCTCCGCCAGACGGCCGCCAGCCTGCGCGGCGCCGCGGTACGCCCTGCGCAAGGAGCCTGGCGGAGGCGGCGGCCGCGGCGAGCGAAAGGGCGGGGCGGACGCGGCGGCGTGGCGGCGGTAGCGCCCCGGGCCGGCCGCGCCCCCGACGCCGCTCCCCCGTGCAGCTCGCGGCCCTGAGCAAGCAGCTCGAGGCGGCGGCGACCGCCCCGGGCGCGCCGCCCGAGGTGACCGGGCCCGCGAAGGACGCCGCGGCGCAGGTCGCCGGCCTGCCGGCGTCGATCGACGCGCAGGTCGGCGCGGCCCTCGCGCCCCTGGCGCAGGTGAAGCTCCCGCCGCCGCCCGACGCGCGCGCCGTGGTGGAGAAGGTGCTCGCGGGCCTCGACAAGGACGAGGCCGCCTGGCGCCGGCGCCTGGGCGACCACCCGCTCCTGGGCCTCTTCGCCCTGGCCAAGGGCGTCACGGCGCGGGCGGGCGAGAAGCTGGCCCGCGCCAAGGGGCCCGACGGCGGGGCCGTCGCGACCGGGGTCGGCGGCGCGGCCGACGCGCTGGCGAAGGTGGGCGTCTCGGCCGCGTCGCTGGCGCCGCTCCGCGGCCTGGCGGAGCAGGTGGGCGCGTTCGCCGCCGGGGCGGCCGGCGCGCCCTGGCCGCCGGTCCCGCCGACCGACCTCGCCGAGCAGGACCTCTCCGGGCGCGACCTGGCCGGCGTGGACCTCGAGGGCCGCTGCCTGGCCCGGGCGAAGCTCGCCCGCTCGCGCCTGGCCGGCGCGCGCCTGGCGCGCGCCGACCTGGAGGGCGCCGACCTGAGCGGCTGCGACCTCGAGGGCGCCGACCTGCTCGGGGCGAACCTCCGCGGGGCGAAGCTGCCCGGGGCGCGCCTGGTCCGGGCGCGCATCGAGGGCGCGGACCTCGGCGACGCCGACCTCTCGCAGGCCGACCTGACGCAGGTCCACGGCCCGGGCGCCGTCCTCTGCGGCGCGCTGCTGGAGAAGGCCGTCCTCGAGGGGGCGCAGCTGGCGCAGGCCGACCTGACGGGGGCCCTGCTCCCGGCGGCCCGGCTGGCGAACGCCGACCTGTCCGGCGCGCGCCTCGAGCAGGCGATCGCGACGAAGGCCGACCTGCGCGGAGCGCGCCTCGTCGAGGCGGGCCTCGGGATGGCCGACCTGGGCAAGGCGGACCTGACGGGCGCCGACCTGAGCCGGGCCGATCTGGCGATGGCGTCCATGGGCCAGGTCAAGGGCGACGGGCTGAAGCTGGCCGGCGCGGCCCTCGAGATGACCCAGCTCGGCGGCGCCCGCCTGCGCGGGGCCGACCTGCGCGGGGCGCACGGGAGCCTGACGACGCTCGGCGGCTGCGACCTGACCGGCGCCGACCTGCGCGGGCTGCGCCTCGACCGGAGCAGCCTCGAGGGGGCCAGGCTGGACGAGGCCGACCTGACCGGCGCGACGCTCGAGCAGGTGAACCTTCGCGACGTGCGCGCCACGCGGGCGAAGTTCGTCGACGTGAAGGGCCCGGGCCTCTCGGTCACCGGCGAGGCCGCGCTCGAGCAGTGCGACCTGCGGCGCCTGTCCGCGCCGCGCTCGACCTGGTTCGGCGTCACGCTCGCGGGCTGCGACCTGTCGCACGCCGACCTGTCGCACGGCCTCCTGCAGGAGCTGAAGGCCACCGACACGAGCTTCTTCGCCGCGACGATGAAGCGCGCCGTCCTGCGCAAGGCGAAGCTGCGCCGCGCGCGCTTCGTGCGCGCCGACCTGGGCGCGGCCGAGCTCGTGGGGGCCGAGCTCCTCGACGTGCAGTTCACCGGCGCGAACCTGTGGGACGCGAAGTTCATCGAGGCCACGCTCGCCTCGTGCGACTTCCTCGAGGCCGGCCTCGTGCGAGCGCGCTTCGACCGCGCCCAGGGGGAGGTCCCCACGTGACCCTGACCCGCGATGACGTGCTCGAGCGCGTCGCCCGGGGCGAGCCGCTCGCCGGGGCGCTCCTGACCGCGCTCGACCTCTCCGCCGTCGACCTCTCCGGGGTCGACCTCGGCGGCGCCGCCTTGCGCGAGGTGCGGCTCGTCGGCGCCGACCTGCGCGGGGCGCGCCTGGCCGGGGCGGTGCTCCTCGACGTCGACCTGTCGCGGGCGAACCTCGAGGGCGCCGACCTCGGCGGCGCCTTCGCGCGCGCGGCGAACCTCGAGGGGGCGCGCCTCGCGGGCGCGAAGCTCGTGGGGGTCAAGCTCGAGGGCTGCCGGCTGCCCGGGCAGCGCCTCGACGGGCAGGACCTGACCGGGGCGTCGCTCCGCGCCTGCGACCTGCGCCAGGCCTCGCTCCGCGGGGCGACCCTGCGCGAGGCGCTCCTCGCCGACGCGGACCTGTCGGGCGCGGACCTGAGCCAGGCCACGCTCCACGGGGTCGTGCTCGCCGGGGCCCGGCTCGTCGAGGCGGTCCTCGAGGGGGCGACCCTGCACGTCGCCGCGCCGGGCGCGGACCTGACGCGGGCGCGCCTCGGCGGGGCGCGGCTCGAGCTGGCGAGCTTCGGGCGGGCCTCGCTCGAGGGGGCCGACCTGCGCGGCGCGCGCCTCGACCGGGTGGTCCTCGAGGGGGCCGTCCTGCGCGGCGCCGACCTGTCGGGGGCGACGCTCGCCACGTGCGTCCTCGCGGGCGCCGACCTGCGCGGGGCGACGCTGCCCGAGGGCGCGCTCGAGCAGGTCGTCCTCTCGGACGCCGACCTGCGCGGCCTCGACCTGCGCGGGCGGCGCCTGAGCGGCTGTACGCTCGGCGGCGCGCGCCTGGGCGGCGCGTCGCTCCGCGGCGCGACGCTCGAGGCCTGCGTGCTCGCCGGGGCCGACCTCGAGGGCGCGGACCTGTCCGGGGCCACGCTCGACAAGGTCGTCGCCCGCGGGGCGGTCCTGCGCGGCGCCGACCTGTCGGGGGCGACGCTGGCCTTCTCGGCCTTCACCGGGGCGGACCTGCGCGGGGCGCGGCTCCCGGCGAAGGTCGTCAAGTCGTCGCTGGCGCAGGCGCTCGTCGACCAGCGGTCCCTGGTCGGCATGAGCTTCGAGACGGCCGACCTGTCGGGCCTGGACCTGCGCGGCTGGGACCTGCAGGGCGTCTCGCTGAAGCAGTGCATCCTGCTCGAGATCGACCTCGCCGGCGCCGACCTGCGCCGGGCCGACCTCGAGTTCGCCGTGGCCGACGGCGCCGACTTCACCGGGGCGCGCCTGGAGGGCGCCAACCTGCGCCACCTCGTGGCCGAGCGGGCGCGCCTCCCCGGCGCCGACCTGCGCGGCCACGACCTGACCATGGCGCAGCTGGCGCAGGCCGACCTCCAGGGCGCGGACCTGACCGGCGCCGACCTGACGATCGGCAGCCTCAAGGAGGCCGACCTGCGCCGGGCGAACCTGACGCGGGCCAAGCTCGTGGGCACGAACCTGGCGCGGGCCCAGCTCGCGGGGGCCACGTTCCACGAGACCGAGGTCCACGCCGACCTCAGCGAGGTGGACCTCGACCACCTGCCCTTCGAGGGGCAGGACCTGAGCCGGTGCCTGTTCATCGACACCGACCTGAGCCGGCGCGACCTGCGCGGGGCGAACCTGACCAGCAGCTCGTTCATCAAGGCCAACCTGAAGGGCGCCGACCTGCGCGGCAGCACGCTCGACCGGGCGATCTTCCTCCAGGCGGACCTCGAGGGGGCGCTCCTGCCCGAGGTGTCGGCTCGCGGCGCCTGCTTCGCGGAGGCGAACCTGGCCAGGGCCGTGCTCGTGCGGGCGGACCTGCGCGGGGCGATCCTGCCCGACGTCAAGGCGCCGCTCGGCGACTTCAGCGGGTGCGACCTGCGCCAGACGGTGTGGTCGCGGGCGGACGCGCAGGCGGCGAGGCTCACCGGGGCGCGGCTCGACTACGCCGACCTGGCCTACGCCAACCTGGAGGCCGCCGACCTGTCGGGGGCCGACCTGTTCACCGCGGACCTGCACGCCGTGCGCGACCGCGGGGCGACGTGGACCGGCGCGTCGAAGCGCGCCGTGCGCGAGACGGACGCGGCGCGCTTCGAGGGCGAGGTCGGCTTCCAGCCGCCCCGCCCGGCGCCGCCGCGCGAGGGGGTGGCCTGATGCTCGAGACCGTCGACCCGCTGCGGCTCATAGGCGCCAGCCGCGCGCCCGCGGCCGCGCCGCGCCACGTCCCGGCCGGCGTCAGGGTCGGCCTGGCCGACGTCGTGTCCGTCGAGGGCGACGTCGTCGTCCGCCTGTGGGAGGACGGCGCGCTGGCGACGCCCGGCTGGGCCCTGCCCTACCCCTACGCGCCCGCGCCCGGCGACCAGGTGGTGGTGATCGGGCGCGGGGACCGGCGCTGGGTGATCGCCGTCGCGCGCGGGCGGGGCGCCACCCTCCTGTGGGTCGACGGCGACGCGGCGCTCGCGGCCGGCGGGCGGCTGCGCCTCGCGGGCGACGTGGCCGTGCGCGTCGTGGGCGAGACCTTGACCCTGCGCGCGCGGGCCGTCGACGTCGCCGCGGCGACCCTGCACGTGGTCGCCGACGACGCGACCGAGGTGGTGCGCGGGGCGGCGCGCCTCGTCGCGGGCGCCGTGCAGCGCGTGACGCGCGGGGCCGAGACGGTCATCGCCCGCCGCGTGACGATCCTCGGGCGCGCGCTGGCGAAGGTCGACGGCAAGGTGACGATCATCGGCTGACCGCGCTCGTCTCTCGAGTCGAAGCATCGTCCAGCGTGTGGGCTCACATGGGACACGGAGGCAACGAAGGTCCACGAAGGTCACGGAGGTCTCTCTCGTCCGGCGTCCCCTCCGTTCTCCTCCGTTGCCTCCGTGTCCGTGAGGAGTCGAACCGCGGGAGTCATCGATCGGGTGAGGGGCTGACGGTTCAGGAGAGTTCGCGATGATGCCCAGCTCGAACCAGGGGGTCGGCGACAACCAGGGCTTCCCGGACGTGTGCAACACGCCCGTGGGCGCGGCCACGTCGCCGATCCCCTACCTCAACGACGGGACGAACGCGGCGGCCATGCCCATGACGCCGACGATCATCCTGTCGATGATCCCCGGGCACAACCAGGCGGCCAAGCCGCTGATGACGAACGGCGACGAGGCCGGCTGCGCGCACAGCTCGTTCATCATGTCGGGCGGCAACAACCTCGGGAACGCCCGCATCCTGCTCAGCGGCGTGCCGGCCGAGACGCTCGCCAACCCGACGCAGGGCAACAACTACAACTGCTCGACCGGCGCGAAGCTCGTCCCCAGCCTGACGAACGTGCTCATGGGCTGGGCGGCGCCGGACCCGGGCGAGCTCCTCGACGCGCCGTCCGGCGCCGGGCTGCTGCTCGAGGGCCGCCGGGCGCGGCACGTCCGCCGCGGCTCGCCGGCGGCGCGCGCCGGCGTCCGGGCCGACGATCACCTGCTGCGGGTCAGGCAGCGCGAGCCGCGCCGCGCGCTGGCACGTGCTGCGGCGGGGCCGCACGCTCGGGCTCGCCGGCCCGACCGCGTGGAGCGAAGGGCCGGTGGCGGCGCGGCTCGGGCCCCGACGGCGTGGGCGTCCTCGTCGATCCACGCCGCTGCACGGTCGGCGCCGCAGCGCGACGGCGCGTGGGCCGCGGCCCGGGCGCTCGAGCGCGGCGCGCGCGCGCTCGTCCTCGACCTCGCCGGCAACCCGGGCGGCCTGGTGAGCGCCGGCGCCGCGCTCGCCGGGCTGGCCTCCCGGCCGGAGTCGAGTGCTGGCCTGGGGCAGCGCGCCGGCGGCGCGCTGGCGGACCACGGCCGACGGCCCGTTCGCGGGCCGGCCGGTCGTCGTGCGCGTCGACGCGGGCACGGCCTCGTCGGAGGCCGCCGCCGCGGTCCTCCAGGGGCACGGGCGGCTGGTCGTCGGCGCGCGGACGGCGGGCAAGCTCGAGGCGACGGCCGGCGGCCGCCCCGGCCCCCTGCGGGGCCCCGGAGGCACGCGGCTGTCGGCGGTGACCCCCGACCTCGGCGGCCCCTGCCGGCAGGCGGCCCGACGGGCCCTGAGGATCGAGGAGGCGCGAGGGTGAGCGACCTGCTGGCGGGCGGCACGCCCTTCGACCGGCCCCAGACGCCCTCGCCCGACGAGTGGCGCCTGGCCTGCGTCCCCCTGGGCGCCCTGCGGGGTGAGGGCGCCTGGTCGCCGCTCGGGGCCGGTGTCCTGTTCCTCGACGCGCCGGTGCTCTGGCTCCTCACGGCGCGCAGCGTCCTCGAGGCGGCCGGCGGCGCGCCGGTGGCGGCGTGGGCCGCCACCACGGACGGCACCGGCACGATGATCGACCTGACGACCGGCCGGCCGGGGACGCCGCTCGACTGGGTGCGGCACCCCGAGCGCGACCTGGCAGCGACCGTGTTCCCCGTGGGCGCGCGCCTCAGGCTCAAGGCCTTCGCCGAGGCGCAGACGCTGCCCGAGGAGCACCTCGCGCCGCTGGGGCGGGTGGCCGTCGGGGCGTTCGCCTTCGGCCTCGGCGCGACGACGCAGCGGCCGTCACCGCTGGCGTTCGACGGCGCCGTCGCCGGCGTCGAGGGGCGGACGATCCTCTCGAGCGCCGCGCTCCCCTCGCGGAGCGCGGGCGCCCCGCTCCTCGCCCAGCTCCCGCCCCAGTCGGGCGGCGGCGTGGCCCTGGCCGGGATCGCGACGCACGCCGTCGTCCTGCCCGAGCCCCCGACCTCGCCCTTGCCGCCCGTGCGCCTGACCGTGGCCGCGCCGATCGCCCTGGCGATCGCCCTCGTCCGCGGCGAGGCCGGCAAGGCCGCCCGGGCCGCGGCGGTGAGCCAGGGGAAGTGACCCGTCGCCGAGGTGCGCGCCGGGCAGTAGCATTCCGGGCGGGAGGCCCCATGCGCCGCCACGTCAGCCGCTGCCTGCTCGTCCTCGCCCTCGCCTGCGGCGCCGCAACCGCCCAGGAGGGACCCGTGCGCCCGCAGAACCCGCTCGCCCGCGACCCGTGGGCCGGCAGCTACCGCAACGCCGAGCTGCGCGTCACGCTCGAGCGGCGCGGTGACGGCTACGGGGGCACGATCGAGCTGGGCGGCCAGCGGCTCGCGCTCAGCGCGCGCGGCGCCGACCGCCTCGAGGGGGCCTTCACGAGCGAGGGGCACGCGTTCGCCTTCACGGCGACCCTCGAGGGCACGACGCTCGTGCTCGCCTCGGGCGGGGCCACGCACCGCCTGGCGCGCGAGGGCGCGCCGGCCGGACCTGGTGCGCCGGCCGGATCCGGCGCGCCGGCCTCCGGCGGCGACCCCGCGGCCCCCGGCGCCGACTGGCAGACCTATCGCCACGCGCTGGGCTGGGAGCTGCGCTACCCGCCCGGCTGGCAGCTCCAGGAGAGCGAGCTCGGCCTCGTCCTCACGCCGCCCGACCTGGCGCGCGACGCGCAGGGCCAGCCGCTCGAGGCGATCATCGTCAACGCCGTGCCGGCCGAGGGGATCACCCGCCCCGACGACCCGCGGGCGCTCCAGTTCATCGAGGGGCAGCTGCAGCAGGTCTTCCCCTTCCTGCGCCGCGCGGGCGAGCCGCGCGCGGGGACCGTCGGCGGCCGCCCGACGGCCGAGCTGACCCTCGCCGGCAAGAACCCCACGGGCCGCGACATCCGCGCGCTGGTGCTCGTGAAGCTCGTGGGCGACCAGGGCGTGATCGCCATGGCCCTGGGCGAGCCCGAGCGGCTGCGCGCGCGCGAGGCGGCCGTGCGGACCGTGTTCGCCAGCGCCGGCAAGGGCCAGGCGCAGCTCGACCGCAACCTCGTCGGCGTGTGGCGCTACGAGCGCCACACGTTCTCGGGGACCTTCTCCAGCACGAGCATCCGCACGATCGCCCTGCGCCCCGACGGCACCTGCGAGGACTCGTCGCGCACGTTCGCCGGCATGGACCACCGGGACTCCGGCGGCCACACGACGGGGCGCACCGACGTGGACACGGGCGACCGCGGCGCCCCGCGCGGCACGTGGGCGGCCGACGGCAAGCGGCTGATCATGCAGTGGACCGACGGGGTCGAGGAGTACGAGTACGAGCTCGGCGGCGGGGCCATGCTCCTCAAGACGGGGCGCGGCGAGCCGAAGCTCTACCAGAAGGTGAACTGACGGGCGTCAGCCGCCGGCGCGCTCCACCGCCCGCTCCAGCTCGTCCTTCGTCATCGCGCTCCGTCCACGGACCCCGAGCGCCCGGGCCCGCTCGAGCAGCTCGCGCTTGGTCTTCGCGCGCCGAGTGGCGGGCCGGGGGCGCTCCTGGGCCAGGCTCGCGCTGATCTTCGCCATGAGGTCCACGCCCTCGGGCGCCGGCACGCCAGGGGCCTCTTCGGCCTCGACCTCGACGACGCCCTCGCCCTTGGCGCGCTTGGCCTCGGCCAGCGCCAGCAGGCGGCCGGCGTGCGGGTCGCGGAGCAGGTCGAGGGGCACCTCGTCGCCCTCGAGCGCGTCGAGCGCAGCGGCCAGCCCGTCGCGGACGGCCGGGTCGACGCGCTCCGGCGGGGCGGGCAGCCCCACGTCCTCGGGCGCGCGCACCTCGTCGGCGAAGCGCAGGGTCTCGGCGCGGAGCCGGCCGCCGTCGGCCAGGATCGCGACGAGGTACTCCTTGCCGCGCATGACGAACGTGGCCAGCCCCGCCTGGCCCGTGCGCTCCATGGTCGCGGCGAGCAGGCGGTAGGCCTTGGTCGACTCGCCCGAGGGCCCGAGCAGGTAGCCGCGGTCGAACAGCAGCGGGTCGAGCTCGGCGCGGGGAACGAACCGCCGCAGGTCGATGTCGCGGCTGCGCTCGGGGGCCAGCGCCTCGAGCTCCTCGTCGGTGACGACGACCACCTCCCCGCCCGGCAGCGTGCGGCCGCGCACGAGCTCCTCGTCCTCGAGGGCGCGCCCGTGCTCGGGGCAGTAGTACTCGCGCCGCAGGGGCGCGCCGTCGGGCGCGAGCATGCGCAGCGCCACGCGCGCCGGGCGGCTGGCGGCGAGGAGGTCGACGGGGATGCTCACCAGCCCGAAGCTGATCGTGCCCGACCAGAAGGGCCGCGCCCCGGCCGGCGGCTCGAGCGCGTCGTCATCGTCGTCTTCGCCGACGGCTGGAGCAGGAGCCACGGCCTCAGCCCTCGCGCCCGGCGCGGCGCAGGCTGGCCTCGAGGGCCTTCGTCAGCGACCGGCTCGCCCGCCGGGCCCGCGGGCGCTCGAGCTTCACCACCTCGCCGCGGGCCTTGCTGGCGATCAGCGCCTCGACCCGCTCGCGGTGCTCGTCGCGGAAGGCGCCCGGGTCGAAGCGGTCCTGCAGGGCCTCGACCAGCCGCTCGGCCAGCGAGACCTCGCGCGCGTCGAGGGTCCGCCCGCCCGGGGCCGGGAGCGCGTCGAGCCCGAGCACCTCGTCGGCCGAGCGGAGCGTCGTCAGGCTCAGCCGCCCGCGCGCGGTGCCGAGGGCGCCGACGCGCTCCTTCTTGCGCAGGGTCCAGCGCGCGAGCCCCTCGCGGCCGCGGCGCTCGAGCTCGTGGGCCAGGGCGAAGTAGGCGTCGTCGTCGCCGTCGGGGCCCAGCCAGTAGGGCCGGTCGTACCACTGGCTGCGCAGGGCGCCGCGCGGCACGAGGCGCAGCACCTCGACGTCGCGCGAGGCCGGCGGCTCGAGCGCCTCGAGCTCGTCCTCGTCGACGAGCACGAACACGCCGCGCTCGACCTCGACCCCGCGCCGGACCTCCTCGGGCGGGACGGGGTCGCCGGTGTCGGGGTGCACCATGCGCTGCTTGACCGGCACGAGGTCGTCCGCGTGAAGCAGGTGGAAGCGCACCCGTCGGTCCTGCACGGCCGAGTACAGCTTGACCGGCACCGCCGCCGCGCCGAGGCGCAGCGTCGCGCGCCACATCGCTCGCGCGCTCACGCGACCTCCCGCCCCTGCCGGAGCGCAGAAGACATCGAACGGGCTACCCCGCGAGGCCACGGGCAGTCAGCCGTGGATCGGAGCAGCAGCCGTCGAGCACACCTCAGGCCGCCTCGGACGGACCGACCAGGGGCACCCGCTCGGCCTCCTCCCGGCAGGCCGGGCAGAGCCAGCCGAGGTCCTCTTCGGCGGCGGTGGCGCAGAGAGGACAGATGGCGAGGTCGCACTTCACGCACCAGCACTCCAGCCCGCAGGCGTACGGCTGCATGCAGAAGGTGCAGACTTCGCTCTGGTCCTCGAGCCACCAGGGCATGGAGCTCTTCATGGCAGGTACGGCGGGCAACTCTCGTGCCCGCCGCGCGGACCAGCAGCGCTGGTCCGGCGGGGGTCACGGCGGTCCCGCCCGGGACGAGGGCGTCTCCCGCCCCGGTCCTCCGAGGTGACGTGTGGCAGCGTCCCGGGCCGGTTTGCTACGACCGTCGCCTCTCGAGCACGGAGGAGACCATGAACCACCGCGTCATCGCGGCGACCCTGCTCGCCGCGGCCCTGCTGGGCCCGGCGGTCGCCGCCGGCGAGGGCCGCTGGGAGCACATCGCCCGCGAGCAGGGGGTCGACGTCTACCGGCGCGCGGTGAGCGGCAGCGCCCTCGTGGCGTTCAAGGGCGTGGCCGAGGTCGAGGCGCCGCTGGCGCGCGTGCTCTGGGTCCTGGCCGACAACGACCGGCGGACCGAGTGGATCGATCTGTGCGCCGAGAGCCGCGTCCTCGAGCGCGTCTCCGAGCACGAGTCGGTGATCTACCAGCGCTACGCCCTGCCCTGGTACCTGAGCGACCGCGATTACGTGTTCCGGGCCCGCGCCGCGCTCGAGGCCGATGGCGCCGTGCGCCTGCACATGGTCTCGGTCGAGCACCCGGCCGCGCCGCCGACGGTCGGCGTGCGCGCCCGCCTGCTCGAGAGCACCTACGTGCTCACGCCGCTGGGCGAGCGGCGCACGCGCGTCGCCGTGGAGATCCACACCGACCCGTGCGGCATGGTCCCCGACTGGCTCGTGAACGCGGTCCAGAAGCGCTGGCCGCTGGCGACGCTCCAGGGGATCCGCCGCCAGGTGCGCCGGCCCGAGGCCGGCGAGTACCCGCTGCCGCCGCCGGGCTGACAGGCGCTCGGAGCCACTGAACGCTCCACGTTTCGCTGTCGGCGAGGCGCGCGGGCGACGACGTAGCGACCCACTTCGGGCCCGCGCGCGCGCCGCCCCGCCCGGCGTTCCGCTGGTGACCAGCCTCGTTCGGCGCAGCACGCGAGGCGAGGGCGCGGAGGCCGAGGCGAGGGGGGAGCGCGCGCGGGTCGTAATCGATCGCCGGATCCCCGGTGGGCCGCCGGAGCGAGCGGGAGGCCCGCGGCTGCGGACTGCCGCGAGCGGTAGGGTCCGCATGGGCTGCAGCGCCGCAGCCGCGGGACGGAGCTCGCGGAGGCGGGCCACACCGACGACCCGCGCGCGCCCCCCTCGCCCGGCATCCGCGGCCGCAGCCGTCGAGCACACCTCAGCCGTCGAGCACACCTCAAGCGTCGACGACGAGTCGCCGGCACTCGCCCAGCACGGCGGCCCACAGGCGCCGCACGGCGGCGGCGTCGAGCGGCGAGGGCGCCCGGGCGGCCAGGCGCTCGACGACCTCGGCCTCGCGGGCGGGGTCGACGCGGGCGCCGCCCGGCAGGCCCGCGTCACGCTTCGCCTCGCCGATCGTCCGCGCCAGGCGCGCGCGCCGGGCGAGGAGCGCCAGCAGGGCCGCGTCGACCTCGTCCACCTCGGCGCGCAGGTCGTCGATCCGGGCCACCCGCACCTCCGTCGACAGCATAGTCCAGCCGCCCCTCCGGGGCTGCGCGCCGGCCCCGCGCCTGGTACCGTCGGAAGGGGGATCGAGGAAGTCGCCACGGCGGATCCGGTGGACACCCTCAGCGCGCCGCTCCTGCGCATGGCGGCGTTCTTCGTCGGCGGCGGGCTCCCGCGCGTCGACGACGTGCGCGCCGTCTTCGCCCACGCCCGGGACCTGCGCGAGCGCGGCGTCCCCACCCAGCCGGGCGAGGAGGCGTTCCTGCGTCAGGTGACCTGGTGCATGCTGCAGATCCAGCACGACCAGGAGGAGGGCGAGCTGCACCAGGCGCTCGCGCGGCTGGCGGCCTTGACCCTGGCGATCATCGAGGACGACGACTTCTCGATCCCCGAGGGCTGCCGCCTCAGCGGGCGCGTGGCGCTCGAGGCGCTGGCCGTGCAGGTGCAGCGGCAGCTCGAGCAGCAGGAGATGCAGCTCGCGGCGGCCATGGGCATCCACGGGGTCGAGGTGCGCGGCGCGGCGGACCTCGACGCCCTCGAGGCGCGCCTGCCCCGCTCCGCGGACCTCGACCGCGCCCTGCGCGGCGCCCGCAACCATTTGCGGGAGGGCGAGCGCCTGCTCGCCGCGCAGCGCGACCCGGCCCGGGCGGCGCGGCACCGCGAGCGCCTGGGCGAGGCGTGCGAGCGGACCGCGCGGCTCCTGGCCCGGCTGCTGGCCGTGCCGGTGGACCGCGACCACCCCGTCGTCCGGGCGCACGTGCTCCGGCGCGAGCTCAAGCGGATCGAGGTCGACGCGCTCGGGGTCGTGCGCCTGACCGAGGGCGAGCAGGCGCGCCGCACGCGCGAGCTCCTCGCCTGGGCCGACCAGGACCTCGGCGAGCGGCTCGACGACGCCAACAAGGCGGCCCTGGCCGAGCAGCTCAAGGCCGTCGCCCAGGAGCAGGAGGGCGACGCCGGGGCCAGCTGGTTCTTCGAGCAGGACTGACCGCGCTCACCGCTTGGTCTGCGAGCGAAGCGAGCAGATCGAGCGATGGCGCGCAGCCCCGAGCGGAGGCCGCGTAGCGGCCGGAGCGAGGGCGACACGTGCCTCACTGCGGATCGGAGCATCGAGCCGCGCGCCCGGACGTGGACATCAGAACAAGCGACGGCCGCTGTGAGCTCACCGCAGAGGAGCAGAGGGAGCAGAGAGCCTGAGAGCTTCTCTTTCCCGCCCGTACCGGCCCGCCAAGGCGAGCGTTGGGAGGCGCCGAACGGCGCCGGACGTCCTCGTCCGGGCACTTGCGCCGATCGCGCCCCCCTCGCGAGCAGATGGCGCTCGACTGGTTGCGCTCGCGAAGGGGGAGGCGATCGGCGCGAGGCTCGGACGAGCACGATCCGTCCCGCTCGGGCAGCCAGCCCTCTGCTCCCTCTGCTCCTCTGTCGTGAACCCCTGAGTGCGGAGCGTTTGAAGCGATCGACGCTCGCCGGCGAGTCCTGGTACCGCCTTCGATCGGAGCAGCAGGCGAGGCGAGGCCGCGGAGGCTGAGGCGAGGCGGCGCGCGCGCGGGCGACGACGTAGCGACCTACTTCGAGCCCGCGCGCGCGCCGCCGCGGCCAGCATCGTCGCCCGCAGCCGTCGAGCACACCACTCAGCGGCCGGTCGCGCCTTCGACGGCCCCGCGCAGGCCCGGGGTCGGGGCGGGGGCGGCCTCCTCGCCCAGGAACAGGGCCCGGTCGGCGTGGGCGAGCTCGCGGGTGCGGGCGATCGCCTCGTCGACCAGGGCGCGGCGGGCCTCGTCGGCGCCGATGGCCGCGCGGACGCGGTCGAGCAGGGCCAGGTGGTCGTCGTAGGCCTGCAGGCGGTTCGACGAGACGTCGCGCGCCTCCCGGTCGCGGCGCAGGCGGGCGAAGAAGCCGTCGGCCGCCCCGCCGGAGGGGAGGTAGGCGCCCGCGCGGCGGCGCTCCTCGTAGGCGGCGCGGACGCCGGCCGCGCGCGAGCGCTCGAGCGACTCGATCGCGCGCTCGAGGTCGGCCTCGAGCGCCGCGCGCCGGTCGCGCGTGAGGTGGTCGAGGTAGGCCTCGACCGAGCCGTGGCGGGCGATCATCGACGCGCGCAGGGCGGGCGTGGCCTCGAGGCGCGACTCGGCCGCGGCGCGCTCGTCGGCGAGCAGCTTGGCCTCCCGGGCGGCGCGGGCCAGGCGCTCGTTGTAGGTCGCCTCGGCCGCGGCCACGTCGCCCAGCAGGCGGTCGCGCCAGGCCAGGTGCGCCTCGTCGGCGGCCTCGAGCAGGGCCGCCAGGCGCTCGGGCGCGGCGCCGCCGCGGGCGGCGTCGAGGAGGTCGAGGCTGGCCGAGGCGACCGCGTCGCGCGCCGCGCGCTCGTCGAGCGCGTCGTTGGCGGCGTGAGCCAGCTTCTCGCCCAGGTACAGGACGACGGCCGTCTCCGCGGCCGTGTAGATGAAGCTCCCGGCGCGGGCCAGCGCGCGCATGCGGCCGGCGGCGCGCACGAGGCCGCCGGCCGCCTCGACGCGGCGCAGGTCGACGACCCACGAGATCCCGGCCAGCCCGGCGCGGACGGCCGTGGCCGAGAGGCCGAGCGCCGCCACGTCGATTACGAACGCCCGGCCGTCGAGGTTGCCGCTGAGGAGCGCGGGGAGCGCCATGCCGGTGGCCAGGACGACGTTCGTGCGCAGGACCGTGCTGGCGAAGCGGGGCTTGATGTGCCTCGCGAGGAAGCGCGAGTAGGCCACGTCGCCCGCGCGGGCGCCGACGACGAAGGCGCCGTAGTGGACGAAGAAGTCGGTCGTGAGCAGGCCGTCGAAGAACTCGTCGATCCGCGCGCGGTCGCCCGTCTCGACGACGACGGCCAGCTCCTTGAGGAACAGGGCCAGGCCGAAGTGCGCCGCCCCCGCGCCGTGGCGCAGGGCGCCCGAGGCGGTCACGCGGCGCCAGTCGAGCGTGCCGTCGGCGCGGCGGAAGCGGCCGAGCGGGTCCGCGACGCCCTCGATGGCGCGCGTCAGGTTGGCCGTGCGGCTGCCGGCGGTCCCGTAGACCGGCAGGCCGCGCAGGGCGTAGAGGGCGTCCGACAGGCCGCCGCCGCCGCGGGCGAACAGGTCGACGACCCGGCGCGCGTCGCGGGCCTCGAGCGGGGGCAGGCCGCTGCGCTCGACGGCCCGCACGGCCTCGATGTCGGCGACGCGCTCGCCGCGGAGCCCGCCGGCGTGGCCGAGCTCGTGGCCGAAGAGGAGGCCCAGCGCGCGCTGGCGGAACGAGCGGCCCTCGGCGCCCGGGCCGGCCTCGACGGCGAGCTTGTCGAGGAGGCCGGTCGAGACGCGCACGGAGTTGGTCTCCGGCAGGTACTCGAGCGACAGCGCCGTCGAGCGCGTGACCTCGAGCCCCGCCTCGCGCACGCGGGCGACGCCCGCCTCGGCCGCCGGGCGGTCGACGGCCGACAGGGCGGCGGCGCGCTCGGACAGGCGGCTGGCGGAGCCCTCGCGCACCCGGTCGAACACCTCGCGCGCCTCGGCCTCGCTGATCGCCAGCCCGGGCGGCGGGGCGCGCGCGGCCTCGCGCGGCGGGGCGAAGCGGCGCGGGCCCTCGAGGCGCCGGAGCTCGTTGGTCAGGTGCCCGCGCTCGACCTCGCCGAGCTGGCCCGAGCTCAGCACGGCCTGCGTCGCGGCGCGGCGGGCGGCGCGCACCTCGTCGGCGGCCGCGACGTTGCCCTGGCCGGCCGACTCGAGGAGGGCGCGCGCGCCGGCCTCGCCCTTGGCGGCGATCAGGCGCTTCATCTGCTCGACCTCGACGAGGACGCCGAGGAGCTCGGCGCGCGTCAGCGCCACGGCGTTGGCGCCGGGCGGCGCCTCGGGCATGACGTTGACGCCGACGGTGAGCCCCGTGAGCTGCATGCGCTTCCTGAACTCCGCCTCGCTGGCGTAGACCATGCAGGCGACCTTGCGGCCCCAGCGCTCGCCGATCTCGTGGAACTTCGCGCGGATCCCGGGCAGGGGGTCGGGCGCCGTGCGCATGCCCGTGCCGCCGCCGCGCGCGGCGCGCGGGTTGTCGCGCTTGACCTTCTCGTAGAGCTCGGGCGAGACGACGGCGCCGTCGTAGTCCGACGTGCGGAAGCCCTTGCGGTCGAACGTGCGCAGCTCGCCGGTGTTGGGGTCGCGGAACGGGATCCCCGAGGACGACCCGGCGATGTAGACCCGCTCGACCTCGATCCCGTAGAGCTCGCGGATGGCCGTGCGCATCTCGCCCGTGAGGCCGCGGAACTCCTCGACCGTCAGGCGCGCCACGGGCGTGCGCAGGGGCGTGCGCACCGCCGTGGCCCCCTCGGTCGGCAGGTAGACCTCGACGCGGCCGTCGGGCCCGAAGCCGGTGCCGACCCGGCCCTCGCCGCGCAGGCGCGCGTCGGTCGGCGTGACCCGCACGATCCGGGCGCCGGCCGCCTCGAGGCGGCCGAGCAGGTCGGCGATGTCGTCGGCGCGAGCGGGGACGACGCCGAGGAGGAGGAGGAGCGGGAGGAGGAGCCAGCGAGAGACGAGACGCGTCACGCGACCTCCGGGCGCCGGTGACTGCAACCTGGAGGCCGTCTCAAGTCAAGCGTTTGTCTGCTCTTGATCCGGGCTTGGTCGCGTCGTGAGACGGAAACGGAACGCTCAGGGCGGCGGGACGGGAAGCGAGGCCCAGGCCTCGCCCGAACCCGGCGTCCCGGCGGCGGTTCGGCCGGTCCAGCGGACGCGCACGCGGACGGGGGTGCCGGGCGAGGGGGCGGGGCCGTAGGACACCCCGCTCCTTCCTCGCCTTCCGATCTGTGCGACCTCCTCCCACGAACCGGGGGCGGCGAGGTCGTGGTCGGTCACGATCCAGTCCCCGCGCCCGACGACCTCGGCGAACACCCACGGCTGGGTCTGGCCCGTCCGCTCCTGGCTCACCTCGACCCGCACGCGCTCGTCGCGGCCGATCACCCACGATCCGGTGGCATGGCCGTCCGCGCCGGCGACGACCAGCGTGGCCTCCGCCCTGCCGGGCGCGCAGAACGTGTCCGCCTCGTCGCAGACCTGCCAGGTGAAGGTCGCCTCGAGCGCGAGCGGGGCCTCGGTCGAGAGCGACAGGCGCTGCTCGAACGTCGCGCGCCCGCGGTGCGCCGTGATCGGCAGCTCGCCGAGCGCCAGGCCGAGGTGGGGCGGCGTCTCCTCGAGAGGCCCGTCGAGCGCCACGCCCTGGGGGAGGTCGAGCGCGAGCGCCGGCCTCACGCCGTACTCCGACGTGAGCCCGTAGACGCGCCAGCCCGGCGCGACCGCGACCTCCACGCGCACGAGGGCCGCGCGCGGCCCGGTTCGCTCGACGAACAGGGCCGCTTCCACGTGACCGGTCGATCCGACCTCGGCGACGGCGGGATCGCTCGTCGCGTGCCCGGAGCCACACCGCCGCTCCGGCCGCACCGGTGCCGCCGGCGCCGCGCAGGCGGCCAGCGCCACGACCCCGAGCAGCGCGAGGCGGCTCACCGGTCGAGGCGCAGGAGCTCGACCTCGAACACGAGCGTGGCGTTGGGCGGGATCGCGCCGGGGAAGCCGCGCTCGCCGTAGGCCAGCTTGGCCGGGATCGTCAGCTTGCGCTTGCCGCCGACCTTCATGCTGGCGACGCCCTCGTCCCAGCCCTTGATCACGCGCCCCTGCCCGAGCGGGAAGGAGAACGGGTCGCCGCGGTCGACCGAGCTGTCGAACTTCTTGCCGTCGGTCAGCCAGCCCGTGTAGTGGACGACGACCGTCTGGCCCGGGCGCGGGCTCGCGCCGGTGCCGACGACCAGGTCCTCGTACTCCAGCCCGGAGGGCGTCTTCGTCGTGGCCATGGCGGCCTCCTCTCTGTCGCGCGACAGGCTACCCGACCGGCCGGCGCGCGCGGGGGCGGTCGGCTACAACGGGCGCCCGGAGGTGACGCGTGCGCGAGTGGCTGGTCGAGGTGCCGGGGCTGCCGGCGACGGTCGAGGACCTGGTGGCCCTGCGCGACCGGATCGCGACCACGCCCGAGGGCGGGGCGGCGATCCTCGTCCTGGCGATGATCGCCTACGCGCAGGATGCGGCGCAGGGGACGAGGTTCCTCACCGTCGCGCTCGAGGCGAGCAAGCTCGTCGACGGGCCCGACGGCTTCAAGGGCAAGCAGCCCGGCCGCATGGTGCTGATCGACGCCGCGTCGCGGATCGGCAAGGCCCCGCACATCGCGCGCAGCTACGTGCAAGGGGCCACGCTGCAGAACGGCTACGCGCTGCCGGCGCCGCCCTGGCGGATCTCGGGGCGCGAGCAGCCGAACGACGTGCAGGCCGACCGCGGCAAGACCTTCGTCCGCTCGACGGGCGCCGACTCGCCGCGGCCCGTGCACCTCCTGCGCAACGAGCGCGGCCACTGGAAGGCGACGAACTGGAGCTCGCTCGAGGTCGGCGTCCGCGCGCCGGCGGGGCCGGCCGACGATATCTGACCGTCAGAACCGGCGCTGGCTCCCCGGCTTCGCCGGCTCGATCAGACCCACCACCGGTGCGTCGGGCGGGCAGCGGACCCCCGGCTCGTTCACGCGGATCGCGCGCAGCCGGCCCGACGCGTCGACGTGGTACGACGGGCTGCTGACCAGCAGCCGGTAGGGCCACCGCGGGAAGCTCGTGGGCCAGAGGCGCAGCGTGAAGTCGCGCCGGTCGGGGGCGACCTCGAGCTCCACCCCGCCCCCGAGGACACCGCGGAGCTTCTCCACGGGCAGCGCCTCGTGGAGCGGCCCGGCGGCGTCCGCGGCGTCGAGCCCGTCGCGGAGCATCTGGGCCGCCACGGCGCGCAGCACGCGCTCGCGGAGCTCGTCCTGCGGGTCGTAGTCGACGAAGGCCACCCCGGCGCCCGCGAGCGGGACGACGAGGACCGCGAGGAGCCCCGCGCCGGCGAAGAGGCGCCCCCGCCGGGCCTCCGCCAGGTACGGCGGCGCGCCGGGCGTCCCCGCCTGGAGCCCCCACCGGACCAGGCGACCGGCGCGAAGGAAGGCCACGGCGATGATGCCGACGCACACCAGGGCCGCCTGCTGCTCGTGCATGGCCGAGGCGACCACGGCGGCCGCCCCCAGGGCCAGCGGCCAGCGCCGGGGCTGACCGCCGCGCTGTGCTCGCGCGATCGCGTAGCCGCCGGCCAGGCCGGTGCAGGCCACGAGCAGCAGCAGGGCCGCCAGCTCGCCGGCCACGGCCTGCGGGCCGGGCGGCTGGTTGGCGCGCGCGGCGCCCGCCAGGCAGGGGACGAGGGCGACGCCCAGGGCGGCGCCGCGCGCGCTCACGGGGACCACTCGAGCCTCCAGTCGTCCTCGGGGAGGAAGTCGCGCCGCACCGTGCGGTCGCCCGCGTCGAGGGGCAGGCTCGACCGTACGAGGCGAACCCGGTCGGTCCGCACGAGGTACTCCGCCTCCACGAGCGGGCGGCCCCAGGGCCGCGTCGTCGTGAGCAGGTAGGTGCCGCGACCGGCGGCGCACACCTGCTCGAAGCGCACGCGCAGCTCGACCGCGCCGCGGGCCGGCACCGTGACGCTCACGCGCGGGCGTCCGAGGACCCAGCGCACGGGCAGGGGCGTCTCGGCGCCGCCCGCGTCGACCACGAAGGCCGCCACGGTGGCCGGCGCCGCCTGGCCGTCGCCCTGGGCGAAGGGCACGTCGAGGCCCTGGACGAGCGGCAGCGGCCAGGGGTTCTCGTAGACGTAGCGGCCGTCGACGGTCAGCGCGCCCGGCCGCGCGTGGAGCTCGATCCGCTCGCGCGTGAAGCGCACCAGCGGCGCCGCGCCCAGCGCCCAGGGCAGGGCGGCCAGGGCCGCGGTCACGGCCAGGGCGCGCGGGAGCCCGTCGCGCGCGCTCACGACTCGAGACCCACGTCGTCGATCCCCTGACCGCGCGCGAAGTCGCGCGCCTCGTCCTCGGTGGCGAACTCGCCCAGGACGTCGTAGGTCCGCCAGACCGTGAGGCCGTCCTCCTGGCACGCGATCACCGGCCGCGCGGCCTCGGGGTGCGCCGTGGGCAGCGTGTCGAGGAGGCAGACGCGCTCGCGCTGGACCTCGCGGCAGCGGGCGCAGCGCGCCGGTCCGCGCTTGCAGTGGGCGAGGGCGATGCGCCTGATCACGTAGCGGGACGTCACGGGCGAGCCTCCCGGCGGCCGAGCGTCGCGGCCGCCACGCCGCCGAGGACGAGCGACCCGGCGACGACGAGCCGCGACGTGGCCGCCTCGCCCAGGAGGAGCACGCCGCCCGCGGCGGCGAGCACGGGGACGGAGAGCTGGACGACGGCGGCCGTCGTGGCCGTGTGGCCGCGCAGGGCCAGGTACCAGAGCGAGTAGCCCAGCCCCGAGGTCACGGCCCCCGACGCCACGGCCAGGAGCGCGCCCTCGGGCGGCACGCGGGGGGCGACGACCGGGAGGGCAGCGAGCGAGGCGACGAGCGCCAGCGGGGCGGCGCCGAGGAAGTTGCCCGCGGTGACCGCGATCGGGCGCGCGGCGCCGCGCCCGAGGAGCGAGTAGACGCCCCAGGCCACGCCGGCCAGGAGCATCAGCGCGGCGCCGGCGGGGTCGGGGGCGGCGAGCCCCGGCAGCAGCAGGTGGACGAGGCCGGCGAGCGCGGCCAGGAGCCCGCCCCACTGCAGGGCCGTCGGCCGCTCGCCGGCGCGCAGGCCGGCGGCGAGCATCGTGGCCTGCACCGCGCCGAAGAGGAGGAGCGCGCCGGCGCCCGCCTCGAGCGTCACGTACGCGAGCGAGAAGGCGAGCGCGTAGGCGAACAGCGCGGCCGCGCCGGCCGCGGAGCCGGCGCGCTCGCCCCGGTCGAGCGGCCGATCGAGCCGCCGGGCGAGGACGGCCAGGAGCGCGGCGCCCGAGAGGACGCGCAGGCTCGTGAAGCTCACCGGGTCCATGCCGCGGCGGCCGAGCGCCTCGCGGCACAGGAGCGAGTTGCCGGCGAAGGCCAGCATCGTCAGGCCGGTGAGCGCCGCCGTGCGCGCGCGCACGTCAGCGCGCCCGCCGCAGCCGCTCGAGGCGCCGCTCGAGGTCGGCCGCGTGCTGGGGCAGGGCGTCGGGCGAGTCGGCGAGCGCCGCGCGGGCCTGCTCGTAGCGCGCCAGCGCCTCGTCGGGCCAGCGGCGCTCCTCGGCCACGCGGCCCAGGCCGACGAGGGCGAAGATCGGGTCGGCGCTCAGGTCCACGCCGCGCAGGAGGTCGAGCTCGGCGCCATCGACCTGACCCTGCGCCAGGCGCGACCAGCCGCGGACCGTCCAGGCGGGCCCGTGGCGCGCGTCGCGGTCGAGCGCCTGCTCGCAGCGCCGGACCGCCTGCGCGTGGTTGCCCGTGAACGCGTCGACGTGGGCCAGGAGGACCAGGCTGTCGACGGTCCCCTCCTCGTCGAGCGCCCGCGCGCGGTGCTCGCGCACGAGGCGGCGCGCGACGTCGTTGTCCGCGGCGTGGTCGGGGATCCAGGTGAACGGCGCCTGCGGCGCGGCCGGGGCGCCGGGCTCCACCGGGCCAACGGCCCCGAGGAGGCGCGCGCGCTCGGCCGCGTCGGCCGCCTCGAAACAAACGCGCTCGCGCAGGGCGGCCCGGCGGGCGGCGTGGTCGACGGGCGCGGGCGCCGGGCGCGCCGGGCCCTCGCGCGGGAGCGACGGGCGGCGTGACGAGCGGCGCGGGCGGCGGCGGCGGCTGGGGCGGAGCGACGGGCGGGGCGGCGACCGGCGCGAGGGAGACGAAGGCGAGGAGGTTGCCCAGGACGACCAGCGCGGCGAGCAGGCCGAGCAGCAGCAGCACCCGTCGGCGACGCGAGCCGCCGCCGGCGCGCTCGGCCGGCCGCTCGGCGGCCGCCTCGAGCCGCCGGTCGTGGCCGCAGGCGGCGCAGCGCGCGGCCTCGTCCCAGCAGGCGGCGTGCTGCCGCCCGAGGCACCGCGCGCAGGCGACCCAGGCCTCCTCGTCTGGGCGCACGGGCGCGTGGCAGAACGGGCAGCGATGCGCGACGACGCGGGGGTCGTCCTTCGCCTCGGGCGGCGTCGGCCGGGGCTTCGGCTCCTCCTTCACGGGCGGGCTCCCTCGGGGCACGGCTGGCCGAGCGGGTCGAGGCACCAGGCGGCCACGCCGGCGTCGACGGCGGCGCGCACGACGTCGTCGGCGACGCGCAAGGCGCGGGCGGCGCGGGCATGGGCGGCCAGGAAGTCGTCGACGACCGAGGCCGGCGCGCGGGCGCGGCTCGTGCGGGCCGGGCGCCGGCGCAGCCAGGCGCGCGGCACGCTCAGCGACCGCGGCGACTCGCGCGCGGCGGCCTGCAGGGTCCGCGCGGCGTAGAGCGCGGCGACCGCCGCCTGCTCGGCGAGGTGCGCGCCCCAGGAGGCGGCGAGGTCGGCCGCGTCCTCGACCTCGGCCTGGGCGGCGACGGCGGCGTCCTCGGCGTCGAGGACGGCCTGCTCCGCGTCGCGGCGCTCCCCGCCCGCGGCCTCGAGCCAGCGCGCGACGAGGTCCAGGATCGCCGCCGGCCGGCCGTCGGCCGGGAAGGCCTCGGCCCACACGGGCAGGGCCAGCCGCGCCGCGACGAGGCCGGCGCGGACGCAGGGGTCGTCACCCCAGCGGCGCACGTCGGTGACCCACGAGGTCGGGCTCGGCGCGATCCCGACGGCGCGCAGGGCCTGGTCGGCCGGCCGGTGGTCGCAGCAGGCGGCGAGCTCGAGGCGCCCCGCGTCGAGCTCGCCCTTGCGCAGGCGCGCCACCAGCCAGCGCGCCTCGTCGTCGGGCGCGCCGCTCTGCCGCCACCGCCGCTCGAGCTCGCGCAGCCCCGGGTCCGCCATGTTGAGAGCCTGCCAGGGCGCGCCCCCCTCGCGCAACCGGGGAGCCCGCGACACGCTATCTTCGTCGCGTGCCCGCCCTCCTCGCCTGCCACGCCCTGTCCCGCACCCACCACGGCCGCCCGCTGTTCCAGGGGCTGTCGTTCTCGATCCACGAGGGCGAGCGCGTGGGGCTGATCGGCCCCAACGGCGCGGGGAAGTCGACGCTCCTGCGCGTGCTCGCCGGCGACGAGCCCGCCGACGAGGGGCAGGTGGCCCTGGCCCAGGGCGCGCGCCTGGCCTGGGTGCCGCAGGAGGACGTCTTCGCGCCCGGCGCCACACCGGCGGGCGTCGTGCAGGAGGCGCTGGCGCGGACCGCGCTCGAGCCGCACGAGCGCGCCGCGCGCGCGGCCGTGACCCTGGGCAAGGCCGGGTTCGACGAGGCGGGGGGCCCGCGCGCCGACCAGCCGGTCGAGACGCTCTCGGGCGGGTGGAAGAAGCGCCTGGCGCTGTGCCGCGCGCTCGTGACCGAGCCGCAGCTCCTCCTCCTCGACGAGCCCACGAACCACCTGGACCTCGACGGGATCCTCTGGCTGGAGAAGCTGCTCGCCCGGCCGCAGTTCGCGTTCGTCATGGTCACGCACGACCGCTACCTGCTCGACGAGGTGTCGAGCGTCGTCTTCGAGCTCGACCCGCGCCTGCCGGCCGGGTTCCTCCGCTGCGAGGGGAGCTACAGCGACCTCGTCGAGCGGCGCGAGGCGCTGATCGAGGCGCAGCGCGGCGAGCAGCGCGCGCTCGAGGCCAAGCTCGAGCGCACGGTGGCCTTCCTGAAGAAGACGCCGCGCGAGCAGCGCAAGAAGTCGGCGGCGAAGTTCACGCAGGCCGACGAGCTCTCGACGCGGCTGTCGGAGGTCGCGCGGCGCAACGCCCACGGCGACGCGGTGCAGCTCGGCTTCGCGGCGACCGGCCGGCGCGCCAACGCGCTCGTGACGCTCGACCGCGTCGGCCACACGATCGGCGAGCAGGCGCTGTTCCGCGGCGTGTCGCTCTCGCTCGGCCCGGGCGACCGCCTCGGCCTCCTCGGCCCCAACGGCTGCGGCAAGTCGACCCTCCTCAAGGTCCTCGCCGGGCAGCTCGCGCCCACCGAGGGGACCGTCAAGCGCGCGCACGGCCTGCGGGTGGTCTACTTCGACCAGGAGCGGGCGCAGCTCGACCCCGAGGCGACGCTCCGGCAGGCGCTGGCGCCCTCGGGCGAGTTCGTCCACTACCAGGGGCGGCCGCTGCACGTGACCGCCTGGGCGAAGCGCTTCCTGTTCCCGCAGGAGCAGCTCCAGATGCACGTGCGGCGCCTGTCGGGGGGCGAGAAGGCGCGCGTGCTCCTGGCGCGGCTCATGCTCGAGCCGGCGGACGTGCTGCTCCTCGACGAGCCGACGAACGACCTGGACATCCCGTCGCTCGAGGTGCTCGAGGAGAGCCTGGTCGAGTTCCCCGGCGCGGCGGTGATCGTCTCGCACGACCGCTTCCTCCTCGACGCCGCCGCCACCGAGGTGCTCGGGCTGGGCCTGGGCGACGGCGGGCGGCTCCTGGCCACGACCGAGCAGTACACGCGCGCCCGCCAGGCGCTGCGCAAGGACGCGGCGCGCGCCGAGCGCCCGTCGGACCCGCCGGCGCGCGCGCCGGCGCCCGCGCGGACGAAGCTGTCGAACAAGGAGCGGGCCGAGCTCGAGGGGATGGAGGACACGATCGCCGCGGCCGAGGCGCAGGTCGCGGCGCTGCAGGCCGAGCTCGAGGCGCCCGGGCGCGACGCGCGGCGGATGCAGGAGGCCGCGCGCGAGCTGGGCGAGGCGCAGGCGCGCGTCGAGGCGCTGTTCGCCCGCTGGCAGGAGCTCGAGGCCCGCCAGGGCGGCTGAACCTTCGACCCCCGAGGAGGTTGGCGCGACGCGCCTGCCGGCGGGCGCGGGGCGGGGTAGACCATGATGTATGGCCGACGCCCTCGAGGTCCCCGCGCGCGTCGTCGACCTCCCCGCCGCCCGCGCCCGCTTCGGCGCGCGCGCGGACCGGCTGGTCGAGTTCCTCGGGCGGCAGGACCCCCTGGCCGACGAGGCCGCGGCGGTCCTCGACGAGGAGCCGGCGCAGGCGCGGGCGCTCGAGCGCGGCCTGGCCGCGGCGGCGCCCCCGCGCGGGGCGGCGCCGGCCCTGCGCCGCCTGCTCGAGGAGGCGGCGCGCCTCCCCTTCTGGGTGGACCTGCCGCGCTGCGACCGGGCAGGTCGCCTGCTCCTGCGGGCGGGGCCGCTCGGCGGGGTGGTCCTCGGGGCGCGGTCGCTGGCGGCGGGCTACTGCTCGCCCGCCGGGAACAAGCCGCTGGCGCTCTCGGGCCAGCTCACGTCGGGGCGCCTCGCCGGCAAGCGCCTGGCGGAGACCGGGCGCTTCGTCGTGGCCACCTGCTCCCCCGGCGGGCTGCGGCCGGGCGGGCTCGGCTGGCAGCTCGCCCTGCGCGTGCGCCTGATCCACGCGGCCGTGCGCCGCCTGGTCCTGGCGTCCGGCCGCTGGCGCGCCGACCTGTGGGGCGCGCCGATCAACCAGCACGACCTCGTGGGCACGACGCTCCTCTTCTCGCTCGAGTGGCTCGACGGGGTGCGCGCGCTGGGGCTCTCGGTGAGCGACGAGGAGGCCGAGGACTACCTGCACCTGTGGCGCACGTCGGGGTGGATCACGGGGGTCGACCCCGAGCTCCTGCCGGCGACGATCGCCGAGGCGCGCGCCCTGCGCGCGCTGATCCTGGCCACCGAGGGCCCGCCGGACGACGACTCGCGGTCGCTCGTGCGGGCGCTCGTCGAGCTGCCGCGCGAGCAGGCGCGGACCGAGCTGGAGCGCCGCCTGGCCGCCGCGCAGGTGCAGCTCGGCTACGCCCTGCTGCGGACGCTGCTCGGGTCCGAGACGGCCGACCAGCTGGCCTTGCCGCGCACGGCGTGGCGCCTCGTCGTCCCGGCGGCGCGGCCGCTCGTCGCCGGGATCGAGCGCGCGCGCGCGTGGGTCCCGGGCGTCGAGGACCTGCTCGCCGCGGGCGGGCGCGTCTACTGGGAGCAGGCGATCACGGGCGCGCTGGCCGGCGCGCGGCCGACGTTCGCCCGCCCGTCGCGCCTGGCCGGCGCCGCCCTTGCAGCTCGACGCGCCGCGGCGGCGCGCGGTCAGCAGGTTTGCTGACGCGCTGCGCGGTCACCCCCCGGTGACGCCGGCCAGCCGCTCGACCTCGGCGGCGCGCGGCCCGCTCCTCGGCCAGCCCCGCGCCTGCTCGAGCGCCCAGGCCAGCCCCGGCGGTCGCCCTCGGCCAGGGCCACGCACGCGCCGGATGGCGGCGTCGAGGGGCGCCGGCAGCAGGTGGCCTCGAGCCCACGCGCGCCATGGCGGCGCTCGAGGTGCGCCAGCAGCGCCGCGTCCGCGGCGCCGGCCTCGGGCCGAGCCAGCGGCCGAGCGTAGCGTCGAGGCGCGTAGGCCCGCCGGTCACCGGTCGCATGCGCGAGCTCGCCGGACCGGCGCGGGTGGCGTCGATCGGCGAGGGGCCGCGCGCGGGCCGCGTCGGCCAGGGCGGCGAGCAGCGGCTCCAGCGGCGCGCCGGCGGCGTCGACGGTTCTCGACGGCGGCCAGGACCACCCACGGGTCGACGCTCGGCGCGCACGGCGCGGGCGGCCGGCGCCGCGACGGCCTCGGCGACGCCCTGGACGAGCCCCTGCTCGACCTGGCCCCGCGCCACGACGAGGCCCGCCTCCTGGAGGAACGGGTCGGCGCGGCCGACGAGCGCGGCCAGCCGCGCCGGCGCGTCGGGCCCGAGCGGCAGGGCGGCCACGCGCCGCGCCACGTCGCTCAGGGCGCCCGGCGGGTCGCGGGCCGGGTCCCACGCCTCGAGCGCGGCCAGCCCAGGCTCGCCGGCGGCCTGCAGGGCGCCGGCGAAGCGGAGCGTGTGGTCCTGGAACCCGCCCTCGTCCTGGGCCGCCGCCGCCAGCGCGACCAGGGAGAGCGCGGCCGCCACGAGCGGCGCCCGGCGCACGACGAGCTCGGTCATCGATCGACACCTCGCGCCCCGAGCCTAACCGCCCGGCGCGCGATCACCGCGGTCCCAGCTCGAGCTCATGAGGTGACGTCAGCGCCCCTGGCCGCCCCACGGGACACGCAGGCACGAAGGACCCGAGGACCTCCGCGTCCTTCGTCGACCCTCGTCGCCTCCGTGCTCCATGTGACCGCGCTCACCGCTCGATCTGCGAGCGAAGCGAGGAGATCGAGCGGTGGCGCGCATCCCCGAGCGGAGGCCGCGTAGCGGCCGGAGCGAGGGCGACAGGTGCCTCGCTGCGGATCGGAGCATCGAGCCGCGCGCCCCGGACGTGAACGTCAGAACGAGCGACGGCCGCTGTAGCCCGCACGGCGAGAGTGGAAGGGCGTGATGGCAGCTCATGGGCCACAGCGGTCACGGAGAGCCTCGTTCTTCGCGCTGTGCTCCCTGTGATCCAACCGACTCGACCGGAGCCTGCTGTCAGAACGACAGCGGCGGCTCGGCCGGGCGGAGGCCGTCCAGCCGCCCCGTGTTCGAGCGTGGGCCGCTCGGAGGCGTGGGCTCGGCCGGCGCGTCCGGGGGCACCTCCGCGGTCACCGGCGCCTCGGCGGCGACCTTGCCGAACCGGGCCGACGGCCCCCGCCGCCCCGTGATGCGCCGCAGCCGCATGCTCCGGCGGCCGGGCTGCTCCTCGAGCAGCTTCCGGATCTCCTCCTGGGCGGCCGGCGCGAGGTTCTCCTCCAGGACGCGCAGCTCGAACGTGCGGCGGCGCGAGTCGATCGCCCGCGTGAGGAGCTTGTCGAGCGCCGAGTCGGGCCACTGCTCGGAGCGCGGCGGCCCGGGGTGCGCCCTGGGCCGCGCCTGGTCGTCCCACTGCAGCAGCACCTGCGCCGTCGACTGCGTGCGGCACACGACGAGCCGCAGGCGCGAGGGCACGGGGAAGCGCAGGTTGGACGTCGGCTCGCCGGCGATGACCACGACGGCGCGGCCGATGATGCCCGCGTCGCCCGCCGGCATGGCAGGCAGGAACTCGCGCCACCCGCCGTGCGTGCTGACGACCTCGGCCTCCTCGACGCGGATCGAGTAGATCGGCCCCTTGCACTCGAGCTGCCGCATGACGCGCTCCATGCGGCCGTGCAGCGCGCGCACGTCGGCGCTGCCGCGCACGCGCCAGGACAGGTCCTCCTGCGCGAGCATGGCCGCCAGGAGCTGCTCCTGGTCGTCGACCACGCGCCGCGGCAGGTCGGGCGCCTGGACGTCGCGCCCCTCGACGAAGTCGAGCAGGCGCAGCGCCGTGCGCCGCAGCCCGTCGCAGAAGACGAGCGCCAGCGGCGTGACGTCGGCCCGCGGCGAGAGCGGCTCGCCCCGGCCGCCCGGGACGGTCGCGTCGCAGCCGGCGAGCGCGTCGAGGTAGGGGCCCAGGTCGCGCGGGTCGAGCACGAGCGGGGGGAAGCCGTGGTGCAGGAGCAGCACGCTCGTCGCGAGCCGGGACACCGGCCCGTTGAGCGTCTGGAAGGGATGGATCAGATGCAGGTGGTAGTAGAGCCACGCGGCGGCGCGGACCGGGTGCTCCGCCTGGAGCTGCCGCGGCAGCTCGTCGATCAGCCGCTCCATGAGGCCCGGCACCTCGGCGGGCGGCGCGTAGCGGAAGCGCCGACCGCGCCGGCGCGTCTCCGGGCTCTCGGTCTCCTTCCACTCGCCTGGCCGGTGCGCGACGTCGGTGCGGGCGCCCTCCGTGAGCGCGCGATGGAGCCGCTGGATGAGCTCCAGGTCGACCCGCCCGCCCTCGCGGGCGCGGCGCTCGACCAGCGCGAAGGCGCGCCGGTGGCGCTCGAGCGCCAGGAAGCGGTCGAGGGGATGGCCGCCCGACACGATGTCGCGCTCGAGGAAGGCGGTCACCTCGGCCAGCGTCAGCCGCTCGCGCGCGCCCAGGCCGTCCGAGGCCCAGATGAACTGCGGCACGAGCCAGCGCTGCATGCGCTCGACGAGGTCCGGGGTGAAGGGGCGGTGCGCGTCGATCCGCTCGCGCAGGGCCTCGACCTCGGAGTACGGCGTCGCCGTCATGTCCCCTCCGGCGGGCAGCTTACATCGCGCGCGGGGGGCGCGCCCGCGGGGGGGGGCGCCGGTTCGGCCGGCGGAGATGCAGAGATCACGACAGAGGAGCAGAGGAAGCAGAGGGCGTGTGCCGGTCCACTCGCCCTTCTTCCGAGCTCGAGAAGAGATCGCGGCGCGATGTCTCTCGAGCTCAGACCTGCGATGAGTATGCGCTCGCGAGGGGGGCGCGATCGCCGCAAGTGCCCGGGCGATCGAGCTCGGCCCGTTCCGCGCCTTCCACACGCTGCGCTCTGGTGGGTTGAACAGGTGCAGCGGGAGGAAGAGCTCCCAGGCTCTCTGCTTCCTCTGCTCCTCTGTGGTGAGTCATGTCTCCTGGTCCACGGCCTTCCCTGCTGGGTCGTGCCTCTGCGCGCGCGCGCGGCGACCCTCCGGAAACGCGCGAGGGAGCCCCGTGGGGAGCTCCCTCGCGCCGTCGTGATCGAGAGACCGTCGCCGCTACGTCGAGGACGTGGCGGTCGCGGCCGGCCGCTCGGCGGCCTCGAACTTGAGCTTGCCGTTCTCCGTGTCGTTCTGGACGAGCACGTAGCGCTTGCCCTCGAACGTGCCGCGGAGCAGCTCCTCCGACAGCGGGTCCTCCAGGAACTGCTCGACCGCGCGGCGCAGCGGCCGGGCGCCGAACTCCGGGTGGAAGCCCTTGTCGATGAGGAACTCCGTGGCCTCCTGCGTGATGTCGAGGCTGATCTCCTTGTCCTCGAGCCGCTTGGCGACCTTGGCGATCTCGAGCTTGACGATGCTCGCCAGGTTCTCGCGGGTCAGCTGGCGGAAGATCACGATGTCGTCCAGGCGGTTGATGAACTCCGGCCGGAACGCCTTCTCCAGCTCGTCCATCAGCTGCTTCTTCATCACCTCGTAGCTGCGCTCCTCGCTGGAGGCGCCGCCGCGGCCGAAGCCCATGTCGGCCTTGTTCTTGATGATGTCCGAGCCGATGTTCGAGGTCAGGATCAGGATCACGTTGCGGAAGTCGACGTGCCGCCCGAAGCTGTCGGTCAGCTTCCCCTCCTCCATGATCTGGAGGAGCATGTTGAACACGTCGTGGTGCGCCTTCTCGATCTCGTCGAAGAGCACCACCGCGTAGGGCCGGCGGCGGATCTTCTCGGTGAGCTGGCCGCCCTCCTCGAAGCCCACGTAGCCGGGCGGCGCGCCGACGAGCCGCGAGACGTTGTGCTTCTCCATGTACTCGCTCATGTCGATCTGGATGAGCGAGTCCTCGCGGTCGAACATGAACTTCGCCAGCGCCTTGGCGAGGAGGGTCTTACCCACGCCCGTGGGGCCGAGGAAGATGAACGAGCCCATGGGCCGCAGCGGGTCCTTGAGCCCCGAGCGCGAGCGCCGCACGGCCTTCGCGATGGTCTTGATCGCCTCGTCCTGGGCGATGACCATCTTGTGCAGCTCCTCCTCCATGTTGAGCAGGCGCTCGGCCTCGCCCTTCTCGAGGCGCGTGAGCGGGACGCCGGTCATCTTGGAGACGGTCTCGGCGATCATGTTCTCGTCGACGACGCCGCCCGACTCCTTGTTGGCCTCGCGCCACTCGCGCTTGATCTGCTCGCGCTTCTTCTTCAGCTTGTCGGCCTTGTCGCGCAGCGACGCCGCGCGCTCGAAGTCCTGGCCGGCGACCGCCTCCTCCTTCTCCTTCTCGAGCTTCTTGACGTCCTCCTCGAGGTCCTTGAGGTCGGGCGGCGTGCGCATGGACTTCATGCGCAGGCGCGCGCCGGCCTCGTCGATGACGTCGATCGCCTTGTCCGGCAGGAAGCGGTCGGTGATGTAGCGCGACGACATCTCGACGGCCGCCTCGAGCGACTCGTCGGTGTACTGCACCCGGTGGTGCGCCTCGTACTTGTCGCGCAGCCCGCGGAGGATCTCCACCGCCTCGGGCTTGCTGGGCGGGTCGACCGTGATGCTCTGGAAGCGGCGGGCCAGGGCGCCGTCCTTCTCGATGTACTTGCGGTACTCGTCGAGCGTCGTGGCGCCGATGCACTGCACCTCGCCGCGCGAGAGCGCCGGCTTGAGCACGTTGCTGGCGTCGATCGCGCCCTCGGCGCCGCCCGCGCCGACGAGCGTGTGCAGCTCGTCGATGAACAGGACGACGTTCTTGACCCGGCGCACCTCGGTCATGACCGCCTTGATGCGCTCCTCGAACTGGCCGCGGTACTTCGTGCCGGCGACCATCATCGCGAGGTCGAGCACGACGATCCGCTTGTCGCGCAGGATCTCGGGGACGTTGCCCTTGATGATGTCCTGCGCCAGGCCCTCGACGATGGCCGTCTTGCCGACGCCCGGCTCGCCGAGCAGCACCGGGTTGTTCTTGGTGCGGCGCGAGAGGATCATCGTCACGCGCTCGATCTCGTCCTTGCGGCCGATGACCGGGTCGAGCTTGCCCTCGCGGGCGAGCTCGGTCAGGTCGCGGCCGAAGGCGTCCAGCGCCGGCGTCTTGCTCTTCTTGCTTGCCTTCTCGTTCTGGCCGCCGCCGCCCGGGGTCGCGCCGGAATCGCTGTTCGACATATCGGCTCCTAGGAGATCGAGCACTTCCTCGCGGACCTCTTCCAGCTTGAGGCCCAGGTTCATCAGCACCTGGGCGGCCACGCCCTCGTTCTCGCGGATGAGGCCCAGGAGGAGGTGTTCGGTCCCGATGTAGTTGTGACGCAGGTTGGTGGCCTCCTCGGACGCCAGCTCCAGGACCTTCTTGGCCCGGGGCGTGAATGGCAGCTGGCCGAGGGTGGCCATGGTCGGCCCGTCCTGGACGATCTTCTCCACCTCGCCCCGGATCCGCTCCGGGTCGACGTCGAGGTTACGCAGGACGTTGGCCGCGACGCCGGAGCCCTCCTGGATCAAGCCCAGGAGGATGTGCTCCGTGCCGATGTACTGATGGTTGAAACGCTGGGCTTCCTGCCGGGCCAGGCCCATGACCTTGCGCGCCCGATCCGTGAAGCGGTCGAACATTCGAGAATCTCCTGCCTGTGCGCCTCAGTTCAGGCTCGCGAGCCGGCGCCGCACGTAATCGGCGCGGTTCTCGTCGCGCTCGGGCGTGTCGAGCTCGCTGCCGCTCAGCTTCTGCAGGTGCGCAGGCTGAGTCACGATGAAGAGTTCGTTGACGGTCGAGATCGGGATCGCGTCGATGAGCCCCAGGTTGACCCCCATCCGCACGGCGGACAGGTAGTCCATGGTCTCCTCGCTCGTGATCAGCCGAGCTCGCTCCAGCATACCGAAGGCCCGCCACACGCGGTCCTCCAGCCCGACGCGGTTCTCGGTGATGAGCTTCTCGCGCCAGTTACGCTCGAACTTGATGATCTGCGGCACGTACTCGGCGACCGTCTTGAGGACGTCCTCCTCGGAGCGGCCGAGCGTCACCTGGTTCGAGATCTGGTAGAAGTCGCCCATGGCCTGCGTGCCTTCGCCATAGAAGCCACGCACCGCCAGGCCGATCTTGCTCACCGCGTGGAAGACCTTCTCGATCTGCTTGGTCATCACCAGCGCGGGGAGGTGCAGCATGACCGAGACGCGCATCCCGGTGCCGCAGTTGGTGGGGCAGGCGGTCAGGTAGCCGAACTCGGGCGAGAAGGCGAAGTCCATCTGCCCCTCGAGCCGCTTGTCGAAGTCGAGGATCTGCCGCCAGGCGGCGTCGGGCTGGAAGCCGGAGCGCAGGACCTGGATGCGGAGGTGGTCCTCCTCGTTGACCATGACCGAGACCATGCCGCGCGGGCCCACGGCCACGCCGCGGTCGCCCTTGCTGTTGGCGTGGTCGCGCGAGATCAGGTGCCGCTCGACCAGGCACTGCCGCTCGAGGGGGCTGGTCTCGTTGAGGTTCTGGTAGCTCACGTCCCAGTCGAGCTTCGCCCCGCGGATGCGGTCGCGCAGCCAGCGCTCGAGCTCGGACTTGCGGCGCTCCTCGATCCGCGTGAGGAAGGGGAAGCCCACGACGTTCCGCGCCAGGCGGATGCGCGTGCTCATGACGATGTCGCTCTCCGGCCCGGTGCCGGACAGCCACTCGCCCACCTCGTTGAGATCGAGCTCGCCCATCACGTGCTCGGCTCCTCCACCTGCTGCTGCTCGAGGGCGCGGATCTTGTCGCGCACCTCGGCGGCCCGCTCGTACTCCTCGCGCTCGACGGCCTGGCTCAGGTCGCGCTGCAGGGCCGCGATCAGTCGCTGGCGCTCGATGCGCGCGCCGACGCGCGCCGGGATGCGGCCCGTGTGCTGCACGGCGCCGTGGATCTTCTCGAGGAGCGGGACGAGCCCGCGCTTGAACTGCTCGTAGTCGTGCGGGCAGCCCAGGCGGCCCGACGCGCGGAAGTCGGAGAAGCTCGTCCCGCAGCTCGGGCAAGGCTCGGCGAGCTCGCCGGCCGGCGGCGGCGCCACGACGGGCTCCTCCTTCTTGGCCGAGAGCGGGTCCTTCGCGAGCGGATTCTTGTACGGCACGCCCCGGGTGCGGGCGCACTCCTCGCAGAGGTGCGTCTCCTTCTTGTACTTCTGCACGATCTCCGTGAGGTGGACCGTGGCGAGGTTCTGGTGGCAGGACTCGCAGATCATGAGGGTTCCGGGGGGGGCAGGCGACCAAGCACAAACCCTGCCAGGATTCGAACTTAAGTCGGTCGCGACGCGGGAGACGATACCAGGGGGGTCAGGTACTGTCAAGGTCACCAAGACTTAGGAGCGTGCGCGCCGGCAATTAAACCCGCTGACTCGCCGGCGCCGGAGCCAGGACCACCCTCATTCATCATGCCGCACCTCGCCGGCGCCGTGAGCCTCACGGTGGCGCGGGCCGCTGGCGCAAGAGCCAGGCGCGCGTCCGGGGAGCGGTCGTCGGGTCGGGAGACCCGACCAGGCGAGCCTCGAGCGCCCGCAGGTCGACCTCATCATCAACATCCGGCCAGGGCGGGCCCTTCCCGACCGCGAGGCCGGCCGCGCGCGCGGCGGCCTCGGCGTCGGCGAGCGCGTGCGGGGTGCTCCAGCGCAGCGGCCCCTCGAGCCACGCCGCGGGCGCGCCGGGGGCGAGCGCCAGCAGGTGGAAGCCACCGTCGCGCGCGGTCGTCGGCCCGAGGACGACCGGGACCTGCTCGACCAACCTCAGAGCGCTGACGAGGTGCTCGCCCGGGAGGTCCGGCGCGTCACTGCCGAGCACCACCCGCGCCGCCGTGGGTGCGACCTCGAGCGCCCGGCGCAGCCGCGCCCCGAGCCCCCCGGGCCCCTGGGGGGCGTGCGCCGCGCCGAGGCGACTCAGGAGGACCAGCAGCGCCTCCCCCGGAGCATCCGGGTCCGTGTGCACCACCACCCGACCGCCGACCCGCCCGGCGGCCGCGACCGCCAGGGCGATGCTGTCCTCCAGGAAGGCCTGGGCGGCGTCCGCGGCGGCGGAATCCCCGATCGTCGCCGCGAGGCGGGTCTTGGCTCGTCCCGGCGACGGAACGCGCGTCAGGAGAACGATCCGGGGCCCGGCCCAGGCGTGCCAACCGCTTGACAGCACGTCCGGTCCTCCTAGAATGCTCGGTGAAGCCGGTCAGCAGTCTGCCACGAAAGTGCTGCCGTCGGCGGGACACGCTTGTGTGCCGTCGTCGGCTGGACATATCGAAGTGGGCATCCTGTGCCGGTGGCCTGCGCCTCCTGGGCCGTCCTGGCCCGGGCGTCGTTGGCCGCCTGCTTCGGGGTCCACTTCTTTTGTTTCACGCGTGCTCGGCGTCCGACGGTCCACCGAGGTGGGCTGGCGAGCGCCGCTCCAGTGACAGCTCACGACCGGCGCCAGGGCGCTCCGGTTGCGCCTCACGGCGCCGGTCGACGACACCGGCGGCCGACGGACGACGACGGAGAGCGCCATGATCAACGGCATGAAGGGCAGCGACATCCTCCGCATCGTCGACGCGCTCCATCGCGAGAAGGGCGTCGACAAGGAGATCATCTTCTCCGGGATCGAGGCGGCCCTGCTCTCGGCGGCGAAGAAGAAGCTCGGCCTGCACAAGAACATCGTCATCGAGATCAGCCGCGACACGGGCGACATCACCGCGCTGGACGGCGAGGAGCCGCTCGAGGACCTCGCCGACCTGGGCCGCATCGCGGCCCTCACGGCCAAGCAGGTGATGATCCAGAAGATCCGCGAGGCGGAGCGCGACGTCGTCCACGACGAGCACATCCGCCGCGTCGGCCAGCTCGTGCCCGTGACGGTGCAGCGGTTCGAGAAGCCCAACGTCATCGTCAGCCTGGGCAAGGCCGAGGGCATCATCCCCTGGCGCGAGCAGATGCAGGGGGAGAGCTACAACCCCGGCGAGCGCATCAAGTGCCTCATCCTCGAGGTGAAGAAGGTCGGCCAGCGGGTGCGCATCGTGCTCTCGCGCGCGCACCCCGACCTCCTGCGGCACCTGTTCGAGCTCGAGGTCCCCGAGATCCAGGAGCGGATCATCGAGATCAAGGCGCTGGCGCGCGACCCCGGCCATCGCTCGAAGGTCGCCGTGCAGTCGATCGACCACAAGGTCGACTGCGTGGGCGCCTGCGTCGGCATCCGCGGCTCGCGCATCAAGAACATCGTGGACGAGCTGAACGGCGAGAAGATCGACATCGTGCGATGGAACGAGTCGCAGGAGGTCTACATCATGAACGCCATGAAGCCCGCGATCGTGAACGCGATCGAGCTCGACTTCGAGACCAAGCGGGCGAAGGTGTTCGTGGAGGAGGACCAGCTCTCGCTGGCGATCGGCCGGCGCGGGCAGAACGTGCGCCTGGCATCGCGGCTGACAGGCTGGGCGATCGACCTGGTCACGGGCACGCCCGACGCCTACGAGGAGCGGTTCCAGGTGGCGTACGACTCGTCGCAGGAGCGGCCGGCGGTGCAGTCCTCGGCGGCTGCGGCGGCGGCGGCGCTCCTGCCGGAGGGGCCGCTCGAGGGCGACGGGCAGGGGGACGGCGGCGGTGAGTACGTCGAGGGCGAGGACGAGCTCGCCGCGCGGGGGGACTAGCCCCCCGCCGCCGCGCGCGTGACGGCGCGGCGAACCCCTGGTCAGTGTTTCCTGGTCTCACGCAAGAGGGTGTTCCGGTCTATGAACAAGGTCCGTCTCTATCACCTGGCCCACGACTGGGCGCTCCCCGCGCAGTCCATGCTCGAGGCGCTCCACGAGGCGGGGCACCGGCTGAAGAGCCACTTCGTGGAGGTGGACACCCAGGACGTGCCCAGGATCCGCACGATCCTCGAGCGCGCCGGGCTGTTCGACATCCCCGAGCCGGTCGTGGAGGAGCTCGGTCCGCCGCCCGCGGAGCAGGTCGAGGTCGCCCACGCGGCGGCCGACGGCGACGGCGCCCACGCGGCCGCGGTCGCGCCCACCCGTGAGGTCGAGCCCACGCAGCCCGCAGCGGCGCCCGGCCGCCACCGCTACCCGGCGCCCCGGCCGCCGACGAGGCCAGCCCGCGCCGGCAGCGGCGGCCGCCCAGCTTCGGCACGGCCGCGCAACCCAGTGACCGCCGCGCAGCGTGCCCGCCGCGCAGCCCGTGCCACGCGCAGGCGCCGCCGCGCAGGCGCCTGCGGGCACCCGCCGCCCCGCCCGCGCGCACGTACAAGCCACGCCGGCGCAGGCGCCTCGCTCGCCCTGCTGCCGCTGCCGCCGCCGCCTCCGGCGCGCGCCTGGTCAACGAGCGCGCCCCACTGTATTGGCCGCCGGCTTCCGGGGCTTCGCGCCCGGCTTCGATCCGGCCGCGCGTCGGACGCGCCGTCGGGGCCCGCCCCGGCCCTCAGCCCCGCGGCCCGCGGTCGGACCGCTTCGGCCCGCCGCCCGGCCCCCAGGCTCACCGCCTGGCGCCAGCGGCGACGCCGGCGCGGCCCGCCCGGCATGGGGCGCGGCCCCGGCGGACCTGGCGGACCTGGCGGTCTGGCGGTCCTGGCGGTCCTGGCGCGCCCGGCGGCCCGACGCGCACGGCGGTCTCGCCGGCCAAGCGCGGCCCCGGCGGCCCTGGCAAGCAGACGACCCGGCGCGCCGGCGGTCAGGCCGAGCTCGGCCGCGGGCGCCGGCTCGAGCGCCGCCTACAGGAGCGCGACCACTGGCACAAGGTGACGAAGAAGCGCCCCAAGCGCGCGATCACCGCCAACGTCGTGCGCCCGGACAAGGTCGAGATCGAGCTGCCGATCAGCCTCAAGGACCTCTCCGCGCTGCTGGCGATCCGCGTCCCCGAGATCATGAGCTTCTTCATGAAGCAGGGGATGATGCTCAACCAGAACCAGCCGGTCCCCAAGGAGTCGGTCGAGCTCCTCTGCCTCCATTACCACATCGAGTGCACGATCGTGGACGAGGAGGACCTCGAGCAGGAGCTGGTGGCGCAGTGGGAGGCCGACGAGGACGAGGCGAACCTCGTCTGGCGCCAGCCGATCGTGGCGGTCCTCGGCCACGTCGACCACGGCAAGACGACGCTGCTGGACACCATCCGCAAGACGAAGTCCCCGGTGGCGGCCCAGGAGGCCGGCGGGATCACCCAGCACATCGGCGCCTACGTCGCCGAGCACAACGGCAAGGGGATCACGTTCATCGACACGCCCGGCCACGAGGCGTTCACCGAGATGCGCGCCCGCGGCGCCAACGTGACCGACATCGTGCTGCTCGTGATCGCCGCCGACGACGGCGTCATGCCCCAGACCAAGGAGGCGATCCAGCACGCGCAGGCGGCCGGGGCGCACATCATGGTCGCCATGACCAAGATCGACAAGCCGAACGCCAACAAGGACAGGCTCTTCCAGCAGCTGGCCCAGATCGAGGGCATGCTGCCGCAGGAGTTCGGCGGCGAGACCGAGGTCGTGCCCGTGTCGGCGGTCAAGGGCCAGGGCATCGACGAGCTCCTGGAGACGATCACCACCTACGCCGAGCTGCTCGACCTCAAGGCCAACCCGGAGCGCGCCGCCAGCGGCACCGTGCTCGAGGCCAAGAAGACCGAGGGCCGGGGCATCGTCGTCACGGCGCTCCTCCAGGACGGCTCGCTGAAGAAGGGCGACAACATCATCGCCGGCCGGGCCTGGTGCCGGGTGCGCATGATGTTCAACGACCGCGGCAAGCCGGTGCAGGTGGCCGGCCCGGGCGTGCCGGTCGAGGTCCTGGGCTTCGACGAGATCCCCGAGGCGGGCGACCGCTTCTACTCGATCCAGGACGAGGCCGAGCTCAAGGACCTGCTCGCCGACCGCGAGCGCCGCGCGCGCGAGAAGGCCGGGGCGGTCGAGCCGCACATCCCGACCGACTACGCCGGGGTGATCAAGCAGCTCGCCGACAAGCAGGTCAAGGAGGTCCGCGTCATCATCAAGGCGGACACCCAGGGCTCGCTCCAGGTGCTCAAGGCCGAGGTCAACAAGCTCGGCAACAACGAGGTGCGCTGCCGCGTGATCCGCGACGGCGTGGGCGCGATCACCACGGCCGACGTGAACCTGGCCTTCGCCGAGCGCACCGGCTCGTGCGTGATCATGGGCTTCGGCGTGATCGCCGAGACCAAGTCGCGCGCGCTGGCGAAGGAGCGGGGCATCGACATCCGCACGCACAGCGTCATCTACGACCTGCTCAACGACATGAAGGATGTCATGGGCGGGGCGCTGGAGCCGGAGGAGCGCGAGAACGTCATCGGCATGGTGGAGATCCGCAAGGTCTTCCGCTCCTCCAAGCTGGGCAACATCGGCGGCTGCTTCGTCGAGCACGGCGTCGTGCGCCGCAACGCCAACGTGCGCCTGTCGCGCGACGGCATCGTCCTGTGGCAGGGCGAGCTGGCCAGCCTGCGCCGCTTCAAGGACGACGTGCGCGAGGTGCGCGAGAACTTCGAGTGCGGCATCAAGCTCGCCGGCTACGACGACATCAAGGACGGCGACCGGCTCGAGGTGTTCGAGATCGAGCGGATCAAGCGGACGCTGGAGTAGCCCGGGCGGCCGGGTCCCGGGTCAGAGCCGACTCCGAGCGACCGGGCCGCGCCTTTCGGGCGCGGCCCGCGTCGTTGTGGCGCGGTCAGGAGGCGCGATGGCGTCGATCAGGGTCGAGCGGGTGCGGAAGAAGATCGAGACGGAGGTGGCACGCATCCTCCAGTCCGAGCTCCGCGACCCGCGCCTCGGCTTCATCACGGTGGTCGGCTGCGAGCTCTCGCCGGACTATCGTCACGCGCGGATCAAGGTCTCGGTCCTCGCCGACAAGGAGGGCGAGGTGCGCCGCGTCATGCGCATGCTCGAGGACGCGCGCGGCTTCGTGCAGCGCACGGTCGCCGGCCGGCTGCGCACCCGCGTCACCCCCGAGCTGAGCTTCGTGCTCGACCGCTCGGCCGAGAAGTCGGTGCGGATCTCGTCGGTCCTCGACGAGCTGCGCCGCGAGCGCGAGTCCCGCGAGGGCGGGGGCGAGCAGCCGCTGACCGTGTCGGAGGACCTCGAGAGCGGGGACGAGCTCGACGCGGACGACGCGGACGACGCGGACGACGCGGACGACGCGGACGACGCGGACGACGCGGACGACGCGGACGACTCGGACGACTCGGACGACGCGGACGACGCGGACGACGAGGACTGACGTGTCCTCCCACGCGGAGGACGCGTCCGCGTCCGCGGTCGCAGGCTCTGGCCTCCGGTGACCGTCCTCCTCCTGGGCGGCCGTCCCGCGCCCGTCAGGCGGTCAGCCGCTCCAGCAGCGCCTCGTTGCGCACGAGGTGCGCGCGCTCGCCCTCGACGACCCACGTGCGCAGGAGCCCGATCTCGCCCTTGACCGACAGCCCGTCGCGGGCGCGGCGCTCGGGCTCGAGCTCGCGCAGTCGCAGCCCCGCGGCGAGGTCGGCCAGCCAGCCGGCCACCCGGGCGCGGTGCTCGGGGTGGCGCAGGAGCAGGCCGATCGGCGCGGCGACGAGGGCCAGCACGAGGCAGGCGGCGGGCGAGAGGCCGGTCACCGCGGCGGCGGCCAGGACCGCGCCGGCGACGAGCACGGCGCGGCGCTCGCGACGGCCTGCGGCGAGCTCCTCCTCGCCCGCGTCGCGCGTGGCCGTCAGCGTCCGCCCGAGCCGACTGGCGCCGGCGACCACGACCGCGCCCAGGAGCACGCGCAGGACGAGCGACACGCCGCCCTCGAGCACCTTGGCGACCGCCGCCAGCCCGCGGTGGCTCGCCAGCCCGTAGACCCCGAGGGCGAGCACGAGCCAGAAGACGAGGGCCGCGAACAGCGCCGGCCAGTCGAACGGGGGCGCGCGGCCGTCGGACTCGTCGAGGCGCAGGCGGCGCACCTGCTCGTGCACCACCCGCGCGGCGAGCCAGGCCGCGACGACCGCGCCGAAGAGCAGGGTCACCGGATGCCCGAGGAGCTGGTCGAGGTGCTCGAAGGACGTGGGCGCGGACTGCACGAGGGCCTCCGATCGCGCGTCAGCCTACCGCGGGCGCGCGCGGCTTGCCTCGGGTAGGCTCACGGGCGTGGACTGGGCCGCGGGGATGCGGGTCGGGCCGTACGCGCTCGTCGAGCGCCTCGGCGCCGGCGCCATGGGCGTGGTCTGGGCAGCGACCCACGCGGAGACCGGCGCGCGCGTCGCGATCAAGCTGCTGTCGCCGTCGGCCGAGCCGGGGCTCGTCGAGCGCTTCCGCCGCGAGGGGCAGGCCCAGGCCGCGGTCGACGGGCACCCGAACGTCGTGCGCGTGCTGGGCGCAGGCGAGGCCCACGGCTGGCTCTACCTGGCCATGGAGCTCGTCCCCGGCGGGGACCTGGCCCGCCGCCTGCGACAGGGCCCGCTCCCGCCGGCCGAGGCGGCGCGGATCGTGAGCGCGCTGGCCCGGGGGCTGTCGCACGTGCATCGCCACGGCGTGCTCCACCGGGACCTCAAGCCCGCCAACGTGCTGTTCGGCGAGGACGGCGCGCCAAGGCTGGCCGACTTCGGCGTCGCGCGCCTGCGCGGGGCCGAGCGGCTCACACGCACGGGCGACCTCGTCGGTACGCCGTCCTACGCGGCCCCCGAGCAGGTGGAGCCGAGCCTCGGCCGCATCGACGAGCGCACCGACGTCTACGGCCTCGGCGCGATCCTCTACCACTGCCTCTCCGGGCGGCCGCCGTTCGACGGTGCGCTCGCCCGCGTCCTGCGGCAGGTGATGACCGAGCCACCGGCGCCCCTCGGCCCCGAGGTGCCGCCTGCGCTGCGCGACGTGTGCCTGAAGGCGCTCGCCAAGGCCCCTGACGCGCGCTTCCCGTCGGCGCTGGCGCTGGCGGAGGCCATCGAGGGCGCCCTGACCCGCCCACCCCCCCGGCGGCGCGCGAGGTCGGCGGCGCTCCTCGGCGCCATCGCGCTCCTGGCCGTTGCCGGCGTCGCGGCCCTGCTCGCGCGACCGCGGGCGGACGCCGGCGCCCGGGAGCCCCCGCCCGAGCGCCCAGCACGCGTCGCCGCGCCGCCGCGGGTCCAGACGGTCGATGCGACGCAGGATGGAAACGCGGTCCGGCTGGCGATCGTCGTCGCCAGCGGCGCCGTGCGGGTGAGGATCGTCACGGAGACGAAGCGGGCCCGGCTGCGCGCCGACGGCCGCGTCGAGGCGATCGACCCCGAGCGTCACGTCCACGAGGCCGACGCCGCGCCGTCGGGCCAGACCCTCGCCGCCGTCCCGCTGCCGGCGGGGAGCACGAGCGTGAGCGTGCTCGCGCTGGACGCGACCGGCCGCGAGGGGCGGCCCTGGCGGGCCCCGGCGCCCTTCGAGCGCCCCGGGCTCGAGCCCGTCGGACCGCCCGACGACCCCTGGCGCGAGGTGCGCAACGTCAAGGACGGGTCGATCCTCGTGCGCGTCCCGCCGGCCGAGCGCTTCGTCATGGGCACCGACGACCTGACCGAGGGAGGGGTGCGCTTCGACCCGGGCGCCACCCCGGAGCGATACCGGCCGCACGCGGTCACGCTCAGCCGCGGCTTCTACCTGGGCCGCGTCGAGGTCACGCGCGCCCAGGTCGACCGCTGGCACCTCGAGGCGCGCGGCCACGCCCGCCCCGAGCGGCCGCTCGTCATCGTCCGCGACGGCTGGCGGCGCGGGGAGTTCCCCCTCCGCGACGACGAGCCGGCCGTGCAGGTCTCGTGGCACGACGCCCGGGCCTACTGCGAGTGGGCGGGGCTGCGCCTGCCCACGGAGGCCGAGTGGGAGTGGGCCGCCCGCGGGCCCCAGGGCTTCCCCTTCCCCTGGGGCACCACGCTGCCGGAGGACGCGCCGGCCGGCAACCTGAGCGAGGGGACCCCCCAGCTCGGCGGCCACGACGGCCACGCGTTCCTCGCGCCGGTCGGCAGCTACCCGCGCGGAGCCTCGTGGTGCCGCGCCCTCGACCTCTCCGGCAACGTCTCGGAGTGGGTCGCCGACTGGTTCGGCCCGTTCGGCCCGGAGCCCCTCGTCGACCCGGTCGGGCCGCCGGACGGCCGCCGCCGCGTCGTGCGGGGCGGGAGCTGGGACAACACCTTCGACATGAACCGCGCCTACGTGCGCATGGCCTTCGCGCCCGAGCAGCGAGACATCACGATCGGCTTCCGCGTGGCCGCCGACGCCCCCCCGTGAGCGTCACATGCGCGGCAGGACGATCTCCGGCCCCTGGCCCTGGTACTTGCCCTTCTTGTCGGCGTAGCTGACCTCGCAGACCTCGTCCGACTCGAAGAACAGCACCTGGCAGAGGCCCTCGTTGGCGTAGATCCGCGCCGGCAGCGGCGTCGTGTTGGAGATCTCCAGCGTGGCGTGCCCCTCCCACTCGGGCTCGAAGGGGGTCACGTTCACGATGATGCCGCAGTTCCGCACGAACACCCCCGCATCGAGGGCAAAGTTCCCGGCCTCGGGGACGGTCAGGCAGTAGACGTCATGCTCGCCGGGGCACTGACGGATGCTCGTGACCTTGTGATTCCGGCCGCCGGTGCGCGCGAGCCCCCGGAAGCTCGACAGGACCTCCGGGAACCGCCGGAACACCGCGCGGTCGCACCCGAGCACCCGGGCGGCCCCGCGGATGGAGCCGGTCTCGTCGAGGGCGCGCCGGACCACCTCGGCCGTGATCTCCGGCCGGAGCCTGACCGTCCGCGCCACCTCGGCCTGGCGAGCGCGTCGCTCCGGATCCTGGGCCCACGCTGCCCTCATCTTCGCCCGGTGCTCCTGTCGCGCCTCGGGGCTCGAGAACCGGGCCCTGAGCGCCGCTGCCTGCTCGCGACGCCGGACCTCCGTCCAGTTGGCCACGTGAGCGCGTCGCAGCGCCTCCCGCTTCGCTGCGTAGGCCTCATGGTTCCTGAAGGCCAGGGCACGCTCCCGCTGGACGCGCGAGAACTCCTCCCGCCAGGCCGGGTCGCTGGCGAGCCGCTCGAACGCGGCCCGGATGGCCTGACCGTGCTCGTCAGGGTCGAAGTCGTCGCCGTACGTGCTCGCGTTGTGGTGGCGAATGTGGTCGGACGCGGGGACGCGCTCGATGTTCCAGGGCGCGTTGTTCCTGCGGTCGTGGTCCTGGTGGTGCCGGTGCGTCCCGGGCGCATCGACGTAGATCCCGTTGCGCAGGTTCCACTCGTCGGCGAGCCGGTGGGTCGGTGAGAGGAACCCGTTCAGCGGCTGATAGACCGACTCGTAGCCGCGCACGAGCTGCCGGTAGAGCGGCATGAGGGCGTCGCCCGGACGCAGCGCAGCCGCCTCTGCGGTACGACCGTCCCGGAGCAAGAACACGTGGTCGGGGGTGCAGCGGATCGTCCGCTCATTGTCGAGGGTGAGCTCGAGCAGCGAGTCGCGCCCGATCAGGCGGGGCTCGTCGAGGAGCGTGACGACGACCCGGCCGTGCTCCCCGACGCTGTACCCCCAGAACAGCTCGCCGTCCTCCGCGCGGCGGGCCATCTCCTCCAGGGTCGGAGCAGTCCCGTCGACCAGCGCGACCCGGGTGTCCGCGCTGAAGCACCGCGCATACGTGCTCTTTGATAGACAAATCGTGACCACATTCCTGGGGATTCGTAGATACTCGACCGTCCGCGCCAGCGCGAACGAGTTGGGCGGGATGAGGCAGTTGCCGCGCACGTCCACGAACGACGACTCGTCGAACTTCTTCGGGTCGACGACCGTGCTGTTGATGTTCGTGAAGATCTTGAACTCGTCGGCCACGCGCAGGTCGTAGCCGTAGGAGCTCAGGCCGTAGCTGACGACGCCCTCGCGCACCTGGCTCTCGACGAAGGGCTCGATCATCTTCTTCTCGAGCGCCATCTTGCGGATCCAGCGGTCGCTCTTGATCGTCACTCGACGCCTCCGTGTGTCTCCAGCGCGGCCAGCGCCGCGCGCAGCCCCTGCGCCGCGAGGTCGGCCCCGTGGCGCTTGAGCGCCGGGAGCCCGCCCAGCGCCCGGTCGATCGCGTCGCGGTCGACCGCCCCCGCCGCGGCGAGGTCGCGGCCCTTCACCTGCTCGCTCATCGCCGACGCGGCGGCGATGGCCCCCGAGCAGCCGAGGACGCGCCAGGCGACCTCGACCACCCGCCCACCCTCGACGCGCAGGGCGAGGGTCAGGCGGTCCCCGCACACCGGGTTGTCCACCTCGACGCGCGCGTCAGGGCGCGCGAGGTCGCCCACGTTGCGCGGCGACTGGAAGTGGTCGGTGAACGGGTCCACGCGGCTCCTGGGCCCCCCGGGCCGGGGCCGGAGCCTACAGGATACGGGGGCCGTCCGACAGGGCCGGCCAGCGGCGCGCCGCCCGGCGTCCGGCTACGCTCGCCTCCGTGGACGAGCGCGTCGTCGGCCCCTACGAGCTCACGGGCCTGCTCGGGCGCGGCGCCATGGGCGCCGTCTACCGGGCGCGCCACCGCGGGCTCGGGGTCGAACGGGCGCTGAAGCTGCTGCCGCCGGGGAGCGACGCCGCGCGCCGGGAGCGCTTCGTCCGCGAGGGCCAGCACCTCGCGCGCGTCGAGGACGCCCACGTCGTGCGAGTGCATGAGGCGGCGCACGGCGGCGGGGCGGCCTACCTGGTCATGGACCTCGTCGACGGCGAGCCGCTCGACCGGCTCCTGGCGCGCGGGCGCCCGCCGCTGGCGCGCGCCCTCGCGATCGCCGCGGGCGTCGCCCGTGGGGTCGCGGCGTTGCACGCGGCGGGGGTCATCCACCGCGACCTCAAGCCGGCCAACGTCCTCGTCCGCGCCGATGGGAAGCCGGTCATCGTCGACCTCGGCATGGCGCTGGCTCCGGAGCTCGACGAGCGCCTCACGCGCACGGGCGCGCTGGCCGGCACGCCCCTCTACATGGCCCCCGAGCAGCTCTCGGGCGGCGCGGTGACCCCGGCCGTCGACCTCCACGCGCTCGGCCTCCTGACCTTCGAGCTCGTCACGGGGCGCAGCGCCGTGCCGCCGACGGACTCGCTCCTGGCGCTCGTGGGCGAGATGACGCAGCGCGACCGACCCGCGCCCTCGCGCGTCGACCCCGACCTGCCGGCGGCGCTCGACGCGCTCTGCGCCCGGCTCCTCGCCCGCGCGCCAGCGGCGCGCCCGCGCGCCCACGAGGCCGCGGCCGCCCTCGACGCGCTCGCCGCCGCCGTGCGCGACGGGCGCGCGCCCTCCGGGAGCGCGCGGCGCCGCCGGCGCGCGGCCGCGGCGCTGGCGGCGCTCGTCGGGCGGCGGGGCTCGCGGCGGCGGCCGCGCGGCCGACCCGTCCCGAGGACGCGCCGTCGGCGCCTGCCGCCGTCGCCCCGGGCCCGGGCCCGCGCGGAGCGCCGCCGGCAGCCACCCCTGAGCAGGTGGCCGAGGGCGCCCGCGCCCTGCGGCGCCTCGAGCGCCTCGAGGACCCGGCCGCGCGCCGGGCCGCGGCGGACGACTGGCTGGCGGCCCATCCGCACCACCCGGCGCGCGCCGAGGTCGAGGCGCTCGCCCGCCGGGCCCGAGCCCTCTCCCCGCTGCGGACGATCGACGCCCCGCCGGGGACGCGGGCGCGCTTCTTCCTCGAGGACGGCCCCCTGCTCCTCGACCTGCTGGAGGAGCGCGTCCTGCGGCGCATCGACCCGGAGAGCGGCGTGGAGCTCGCCCGGTCGACGAAGTCCGAGGGCGAGTGGGTCGTCTGCCCCGCCCCCGGCGGCTTCCTCACCCGGCGGGGCGGCGAGCTCCGCCGCTGGGACGCCGACCTCCACCCGCTCGGCGCCGTGCCCATGGCCCGCCCCCGCGCCGGCCTCTGCATGGTGGCCACGACCCCCGACGGCCGGCTGGCGGTCCTGTGCCTCGCCGATGGCGAGGCGGTCGTCGTCAGGGTGGCGGACGGCAGCGAGGTGCTGGCGGTCAGGGCCCACGCCGGCGACATCGACGCGGCCGCGTTCACGCCCGACGGGGGCGTCCTCCTCACCGGGGGCGACTCACGCGACCCGACGGTGCGCCTGTGGTCGATCGACGGGCGCCTCGTGCGCCGCGTTGCCCTCGGCGGCAACCCGAAGGCCGCGGTGTTCGACCCGACCGGGGGGTGCTTCTACGTCGCGACCAGCGTCGGGCGCATCTACGCCGTCCCCCTCGACCCCGCGCTGCCTCCGCGCGAACCGCTCGTCCCGCCCGCGGCAGACGGCGCGCCGGGCGGCGAGGTCCTCCCCGGCGCGCACGGCACGGGCGTGGTGCGCGGCCTGGCGCGCGCGCCCGACGCCGACCGCCTGTGGAGCGTCGCCGGCGGGACCTGGCCAGGCGCGCGGCAGCTCCGCGCGTGGGACCTGCGCACCGGCGCGCTGCGCTACGAGGTGGCGGGGCTCGGCCTCGACCCGGCGCGGCTGGTCGTCTCCCCCTCGGGGCGCCTGCTCGCCGTGTCGTCCGAGGAGGGTCCGGTCCAGGTCTGGGCGACGGACTGATGGCCGTCACGGACGGCGCCGATCCCGCGCCGGTCGACGGGGCCGCGGCCGGCTATCCTCGAAGGCCGATGACCCCCCGCCGCCTCGGCCCCTACGAGCTCACGGGCGTCCTGGGCCGCGGCGCCATGGGCGAGGTCCATCGCGCGCGGCACCGAGAGCTCGGGGTCGAGCGGGCGATCAAGCTCCTCACGCGCGTCGACGAGCAGCGCCTCGAGCGCTTCGCCCGCGAGGGCAGGGCCCTGGCCCGCGTGACCCACCCGAGCGTCGTCCGCGTGCACGAGGCCGGGCGCGACGGGCGCGCGGCCTACCTGGTCATGGACCTCGTCGAGGGCGAGCCGCTCTCGGCGCGGCTCGCGCGCGGCCGCCCGCCGCTCGACGAGGCCCTCGCCCTCGCGGCGGCGCTGGCGCGCGGCGTGGCGGCCCTGCACGCCGCGGGCGTCGTCCACCGCGACCTCAAGCCCGACAACGTCCTCGTCCGCCCCGACGGGACGCCGGTCGTCGTGGACCTCGGCATCGCGCTGGCCCCCGAGCACGACGAGCGGCTCACGCGCACGGGCGTGCTCGTGGGCACGCCGCAGTACATGGCGCCCGAGCAGCTCCTCGGCCGATCCGTCGACGCGGCGGCCGACGTCCACGCGCTGGGGCTCATCGCCTTCGAGCTGCTCACGGGGCAGACGGCCACCCCGGCGGTCGACTCGCTCGCCGAGCTCGTCGCCGCCGTGGCCGGTCGCGACCGGCCCCGCGTGGCCGACGTCGACCCCGACCTGCCGGCCGCCCTCGACGCGCTCCTCGCGCGCCTCCTCGCCAGGGCCCCGGACCGCCGGCCCGCGGCGACCGAGGCGGCCCAGGCCCTCGGGCCGTGCGCGCGGCGCCAGGCCCCTCGGCGCGCGCACCCGCCGGCACCGCGCTGGTGCTCTGGCCCCGTCGTCGCCCTGGCCCTCGGCGGGCGGCCCTCCTGGCCAGGCGGCCGGCCGAGGCGCCCGCGGTGGCGCCGCCGCCGACCAGGGTCGTCGCCGCGCCGCCCGCTGCCCCGTCGCCGGCGGAGGCGCGCGCGAACTGCGCCGCCTCGAGCGCGTCGACGACCCGGAGGCGCGCCTGACGGCGCTCGACGAGTGGCTCGCGCGCTGGGGCGACCACCCCGAGCGCCCGGCGGCGCTCGCGCTCGCCCGCGACCTGCGGCGCGCCCGGCCCCTGGCCCTGCCCGTCCCGCCCGACACCCTCGCCGCGACGTTCCTCGGCGACGCGCGCGTCGCCACCGGGTCGAAGGACGGGGTACACCTGTGGGACGCCGCGACCGGCCGCCCGCTCGGCCAGCGCTCCACGGTCCCGGCTGCCTGGCTCCACGGCCTCTCCGACGGCGCGGGGCTCCTCGTCGTCGCCGGCCGCCATGCCTGGCGGCTGGACGCGGACGGCCGCCCGCTCGAGGAGCTCGACCTCCTCGCCGAGGCCTACGCGCTGGCCCTCCGGGCGGACGGCGGCGCCCTGATCGTCGGCGACCGCGAGGGCGTCGCCCGCGTCTTCGCCCTGCCCGGCGGCGCGCTCGTGGCGACGCTCGGCGGCCACGGGCACTCGGTGTGGTCGGTGGCCCTCTCGCCCGACGGCCGCTGGGCCGCGACCGGCACGGGGCTGGGCTTCGACCAGCCCGGCGAGGCGGACAACGCCGCGCGCCTCTGGTCGCTGACGGGCGGCGCCGCGCTCGTGCACCGCGAGCCGATCGAGGCGCGCGTCACGGCCCTGGCGTTCGTGCCCTCGAGCCAGGAGCTCCTCGTCGGGACGGCCGCCATGCGCCTCGTCCGCTTCGCCGTCGCCCCGCCGCGGGTCGTGGCCGTCCTGCGCGGCGGCGGGATCGCCACCGGCCCCGACGACTTCTCCGGCCAGCTCGTGCGCGCGCCCGCGCACGCGGGCGTCGTGCGCGCGATCGCCGTGGCCGCGGACGGCCGCGCGTTCAGCGCCTCGGGCGGCGAGGACCCCTCCCGCAACGAGCTGCGCGCCTGGGACGCCGCCGGGCGCGAGCGCTACCGCGTCCTCGGCCGACCGACCGCCCTCCGGCGCCTCGCGCTGTCGCCCGACGGGCGGCGCCTCGTCTCGTGGTCGGAGGGCGGCGTCGTCGAGGTGTGGGAGACCGGAGACTAGACGACCTCGTCGTCGCGGAGGCTGTACTTGTCGAGCTTCTTCAGGAACCCGTAGCGCGACAGCCCCAGCGTGCGCGCCGTCTGCGTCTTGTTGTTGTCGTGGCGGCGCAGGGACTCGATCAGGATCCGCCGCTCGATCGCCTCCAGGCGGTCCTTGAGCGGCCGCGCGTCGTCGGGCGAGACGAGGATCTCCACCTTGTCCTGCGCGCGCTGGCGCAGGTGTGGCGACAGGTCGCGCTCGGTGATCCGCTGGCCGGAGAGGGCCACGAGGCGGCGCAGCTCGTTCTCCAGCTCGCGCACGTTGCCCGGCCAGTCGTGGTGGAGCAGGGCGTCGATCACCTTGCGGTCGACGCTCTTGCGCTTGCCGTCCGAGCGCGCGGCGATCTTGTCGAGCAGGTGGTCGACGAGGAGCGGCACGTCCTCCTTGCGCTCCCGGAGCGCCGGCAGCGCCACGCTGACGACGTTGAGCCGGTAGAACAGGTCGGCGCGGAAGGTCCCCTCGTCGACGAGCCGCCGCAGGTCCTTGTTCGAGGCGCTGACCACGCGCACGTCGACGCGCCGCGGCTGGCGGCTGCCGAGCGGGCGCACCTCGCCCTCCTGCAGGGCGCGCAGGAGCTTCGTCTGCATGGCCGGCGGCATGTCGCCGACCTCGTCGAGGAACAGCGTCCCGCCGTCCGCCGCCTCGAGCAGGCCGATCTTGTTCCTGTCGGCGCCGGTGAAGGCCCCCTTCACGTGGCCGAACAGCTCCGCCTCGAGCAGGCTCTCGGGCAGCGCGGCGCAGTTGATCGACAGGAACGGGCGGTCGCGGCGCGGGCCGTTGAAGTGGACCGCGCGCGCCACGAGCTCCTTGCCCGTGCCGCTCTCGCCCTGCACGAGGACCGGCACGTCCGAGCGCGCGACCTTCTCCAGCAGGCGGAAGACGCGCTGCATGACCTCCGCGCGGCCGACGATGTTGGCGTAGCTCGACTGCACGCCCAGCTCGTGCTCGCGCCCCTTGAGGGCCGCCTTCACGGCGTCGAGCTCCTCCTTCTGCTCGTCGAGCTCGGCCTGGAGCGCCTGGTTCAGGCGCGCGATCTCGTCCTGGCGCGCGAGCAGCTCGCGCGCGGCGCGCTCGGCCTCGCCCTCGAGCCGCGCGCGCTCGAGCGCGTGGCCGGCGAGCTCGCCCAGCCCCTCGGCCAGCTCGCGGTCCTCCTCCTGGAAGCGCCCGCGCCGCTCGCGGTCCTCGAGCACGACGACGATCGTCCGCCCCTGCGCGCGCAGCCGCACCGGGATGGCCAGGACGCTCCTGAGCTCGAGGTCGACCACCGACGGCCGCTCCGAGAGCTCGAGCGCGCCCTGCGCGTCGGGGACGACGAGCACCTCGCCCGTCTGCGCCGCGCGCGTGACCACCGCCGACGACGTCCGCCGCTCGCCGTCGGCGAGGTCGTCGCCCGGCGCGCGCCGCCCGGCGCGGACCACCTGCTCGCCCGAGGCGAGCACCTCGACCGCCAGGCCGCGCTGCGCCCCGAACAGGCCCAGGGCTCGGTCGATCAGGGCCGCGAGCTGCGCGTCCTGCCGCGCGGCGCCGGGCGCCGCATCGGCGCCCGCGCCGTGGACG
>JAHBXY010000299.1 GCA_019636275.1 Planctomycetota bacterium | reverse complement strand
CGCGCGACAGGCGCGCCGGGCCGTCGAGCTCCGGGTCGCGGCCGGCGACGGGCGCCGCGTAGGCGCCGGTCGCCAGGTCGATGACGACCAGCGGCGGGCCCAGGAGCAGGCGGCCGTCCGGGAGGAAGCGGAGCAGGCGCGGGCGCCCCCCGGGCCCGGTGGGGAGCTCGCGCGCCAGCAGCGGCGCGCCGCCGAGGACCCGCGTGAGGTCGACGACCTGCGGCGGCTCCCCCCGGCCGAACCCGGTCACCCGGATGCTGCCCTGGGCCCACCATGCCACCCGCCCCGCCGCCCAGTCCACGTCGCAGGCCGGCGGGACGCTGCGCAGGACGTCTCCGTCGGGCCAGGCGACGAGCAGCGCCTGGTCGGGCAGGCGCACGAGCACGCGCGCGCCGTCGGGCGACGGCTCGAGCGGCGGCTCGCCCGGCGGCGACCACAGCCCGGTCCAGCGCCAGGGCTCGGGCTCGGCGCGCGGCGGCGAGACCTGGAGCACCTCGCCCGCCGCGCGGCAGTAGAGGTGCTCGCGCGACACGGCCACGGGCGTCGCCGCCAGCGGCAGGGCCCCCGGCGGCACGACCGCCCCCCGCTCGCGGTCGAGCACCCGCAGCCGCCGCGGCCCGCCGAGCGCCGCGTAGCGCGCGCCCGGGCCGAACCAGCCGATCAGGGCGTCCGTCTCGGCCGCGTCCCCGAGCGCCTCGCCCGCCGGCTCGAGCGCGGCCAGCTCGCGCCGCCAGGCCGCCTCGTGCACGGCCGCCGCCTCGCGCGGGAGCACGTCGTCGCCCCGGTCGCCGAGCAGGCCGTCGAGCAGGTCCAGCGCCTCGCCCGACCGCCCCTGGCGCAGGTAGGCCGCGGCCAGCGGCACGCGGGCGCTCCGGTCGCCCGCGGCCAGGGCTCGCTCCAGGCCGCGCAGGGTGGGGTCGGACACAGGGGCGAGCATACCTCGCGGCCGCGCCGCTCAGCGGCCGAGGAGCTCCAGGAACGTGTCGTTCTCGCTCAGGCGCCGGCCGCCGGACCGCGCGCCACCTGCATGGGCCCCGCCGGCAGGCCGCGCGTCACGACGAGCACCTCGGCGCTCGTGGCCCCGAGGCCGGCCGCGAGGACCTCGTGGGCGCGCACCGGGTCGCAATCGCCGCAGGTGTAGAAGTCGGCGGCCGCGTAGCCGGCCTCGGGCCAGGTGTGGATCGAGACGTGGCTCTCCTCGATCACCAGCACGCCCGACACGCCCTGCGGCCGGAAGCGGTGGAGCTGGGCGCCGAGGACGTTGGCCCCGGCGGCGGCCGCCGCCCGCCGCAGGAGGGCCTCGAGGGCGGCCGGGTCGTCGAGCAGGTCGCGGGCGCAGCCGCGGTACTCGGACAGCAGGTGGCGGCCCAGGGTGTCCACGTGCGGGCCCTTATCCCGCGGGGTCGCGCCCGAGTCAAGGTTTGGCGCCGGCACCCCCTACAGCCCATGCCACCCCCGTGCCGAAAGAGGGGAGGACGAAGGAGACGGCCATGCTCGGGCTCAACTACCTCCTCGGGCTCCTGTCGGTCGACATGGGGATCGACCTCGGCACCGCCAACACGCTCGTGTGCGTGCGCGGCGAGGGGATCGTCCTCGACGAGCCGTCGGTCGTCGCCGTGCGCAAGGGGACCAACGAGGTCCTCATGAACGGCATGGCCGTCGGCCACGCGGCCAAGGACATGCTCGGCAAGACGCCCTCGGGGATCGAGGCCATCCGGCCGCTGAAGAACGGCGTGATCGCCGACTTCGACATCACCGAGGCCATGCTCACCTACTTCATCACGAAGGTGCACAACCGCCGCTTCGGCGTGCGCCCGCGCGTGGTGATCGGCGTGCCCACCGGGATCACGACCGTCGAGAAGCAGGCCGTCTACAACTCGGCCGAGCGGGCCGGGGCGCGGCAGGTGTTCCTGATCGAGGAGCCGCGCGCGGCGGGCCTCGGCGCCGGGCTGTCGATCCAGGAGCCGGCGGCGCACATGATCGTGGACATCGGCGGCGGCACGTCGGACATCGCCGTCACGTCGCTGGCCGAGATCGTCGCCTCGCGCTCGGTGAAGATCGCCGGCGACGCCTTCGACGAGGCGATCATCGAGCACCTCAAGAAGATCCACAACCTGCACATCGGCGAGCAGAGCGCCGAGCGCATCAAGATCCAGATCGGCTCCGTCGTCCCGCTGGTCGAGGAGGCCGCCATCGAGGTCAAGGGCCGCGACGTGACCACCGGCCGCCCGCGCGGCTGCCTGGTCAGCTCGGGCGAGATCCGCGAGGTCCTGCGCGGCCCCTGCCTGCAGATCTGCCGCTCGATCATCGAGGTCCTCGAGGAGACCCCGCCCGAGCTCTCGGCCGACCTCGTCGACAACGGCCTGGTGATGACCGGCGGCGGCGCCCTCCTGCGCGGCTTCGACCAGATGATCGAGCAGGAGGTCGGCCTGCCCACGCGCGTGGCCGACGAGCCGCTGGCCTGCGTGGCGCTCGGCACGGCGATCTTCCTCGAGCACCTCGACCGCTACGCCTCGATCCTCGAGTCGTCGGCCGAGTTCTAGGCTGCGGCGCACGATGGCGGGCGAGGTCGCGCGCAGGCTCGCTCGGAGCGGTCACGACGACGTCGCTCGCCTGGGCGCGACCTCGCCTCGCCCTCGTGCGCCTCGCGGCGCGCGGACGAGGTGCGGCGCGAGCGACGGGTCGGCAGGAGCGGACGGATGAGGCGGCGGGCGACGGGCCGCCAGGCGCGGCGGGGGCGGTGGGCCGCGTGGGCCCCGGTGGCGG
>JAHBXY010000298.1 GCA_019636275.1 Planctomycetota bacterium | reverse complement strand
GCCCGTCGTCGTCCGCCGGCCGCCCGCGCCGAAGCCGCCGCCGCCGAAGGTCGAGGTCGAGGACGACGGCTCGGCCATGAGCAAGCTGCTCAAAGCCAAGCGCGACGCGCGCGGCGGCAAGGGCTGATCAGGCGCCCCGGCCGCCGCGCAGGCCGTCGACCCACTCGCCCAGCATGCGCTCCTGCGCCGGGAGGCGCTGCTCGTCGGTGCCGAGCGGGTTCTTGAAGAAGCAGGCTAGCCCCGTCTGTAGCCCCGACCGCCCGCGCCGCTGGGCCAGCTCCAGGCAGCGGGCCAGGTCGAGCACGAGCGGCGCCGCGAGCGCGCTGTCCGCGCCGCGCCAGGTGAGCTCGAGGTGCATGCGCGTGCCGAGGAAGCCCTGGAAGTGGATGAAGTCCCAGGCGGTCTTCCAGTCCTCGAGCGAGGGGACGTAGTCGATCCGCGTCAGCGACGAGCCGAGCTGCTCGCCCAGGATCGCGCCCAGGACCCGGTCCTTGCCGCGGGTCTTGGCCGCGTTGGCTTGCGGGTCGTCGAGGACGGCGCCGTCGCGGTTGCCCAGGATGTTGAACCCCGACCAGGAGAGGACGTCGAGGTTGCGCTCGCGGAACATGGGCGCCAGGGCCGTGCGCACGAGCGTCTGGCCGGTCTTGCCGTCGTTGCCCATGTGCGGCACGCCGGCCTCGAGCGCCGCCGCGTGCATCCCGGCCGGCGACGCCCCGAGCGACGGCGTGAAGTTCACGTAGGCGCACCCCTCGTCGAACGCGGCCAGCGCGTAGAGCAGGCTCGCCGGGACGTCGTCCTTGCGCCGCTCGTCGGCGACGAGCGCGCGCACGGCCTGGGCGGTGCCCAGGGCGCCGTCGGCGAGCTCGGGGCGCGGCTCGGTCGAGGCCACGGCCACGACGACGACGCGGTCGAGGCGCTCGGCCTGGCGGAACGCGCGCAGATCGGCGCGCAGGGCCGCGAGCGCGGCCGCCGGGGCCAGGCGGTCGCGCTCGCGCGCCGCGTCGCTCTCGAGCCGCCTGACGAGGCGCGTGGCCCCGGCCGCCACGCCGGGGCGCACGCGGGCGCCGAAGGTCCGCAGGTCGGCCTGCAGCTCCGGCTCCTCGGCGAGCCGGTGCGGGACGACCCCCTTCTGCGCCAGGTCGCGCGCCGCCTCGACGGGGTCGCCCTCGCGCACGTCGTGCCCCCCGAACACGAGGTCGTCCAGGGCGACCAGGTCGAGGCCCCGGAACAGGTCGCGCGCCGTGACCAGCCCCGTGGGGGCGGCCAGGCCGCGCGCGATCGCGCGCGCCCCGAGGACCGTGGTCGTGGCCACGTCCCCGAGGGCGCCGACGAACCAGACTCCGACCTTCACCGGACCTCCTCGGTCGACTACTCGCCGTCCGCCGGCAAGAACGGCAGGGCGTGGTTCATCGCGTTGATCACGTAGGCCGTCACCAGGACGGGGTCCTTCTCCCACCAGCGGTCGTGCTCGTTGCGGAACGAGCCGTCCTGCTGCGCCCGCGCGTGCAGGGCGTCGAACAGGTCGCGCGCCCACATGCGCTCGCCCTGCTCGGTCTGGATCGTCGGCTCGCCGAGGGCCGCCAGGCACTTGGCGAACGAGTGGTAGTAGTAGTAGAGGCCCTGCTGGTTGGCCCGCGGGTCCTGCTGGCGGACGCCGAGGCCGCGGTTCTCGTCGAGCGTGTAGTTGGTCCCGATCCAGCGCAGGGCGGCCTGCACGGCCGGGTCGTCGGCCGAGCGGCCGGCGTAGACGAGCGACATGAGCCCGCCGTAGGTCATGGACGCATACGAGACGAAGCTCACCTTGCCGTCGGGGTGCTCGATCGACGCGCTCTTGTTGCGGTCGAGGCCGGGGTCGTAGATGAACCCGCCGTCGTCGAGCGGGCGGAGCTGCCCGACGCCCGGGTTCACCTCGGAGCTGTTCTGGCAGCGGTTCAGGAACACGAGCGCCCGCTGGAACACCGGGTCGTCGGGCGGCACGCCGGCGTCGTGGAGCGCGGCCAGCGCGAGCTGCGTATTGGACATGTCGGCGTCGGGGCGCTGGCCCGACGGGTCGTAGCCGAAGCCGCCGTGGTGCGGGTTGTCGGGCCCGGCGCCGTTGGGCTCGGTGAGCTGCTCGCCCTTGAGCCACTCGGCGGCGCGCAGGATCACGTCGCGGTGGCGGGCGCGGTCGAGGGCGCCGAGCGACATGATCGCGATCGACGTGCGGTAGGTCGACAGCCCCGAGCGCCCCTGGCTGAACGAGCCGTCCTCCTGGCGGTGCTTGAGGATGAACGCCGCCGCCTTCTCGGCCGCGGCCCGGTGCTTGTCGCGGTAGGGCTGCGGCGCGTCGGCGAGGCCCTTGAGCACCAGCCCGGTGATGCCGATCTCGCCCGGCGGCTGCCCGGGCACCTGGCCGAAGCCGCCGTTGTCGTGCTGCTGGGCGACGAGCCAGTCGAGCGCCCGCGCGTAGAGGGCCAGGTCGGCGTCGTTGGCGCGGGCCGGCGCGGCCGGCGCCAGGAGCGCCAGGAGCGCCAGGAGCGCCCCGGCGCGGCGGGTGGTGGGTCGGGTCACGTGCGTCCTCCGTTCGAGTCTGCGCTCGAGTGATGCGCTCGCGAGGGGCGGCGCCATGCGTGCGGACCGCTCACGTTGAGCGGTCCGGAGCGCCGTCCCCGACGCTCGCTCGGGCGAGTCGGGCCGGCGGCAGCGTATCGTCTCCGTCCGCGCGCCCTCACCGGTTCGCTCCGGGGGAGGCCTCGAAGTAACGTCGGCTGGCGAGCTCGAGCTCGCGCGGCAGGCGCGCGCGGCCGGCGCCGCCCCAGGCGGCGTCGT
>JAHBXY010000297.1 GCA_019636275.1 Planctomycetota bacterium | reverse complement strand
GCAGGGCGTGCGGCACTTGGCGCAATTGCTTAGTAGCGTGGACGGAGGGCCGCTCATCGTCGAGGCGCGCCTGCGCGCGGGCTACGCCCGGAGGACCCCCTCCACCTGCGACTTCGAGACCTACCCCGAGTGGGTCATGTTCTTGGTCTCCGCCTCGGTCTTGGAGGGGCGAGAGGTCGTCGACGCCGCCCGAGAGCTGACCCGGCGAGTGCGGGCCGCTCTGGCGTAGCGCAGGCACGCGGCTCGGATCGCGAGGGCCGGCGAGCCGTCTTTGTGGAGCGAGGAGTACAATCGCAACCATGTCCAAGCCTGACGATCCGGGCGAGTCGGACCCTTTCGTCGAGGCCGTCCGAGGCCGGCTTCAGCACGAGTTCATGGACCCTGGCTCAGGCGAGCTGGAGCTCACGATCGTCCACAACCCGACGTACATCAACCCGACGATCATGGCGGTCGCGCAGAACCTCTCCCGGTCCGAGAAGAGCCGGTACGTGGCGATCTTCACGATCGACCGGGACACGTTCGACGAGGCGACGACGCGTGGCGCGGATCCGATCGCCGTGGGCGAGTTGGTGTTCGTGCACTCCGAGCACGCCGACCTGGTCGCGCGCGCCATCGCCGCCGTGTTCCCGGGCCGGACCTGAGGTCGTCGCCACCCGGGTGCGGACGGCGACGGGCGCTGCGACACTGGCGTGCGACGTCGCACCCCATGTCGCAGGCCTATCTGCGCCGGCCGTCGAAGGTTAGCGTCCGTGTCGCGGTGTCGCTGATGGCGAAATGGATGAGATGACCGACACGACTGCGCGGCTTACGGGCCCCGGTGCGACGTCGCGCGCGATCCGGCGGGAACGCCGCCTCCACGCGCGCGGCGGCCAGAGACTGGTCGGGCCCCCTCCGCCCGTAGAACTGTCGAAAACCGCCGCCTCCACGCGCGCGGCGGCCAGAGACTGGTCGGGCCCCCTCCGCCCGTAGAACTGTCGAAAACCGCCGCCTCCACGCGCGCGGCGGCCAGAGACTGGTCGGGCCCTGTGGCAGGGCGCCGATCCGGACGCACCCGCCAGCGCGCGCCCGCCGTGCGCATCGGCGCGGCGCCGCGCGCCTGCCGCGAAGGGACTTCGGACGCCCGCGCGCGCTCCGCGCGCGTGGCCGATTGCCCAGCCCCAACTGCGGCCGAATGCCTGGCCCTTGGCCCCGACCCGCCGAGACCCGACGGGACGGAGTGGCACCATGGCGAGACGAAGGGTCGAGACGGACCGGCTGCGAGAGCTCGTGCGCCTGCGACGAACGGGCGCGAGCAAGCGGACCATCGCGCGCGCGCTGCGCATGGGCTCGAACACCGTGCGGCGCTACGCCCGCGTGCTCGACGCCGCGGGCCTCCTCGACGGGCCGCCCGCCGAACTGCCCGCCGCGGGCCAGATCCACGCGGCCGTCGTGGCAGCGCTCGGACCCGAGGGAGGGCACCCGCGCGCCGCGTCCAGGTTTGCGCCCCGGCGCGAAGAGGTCGAGACTCTGCTCGCCAAGGGCCTCGGCGGCCGGGCGATCTTCGACCGCCTGCGGCTCAGCGACGCGCCGCCGCCGGCGGGCAGCTACTCGGGGCTGAAGCGGTTCGTCCGCCAGCTGCGCCGTGAGCGCGACGGCGCGGCCAACGTGGCCATCCCCGTCGACACGGCGCCCTGCGAGGTCGCGCAGGTCGACCTGGGCTACGCAGGGAAGCTGCTCGACCCGGAGCGTGGCGTGCTCCGGCGCGCGTGGGTGTTCGCGCTCGTCGCGGCCCACAGCAGGTTCCTGTTCGCCAAGATCGTGTTCGAGCAGGACGTGGAGACCTGGGTGCGCCTGCACGAGGAGGCGTTCGCCGCGCTTGGCGGGGTCGTGTCGACCGTGGTGCCTGATAACACCCGCCGCGCGGTCCTGCGCGCCGCCTTCGCGATCGACGGGCCCACCGAGCTCAACCGGAGCTACCGCGAACTGGCCGAGCGCTACGGGTTCCGGATCGAGCCCGCCCCGCCCGGCTCGCCGAGCACGCGGGGCAAGGTCGAGGCCGCGATCAAGCACCTGCGCAACAACGTGCTCAATGCGCGCGACGGCGAACCTCTCGACCAGGTCCAGGCGGACCTGCAGCGCTGGACGCGGGAGATCGCCAACACCCGCGTGCACGGGACGACGAAGCGCCGCCCGATCGACGTGTTCGAGGCCGAGGAGGCGCCCGCTCTCTGCCCGCTGCCGACGGCGCCCGTGGAGGTGGGCGTGTGGAGGAAGGCGCGCGTACACCCCGACAGCCACCTGGCCTACCGCGAGCGCCTCTACTCGGTGCCCTGGCAGCTCGTCGGCGAGAAGGTGTGGGTCCGCGGCACCCGCGCGAGAGTGGAGGTGTTCCACGGTGACCGCCGTGTGGCGGCACACGCGCGGACGACTCGCTGGCGCACCACCGAGGACGCCCACCTCCCTCCCGACCGCCGCGAGCTGCGGCACCGCGGGCGCGCGCTGTGGGAGGCGCGCGCCGCCCGGATCGGCCCCAAGACGGCGGCGCTCGCGCGCGTGATCTTCGACGCGGACCCGGTCCTCAGCCACCTGCGGCAGGTGCAAGCCGTCGTGACGCACCTCGAGCGCCACCCGCGCCGTCGCGCCGAGGCGGTCGCCCACCTGGCGCTGTCGACCGGCGACTACAGCTACCGCGCGGTGAGACAGGCGCTGGCCGAGGGCCTCGACCTGCGCGCCGAAGGAGCCTGAAGAGCGCCCTCGTGCTGAGCAATGGATTCTCTCCTGACCTCACCCCAATCCCGCCAGTCAGCCAGCCGCCTCGCGGGGGCCCCCGCCTACAAGGCAACGGGAGTGAACGGGTGCCACTGCGGGTCATCAGTCTGGCA
>JAHBXY010000296.1 GCA_019636275.1 Planctomycetota bacterium | reverse complement strand
GACGCCGCCCGGCCGCCGGCGCCCGCCGAGGCCGAGGCCGCCGTCGACGGGTTCGAGCTGGTCGACGGCCCCGCCGTCGCGGCGCCCGCCGGCCGCCTCGTCGGGGCCGCCGCGGCCCCGACCGCCGAGGAGGGCGCCCAGGTCTCGGCGATCCTCGTCGTCGTCCTCGTCCTCGCCGGCCTGTTCATCCTCGTCGGCGCGATCGGCCTGGCGGTCGTCCTCGGCGACGTCGGCGTCCCCGTCGTGCTCGGGCTGCTCACCGTCGGCGCCGTCGGCGGCGGCCTCGTCGCCGAGCGGCGCGGCTCCCCGCGCAGCGGCCTGGCGCTCGTCGGCCTGGCCACGCAGCTCCTGTGGGCCGACGCGGCCTACGTGCTCAACTTCGCCGGCCTCCTCGAGTCCGCCGCCGCCTGGACGGCCGTCGCCGCCGGCGTCTCGGCCGTGACGGGCGCCGTGGCGCATCGGCGCGGCTCGACGGTCCTGTGGCTCCTCGCGGGCCTCGGCGCGCTCGTCGCCTGCGCCTGCCTGTGGAGCGCCATCGGCCCCGGCGGTCGGACCCTCCTCCTGGCCACGGCCTCGGCCGGCCTCGTGGCCGGCGGCCTGGCGGCTCGCGGCGCGGGCCGCGAGGGCGAGGGGCTGGCGCTCGTGCACCTCGGCTGCCTCGTCGTCGTCGCCGCGATCGCGCAGGGCCTCGACGTCGTCGGGCGCGTCGACGACGAGGCGACGTGGTCGCTGGCCATGGGCATCACGGCCGTCCTCACCGCGCTCCTGGCCGCGCGCCTGCGCGCCCCGGGCCTGTGGGCGATCGCCGCACTCCACGCCTCGATCTCGCTCGCCTGCCTGTGGGCCGCGCTCGACGACACGGGGCGCGGCGTGCTCACCCTGCTCGCGGCCCTCGGCCTCGTCGGCGGCGGCCAGGCCACCGTCCTGCGCCGCCCGGACGAGCCCTGGCCGCAGGCGCTCGTCGCCGCCGGCAGCCTGCTCGGCTGGGCCGCCGCCTGGTTCCTCCTCGAAGGGCAGGACGCCTCGCACCGGCCCGGGCCCTGGGCGGCGACCGGCGGCTTGATCGCCGCGGTCACCTGCGGCCTTGCCGTCGTGAACCGCTCGACCCCGCTCTCGGCCCTCTCCGCCGGCCACGCGGCGGTGGCCGCCGTGTTCCTCGGCCAGCACCTCTCGAGCGGCACCGCCCTCGGCCCCGCGCTCTACACGGGCGCCGTGGCGGCCGCCTTCGCGCTCGTCGCCGCCGCCCTGCACGTCGCGCGCGGCGAGGCCGTCGCGGCGCCGCACGGCGCGGCGGCGGGGCTGTGGCTGTGGGCCAGCGCCCTGTGCGGCCTGGCCCTCCTCGCCGGGCGCGCGGACCACGCGACCTTCGCCGCGGCCTGGCCCTACGGGGCGCTCGTCGTCGCGGCCGTGGGGGCGCTGGCCCTCCCGGGCGTCCACCGCGTCATCGCCGCCGTGGCGGCGGCCCCCCTCGTGGCGCTCGTGCCGACCGTGCTGGCCTTCGCGCACCATCGGGACGTCGTCTACCTGCAGGTCGCCATGGGCACCGGCTTCCTGGTGATCGCGGCGGCGTTCCTCGTCCCGGCCGCCGCGAAGACCGCCGCGCGGCAGGTGCTCGTGATCTTGCCCGCGCTCGTCCCCACGGCCTTCTGCTCGGGGGTGCTGTGCCTGGCGCGCTGCGGCGGCAAGCGCGGCGACGAGCTCCTGGCCGAGGCGCTCGGCACGCTCGGCCGCGTGCACGAGACCGACTTCGCCGCCCTGGCCAGCGTCGTCGGCGCGGCCGGCGTCTTCGTCGGCCTGGCCTTCCTCTTCGCCCCGCGCGCGGCCTCGAAGGCGCCCTACCGCCTGCTCGAGGTCTCGGGGCTGCTCTTGTTCTTCGGCACGCTGACGCTCCTGTCGCTGCTGAAGGTCACCGACTGGTTCTACCCGCTGCTCCTGCTCGTCGGCGGCGCCGCCGTGATCGGCCTGGGCGTGTGGCAGCGGCGCGCGGTCCTCGTGGCCGCCGCCGCGCTGGCCCTGGTCCTCAACCTGTGGCTGCAGTACTTCGTGAAGCTCTACGACCGCGTGCACATGTTCGGGCTGCTGCTCGGCTTCGGCCTGGGGCTCATCGTGTTCGCCCTGCTCTACGAGCGGCGCGTCAAGCGCGTCCTGCCCGTGCTCCGGGAGTGGGCCTGAGCTACCCTCGGGACGTGGACCCCGGACGGCGCCCCTCGGACCCGCGCCTGGCGCAGAGCCAGCCCACGGGCGCCTTCGGCGCGGCCGCCGGCCGGCGACCGTCGGAGCGCGGCCGCGGGCCCGAGGCGCTCGGGCCGTGGACGCTCCTGGGCGAGCTGGGCCGCGGCAACTTCGGCGTCGTCTACCGCGCGCGCCGCGACGGCTGGCCGACCGAGGTGGCGCTCAAGGTCATGCCCGACGCGCTGCGCGCGGGGCCGGACCTCGTGGCGCGCTTCCGCCAGGAGGCGCAGGTCGGGCAGCGGCTGATGCACCCGGCGATCGTCCGCGTGCTGGACCACGGCCAGGCGGGCCCGCACGTCTGGTTCGCCATGGAGCTGTGCCAGGGCGAGACGCTCGCCGCGCGCCTGCGGCGCGGGCCGCTGCCGCCGCTCGAGGCGGCGCGCCTCGTGGCCACGCTCGCGCGCGGGGTGGCCCACGCCCACGCGCACCAGGTCCTGCACCGCGACCTCAAGCCCGCCAACGTCATGCTCGAGCCCGGCGGCCCGCGCGTGGCCGACTTCGGCCTGGCGCGCGACGAGGCGCGCGCGGCCGCGCTCACGCGCACGGGCGACGTCCTGGGGACCCCCCTCTACATGGCGCCCGAGCAGCTCACCGGCGCGCGGATCGACGCGCGCATCGACGTGTGGTCGCTCGGCGTGATCCTGTTCGAGTGCGTCGCCGGCCAGCGGCCGTTCGCCTCGGCCGATCCGCCGACGCTGGCCCGGCGCATCACGCAGGCCGACGCCCCGCTCCTGCGCGAGGCGGCGCCCGCCGCGCCGGCGGCCCTCGAGGCGATC
>JAHBXY010000295.1 GCA_019636275.1 Planctomycetota bacterium | reverse complement strand
ACGACCGCCGAGAGGGCCCCCTCGACGAGCGCCAGCGGCACCTGCACGGGCGCGAGCGCCACGAGCAGCGCGCCGACGTCGGCCCCGAGCGACCGGTCGCCCGGGAGGGCCGCGGCGAGGATCGTCGCCGCGGCCGCGTAGACGGCCAGGCTCGCCGCGCCGCAGGCGAGCGCCGCGGCCGGGCGCGGGCCGAGCCCGAGGCGTCGGAGCGCCCGCGCCGCGGCGACGGCGACCGCCGGCCCGACCACGCCCAGGGTGACGACGTTGGCCCCGAGCGTCGTCAGCCCCCCGTGGGCGAGGAAGGCGGCCTGGACGGCCAGCACGAGGGCCGCGGGGACGACCAGCGCGCGCGCGCCGAGGAGCAGGGCGAAGAGGGGCGTCGCGCAGACGTGGGAGGTCAGCCCGACGCCCGGCACGGGGACGGGGAGGACCGTGGCCGCGAACGTCAGGGCGCCGGCGAGCGTGAGCAGCGCCCGGCGCTCGGCCGGGTCGTCGACCGGCGCGGCGCGCCGCGCTCCGGCCGCCGCGCAGAGCGCGGCGACCCCGAACCACGCCCCCGCGTGCGGTGCGGGGAGCAGCCCCTCGGCGATGTGCACGCCGACCTCCCGCCGCGCTCCGCGGCCGAGAAGGGCCGTGCGGCCCCGTCGCCTCGGTCGGAGGGGCGGGCCGGGATCGACGCGCGGTGTGTCCCGCGGAGAGTGCCGTCGGGTCGGGGCGAGTTCCCGGCGCCGCTCACGCCGGTCGTGGCCGCAGGTCGCCCCCGCCGGGGCTCACGCCTTCGCGCGGCGCCGCCGGTGGACGAAGAGGAGCACCCCGACCACGCCGAGCACGCCGAACGGCTCGACCGGGATCATCACGTCGACGTCGTCCCACACGACGATCGTCGGGATCAGCTCCGCGCCCTTCGGGTCGGTCGAGAACCAGAGGTCCTCCTCGCCGCCGGGCCAGGTCTCGTCCTCGAACGCGGTCAGCCAGGCGTCGGCCGCGAGGTCGGCCGTCGGGACGGCGTCGCCGAGGAGGTCGGCCAGCGGCCGCTGCGGCGCGTTCGTCGCGTACTTCACCTGGCCCGCCCAGGGCTTCGCGCCGCCCTCGCCCAGGCCGCCCGACGCGCGCCCGTCGCCGACGTAGAACACGCGCAGGGTGTTGCCGCCGCCGCGCTGGTCGGTCGGCGTCCGGTAGGGGAACAGCGGCCGGTCGGTCTGGAAGCTCATGCGCAACGACCCCGTCCCGACGCGCCCCTTCTCGCCCGCGAACTTGAACGCGGTCACGATCCACTTCGCCTGCACGTAGGGCTCGACCCACGCGCGCAGCTCCGGCCGCGCGTCGTAGCCGTTGTCCTCGAGCCAGCGCGCCAGCGCGGCGGCGTCGTCGGCGCGCAGGACCGCCGCGTCGTAGCCGGCGACGCGCGTCTGCTGCAGCACGTCGACGGCCGCCGCGGGCGTGGCGTCCGCGAACTCGGCCATGCCGAGCGGCCTGGCGCTCTTCCGCCCTGCCGTCAGGGGCATGAGGATGAGCGAGCCGGGGACGTACCGGTTGCGGGTCTTGCGCACGACCCGCGGCCGGATCTCCTCGCGCAGCCGGTCGAACACCCCGGCGCCGACCTCCGCGAGCTGCGGCTCGGTCGGCGTCGGGACGAGGAACCCGAAGCCTGCCTCCTCCGAGGCGAAGCTCGCCCGCCGCACGAAGTGCTCGGTCTTCGTGGCCGCGCTCCAGGCGACCAGGAGCTCCTGCTCCGCGATCTTGACCCGCGTGTCCGGCCCGGGCGGGAACGCCGGGCAGCAGGCGAGGACGCGCGCGGCGGGCGCGAGCGCGACGACGAGGGCGAGCGACGCGAGGCTGAAGAGGCCGAGGCGAGTGCGCATGGTGACCTTCCCCCAGGCCATTGGAAGCGCCGGGGCCGGAGCAGGTCAACGGGGCTCGCGCTCCCCGACCACGTAACGGCAGCCGTCCGGTCCGGCGCGCGCGGCGTGCACCTGGCCGGCCGGGACGTCGAAGCGGGCGCCGGGACCGTGCACCCGCACGACGCCGTCGACCGTGACCGCGAGCTCGCCCTCGAGCACGACGTGCGCCGTGTCGCCCGCGTGGGTGTGCGGCGGATGGCTCGCCCCCGGCCCGTCCCGCCACTCGAACGCGTGGCGGTAGCCCTCCGCGCGGAGCGCGTCGATCGCGGCCTCGGCGCCAGCTCCGGTCACGCGACCAGGATGGCCCCAGCGCCGGGCGCGCGCGAGGCGACAGGCGACGACGTCGCATCGCCGCGGTCGGAGCGTGTCCTCGCACCCGCCGCCGGAGAGGACGTGCCCCAGGAGCAGGGCGTTCAGGGCCGTGGCGAGCGTCGGGTCGCAAGGCCGATCGCCGGCCCGGTCGGGGGCCACGCGGCTCCACGTGCCGTCCTCCTCCTGGGTGTCGACCAGCCTGGCCGCGAGCGCCCAGAGCCGCGCCTCCTGTTCGGGCGTCGGCGAGACGAGCTCGAGCGCGGCCGCGAGGTCCAGCGCCTGCGCGACGCCGACCGGACCGTCGAGGCGCGCGTCGATCGTCCGGCTCGCCTCCTCCAGCGCCGGCCGGGAGCCGCCCAGGACGAGCGCTGCCGCCCACCGATCGTCCACGGCGAGCCACCTCCGGCCGCCGACGGTGCATGCGACGACCCCGAGGAGCGCTCGGTCCTCGGTCGCCTCGTAGAGCGCCGACAGCGCCACCATCTCGGCCGAGAGACGCGGGTCCTCGTAGAGCCGCTCCACCGCCCGGACCGCCACCGCCCGGAGCGCCTCGCCGCGCGCGCTGGAGCGGTGGGTCACGTCGAAGAGCGTCAGCCCGCGGACGATCAGGGCGGTGACGGTCCCGGGGCCGGCCTCGTCCGTGCCGGTCCACCCGCCCGTCGCCGACTGGCTCCTCGCGAGGGCCTCGAACGCGCGCTGCAGCGCACCGATCAGGACGGAGTCCTCGGAGCCGTCGGCGTGCCACACGGCCTCGAAGGCCCCGCAACCTCGGTCCAGGGCGAGCGGTTCGGGCAGGTCGCCCTGTTCCCGCGGACGCGGCCCCTCCGCCTCCGGGTCGTCCCCGGGGTCGCTCGCCGCCCACGGGCCGAGCTCGAGCGCCAGCGGGCCGGCGCGGGCGGCCGGGG
>JAHBXY010000294.1 GCA_019636275.1 Planctomycetota bacterium | reverse complement strand
CCGGGGGACCGCCCCGTCGCGCAGCAGGCGCCGCAGGTCGTCCGCGCGCGCCGCCGCCGGGAGGTCGTCGTGTCGCTCGTCCGTCACGCCCGTCGCTCCTGCACCCCGCCGCCGCCGACCCGGTTCGCTCACAGCGGCCGTCGCTTGTCATGATGTCCACGTCATGGAGCGCGGCCCGAGCTCCGATCCGCAGTGAGGCACCTGTCGCCCTCGCTCCCAGATCAAGCGGTGAGCGCGCTCACTTCCAGAAGGCGCGTTGGCCCCCGCCTGTCGCCGGCGGCGGCGGCGGCGCCGCGCCGCCCCCGCGGACGTAGGCGCGCAGCACCTCGCCCGCCCGCTCCCACAGGCGCTCGAGCTCGCGGTCGTCGAGCTGCCCGGCGGCGTGGCGCTGGAGCACCTCGAGCTCGCGGGCGAGGTCGTCGAGCGGGCGCACGAGGTGCGACGGCGCGCCGACCGAGCGCAGGTCCTCGAGCAGCCGGCGCAGCAGGACGACGAGCCGGCCCAGCTCGCGCTGGCGCTCGAGGTTCGACGAGATCTGCCCCGCCAGGAGCGTCACGAGGTCCTCGGCCCGCCGGCGGTAGCCGTCGAACGGCAGGTCCGCGCCCGGCGTCGGCGCGGACGCCTGCCGCATGGACTGGAGCGGGATCGGGGCCCCCAGCTGGGCGCGCGGCGGCGGCGGCGCGAACGGGTCGCCGAACGGATCGCCGGCGGACGGCGCGGGCGCCGGCTGCCAGGACGGCTGGGCCGCCTGACCGAGCCTCAGGTCGGCGTCGTCCGCCTCGTCGGCGCACTCGAGGATGTCGCCCTCACCGGACGGGGGGTCGTGCGGCCCGAACGGGTCGCCGGGCGCGACCATGTCACACTCGTACGTCGCGCCCGCGGGCCCGAACGGGTCGCCACCGCCGTCGAACGGGTCGCCACCGCCGGCGAACGGGTCGCTCGCGCCGGCGGCGAAGGCGTCCACGTAGGACGCCGCGAACGGGTCGGGCGCCGGGGCGGCCCCGGCAGGCGCCCCGAAGGCCGGCGCGCCCGCCGGCGCGCCTCCGGGCCCGAAGGGGTCGGGGCGCAGGCGCGGCGCCGGCGCGGCGGGGGCCGACGAGCGCCGGAGCGCCGAGCGCAGGAACGCGCCGGTGCCCTCCTCCGCCTTCGCCCTCTCCTCCTGCCCCCAGCCCGCCGGCTGCTCGACCGCCTGGGTCACGCGGTGGACGCCGCCGCCCTGGTTGACGACCTCGGCGCGGTCGACGGCCACGAAGGCGGTGAAGCGGCAGAGCACGCGCCAGCGCAGCGACACCTCGATCAGCCGCCGCTCGAGCGCCGCGCGCTCGTGGCCCGGGGCCACGAGGTAGCGGTCCTCGAGCTGGCGGACCTGCCCGCGGGCCCAGGCCGCCGCGAGGGCGCCGGCCTGGGCGGCGGGGGCCGCCGCGAGCGTCTGCTCGAAGCGCAGCCCGGCCTGGTCGACGCCGCGCACCGTGAGCGTCCCGGCGCGGCCGCGGCAGCGGCCGAGGATCGTCACCGGCGCGCCGGCGAACAGGTCGGGGAGGCGCGCGGGGACGACCGAGTCGGCCAGGACCTCGAGCCCGCCCGCGGCCTCGAGGCGCAGGTCGGAGAGCACGGGCGCGTCGATGCGGGCGTGGACCTTGTCCATCACCTCGTCGAGGCGGTCCTCGCTCTCGACCAGCTCGCAGGCGCCGCCGCCGAGCGCCGCCAGGCGGCGCAGGAAGGCGGCGTTGACCGCCTGGTCGATCCCGAGCGTGAACACGCGCAGGCGGGCCAGGTCGTCGCCCAGCGTGCGCAGGAGCTGGTCCTCGTTGCCCACCTGCCCGTCGGTGACCAGCACGACGACGCGGTCGCGCGCCTCGGCCGTGGCCGCCGCGCCGAGGAGCGCCCGGGCCGCCTTGCGCAGCGGGTGCGCCAGCTCGGTGCCGCCGCGCGCCTCGAGCTGCGCCAGCCACTCGACGGCGCGGTAGCGGTTGCGGTCGCTCGCGAGCGCGAGGTCGACGCCGAGGGACGCGGGCGCCCCGAGCTGGTCGTCGAAGGCGTACACGGCGAAGCGGTCCTGCGGGCCGAGCGAGTCGACGAGCCGCGCCGTCGCCCGGCGGGCGGCGACCATCTTCCAGCCCTCCATGCTCCCCGAGCGGTCGAGGAGGAGGACCACGTCCTTCGGCCGGCGCGCGCGCGCCGCCGCGGCCGGCGGGACGATCGTCAGGCAGAAGGTGCCGGTGGCCGCGTCGCCCTCGTCCGGCGCCAGGACGAGCGACGGGCGCAGGTCGGCGCCGCCGAGCGCGTAGCGGAGGACGAAGTCGCGGTCGAGGCGCTCGCCGGGGTGCAGCCGCACCTGCACCTGGCCGTCGCCCGCCGGGAGGGTCGACACCGCGTGCAGGCTCGAGCGCACGCGGCCGAGCGCCTGGCCGGCGGGGTCGAGGTCGACCGTGATCGACAGGCGCACCGGGCTCGGGAAGCCGGGCAGGAGGACCGGCGGCGAGATCCGCGACGCGTCGGGCACGGCGTCGGTGTCGTGCGCCACGCCGTCGCCCGCCTGCTCGCCGCCCAGCGCGGCGCCGGGGATGTAGCGCGGGGCGACGACGAGCGGGAACTGGAAGGTCGCCTCGCCGTCGGCGAAGGGCACGGGGCCCGTGAGCGTGAGCCAGACCGTGGCCTCGTCGCCGGGCATCAGGTTGCCGACGCGCATCGTGAACACGCCCGGCCGCTCCTCCTCGGCGATCGCGGCCCGGTGGCCGGTCCGCAGGGCCTGGTCGTAGGTGGCGCGGGCCTGGCCGCGCTCCTGCAGCTCGCCCTCGACGATGCGCTCGCCCACCTCCAGGCGGAAGCGCGTGGCCGCGGCGCGGTCGGGGAGCGGGAAGATGTAGGTGGCCTCGAGCGGCACGCCCAGCGTGTTGACGAAGGTCTGCCGCACCGTCGTCTCGACGAACAGGCCCGTGACGCGCGCGTGCACGTCGAGCAGCCGGAGCGGCAGGTTGCCCCGCGGCGTGGACAGCGCGCCCACGCCCGGCTCGTCGGTCACGGGGCGGCAGCCCCTCCACTCCGCCTCATCGAGCAGCGTCAGCGTCTTCATCGTCCACTCCTTCGTCGTTCGGCCCCGGCAGGAGCCCGCGGTCCTCGAGCGCGCCCAGGAGCGGCCCCGCGGCCGCGCGCAGCGCCTGCACGTCGTGTTCGTCCGGCCTGCGACCGTCGCTCAGGACGAGCGTCACGCCCGGCCCGAGCTCCAGCGCCCACAGCCGCCGCGCCGCCGCCCCAGCCTGGTCGGCGGCGAGCGCCGGCGC
>JAHBXY010000293.1 GCA_019636275.1 Planctomycetota bacterium | reverse complement strand
GCTGCGCCGGCGCGCCCGGCCCCGGCGCGCCGCCGGTCGGCGGGGCTCCTGCCGGTGCTCGACCGCTGGGTGATCGGGCAGTTCGCGCGCGCCTACCTGGCCTTCGCCAGCGCGATCCTGATCGTCACCACCGTCGTCGACTTCGCCACGCACGTCGAGGACTTCAAGCGCGAGGGCAGCTCGTTCCTGGCCAGCGTCCTGGCGCGCTACGCGGCGCTCCTGCCGGAGCTGTTCTTCGTCATCGGCCCCCTGCTGGGGGTGCTCGCCGCCGCGTGGGTGATCGGGTCCATGCGCGCCAACCAGGAGCTCCTGGCCCTGGGCTCGATCGGCGTCAGCCCGCGGCGCATCGCGCTGCCGTTCCTCGTCGGCGGGGCGGCGCTGGCGCTCGTCGTGTGGGTCGACCGCGAGCACGTCCTGCCGCGCACGGGCGAGGGGCAGGAGCGGCTGGTGCAGCGGCGCAAGGAAATGCGCTTCCCGCGCCCCGTGCCCGACACCAGCGACGGGGTCCTCGTCACGGGCGTCCTGCACACGCGCACCGACACGCTGGAGAAGGTCCGCTACGTGTGGCTCGACGAGCACGGCGCCGAGCGCCGCGTGCTCCTCGCGCCGGCCCTGCGCCCCGAGCCCGGCCGCCCCGGCACGTGGCGCCTCGAGAAGGGCGGGCTCGAGCTCGTCCGCGCGGCCGACCCGGACGGGCTGGGGGCCGAGAGCACGCTCCTGCCGCCGGGCGCCACGCTCACGACGACGATCCGGCAGGAGGACGTCGAGGCGGCGATCGACGACCTCCCCGCCTACCGCTCGTCGACCGAGCTGCGCCGCCAGCTCCGGCGCACGCCCGGGTTCAAGCACCTGGCCGTGCAGCTCCACGAGGTCGTCGCGCGCCCGCTCGCCGCGATCGGCCTGCTCCTGGTGACCGTCCCGCTGCTCCTGGGCGGCGCCGGCGGCGGCCCCTCGCGGACGCTGCTCTGCGCCGCGGTCGTCGGCGGGTCGTTCGTCCTCCAGTCGGCCTGCCACCAGCTCGGCGTGCGCGGCGCCCTGCCCGCCCTGGCGGCGGCCTACGCGCCCGTCGCGGTCCTGGGCCTCGTCGGCGCCCTCGTCCTGTGGCGAGAGCGAGGTTGAGGCGCGCGCGACGGAACCGCCGGCCCCGGCCGGGCGTGCAAGCCTGCGGGCGCCCGCCGTATGATCTCCATGACCGTCCCATGACCGCGGCGGCCGAGGATCGGCTCGCCCCCGACCGCCCGTCCTGCGCGCGGTCGGGTACGCTCTCTCGCCCAGGGGGAGGCTCCATGACACGCCCGCGCCCGATCCCCGCGCTCGCCTGCTCGGCGGCGCTGCTGCTCGCCCTCGGCGGCCCGGCCCGCGCCGACACGGTCGTCCTGCGCGACGGCCGCGTCCTCACCGGCCGGGTGATCGAGCAGGGGGACAAGATCTACATCGAGGTGCGGGACAAGGGCGGGACGATCGTCTCGCGCCAGGACGTCCTGCGCATCGAGACGGCCGAGGGGGTCGTCCGCCCGGCCGTCGTGCAGGACGAGCTGCACCTGCGCGACGGGCGGATCGTCCGCGGCGACGTGCGCGTGTCGCCCGACGGCACCGAGGTGATCGTGGGCCTGGGCGACCGCGGCGAGGTGCGCGTGCCGCGCACGGCCGTGGCCGTGATCCGCTGGCGCGACGGCCGCGCCGACGCGGGCGAGGTCGCCGGCATGGACGAGCACGCCCGCCGGCTCAACGAGACGATCGATCGGCGCGTGCGCGAGCTCGCGCACGGCACCGACGTGGAGAAGCTCGAGGCGCGCCGCGAGCTCCTGGCCCTGGGCGGCTTCTCGCGCGCCTACCTGGAGACGGTCGCGCAGCGGCAGCCCGAGGCCATGCGCCCGATCCTCGCCGACCTCGACCGCCTCGAGGCGCTGCGCAAGGTGCTCCCGTCGAAGGCGGAGGAGGCGCTCCCGCGCCTGGGCGAGCGCCTGATCTCGCCCGAGGCCAGCGAGCGCGAGTCGGCGCTGCGCTCGGTCGTCATGGAGGTGCCCGACCACGTGGGCCCGCTCCTCCTGCACATGATCAAGACGGACGAGACGCCGCGCGTGCGCGCCTACTGCGTGAGCCAGCTCGCGGCGCTGCGCCGCTACGAGGAGCTGGCCGACGTGCTCAAGCTGCCCGACGGGCCCTTGCGCCTGGCGGCGGCGTTCGCCCTGGGCGACGCGGGGATCCTCGCCGGCGTGCCGATCCTCATCGAGGCCCTGCGCCTGTCCGACCCCGAGCTGCGCGCCGTGGCGATCCAGAAGCTCACGGAGTACACGGGCGAGCACTTCGGCTACCGCGCCCAGGGCAGCCCCGAGGACCGTGACCGGGCCGTCGCCCGCTGGAACCAGTTCTGGCGCGAGCGCGGCGACGAGCTGACCCGGACCTCGCTCCGCACGCGGCTGCCCGGCGTCGGGCTGACGACGGCCGAGGAGGCCGAGCGCGCCCAGGCCCTGTGGGAGGAGGCCAACCGGCTGATCGGCTCGACGCTGCCGCGCGCGGCGCGCGGGCCCGCCGAGGCGGTCCCGGCGCCCTCGGCCGACGAGCGGCAGCGCAAGCTCGACCGCGCGCAGGAGCTCCTGCGCCAGGCGCTGGACCTCGACGCCTCGCTCTCGGGCGCGCGCATGACCCGCGCGGTGCTGCTCTACGAGGAGCTGGGGCGGTCGCGCGAGGCCGAGGGCCAGCTCGGCCTGATCATCGACCGCGCCGAGTACGACTCGAAGAGCAACCCGGACTCGGCGCGGAAGTACGCCAGCTTCCACCTGGGGATCATCGCCCAGCGCGAGGGCCGCTTCGAGCGCGCCACGGTGCGCTTCACGCAGGCGCTGCAGTACGACCCGCAGTTCCTCGAGGCGCTGGTGGCGCTCGGCGACACGCACCTGGGCGTGGCGATGTCCGCCGTCGAGGCGGGCGGCGCGCCGACGGTCGAGGGGCGCCGGGAGGCGCTCGTGGCGGCGCGGCGCGCGTTCGGTGACGCGCTGGCGGCGATCGAGCGGCAGGAGGCGGACCTGCGCGGCGTCACGCGCGACCTCATGGCCGAGGCGCCCGACACGATGGCCGAGGGCCAGGTGATCCAGGCCGTGAGCAAGAGCCTGGGCGAGCTCAAGCGGCGCAAGGCCGAGGTCCACTTCCGCATCGGGCGCGCCTGCGCGGCGATGCTCGAGGACGACGCGGCGGCGGCCGCCTACCGCGCGGCGAGCACGCTCGTGCCCGACGACGAGACCTACCGCGAGGCGCTCCGCGCCTGGACGCCGAAGGCCCCCGAGGCGCCGGCGCGCCCCGCGCCGCCCGCGCAGCCCCAGCCCCAGCCGGCAGGCGCCCCACGATGACCCGGCGCGGGCCGGC
>JAHBXY010000292.1 GCA_019636275.1 Planctomycetota bacterium | reverse complement strand
CCCCGGACGAGCGCGCGCGCCTGGTCGAGCTCCTGGCCGCCTGGGCGCGCGGCGCGCCCGAGGGCGAGGCCGACACGCCCTGGCTCGGCGTGGGCGAGCTCCTCCTGGCCCTCGGCGCCCACGACGACGCCGACCGCTGCTTCGCCCGCGTCGTGGCCCTCGGCCGCGACCCCGAGCAGGTCGTGGCGGCCCGGCTGGGCCGCGCGGCCCTGGCGCGCGCGCGCGGCGCCCTCGACGACGCCGACGGCCACCTCGAGGGCCTCGACGCGACCCGCGCCGACGTGCGCCTCGAGCGCTGCGCCCTCCTGCGCGCCCGCGGCCGCCCGCGCGAGGCGCTCGACGGCTACCACGCGCTCCTGCGCGGCCTCGAGGCGCAGCGGCCACCGGCCTGGTGGGAGGCGGCGATCGGCGCGGCCGAGGCCTACGCCGAGCTGCGCGAGCCCGGCCAGGCGCGCGCCCTCCTCGACGGGCTGCGCCGTAAAGACCCGACCTTCGGCGGCGACGACGCGCGCCGCCGGCGGATCATCGACCTCATGGTTCGCCTGGACGCGGCGCGCTGAGCCTGCCACGCTCTTCGGGATGGAGCGCACCTGCGAAGCCCTGCGCTGCCCCCTGTGCCACGGCCCGCTCGACCTCGCGGCTTCACGGCGCTGCGCGGCCTGCGACACGCCCTTCCACGCGGGCTGCCTGCGCGAGCTGGGCGGCTGCTCGACGCTCGGCTGCGCGCAGGCCGGGCGGCAGGTGGTCGCGGCGGCGAAGCCGACGGCACAAGCGCGACGCGGCGGCTCTGTGGCACTGGCGGTCGCGGCCAACCTGCTCGCCTGGTTCCTCGTCGCCTTCTCCGCGTTCCTGGCCCTGCCCTGCGCGCTGCTCGGCGCCCTGCCGTTCGCCCTGGCGCGGCGCCGGCGGGCCGTCGCGCTCACCCTGGCCCTGTCGCCGGCGGTCCTGCCGCCGCTGGCCGTGGGAAACGCCGTCATCGGCTACCTGACCGGCACGGCCTCGATCCGCACGTTCGGGCTCATGCTCGGCCCGCCGCCGCTCGACCCTGTCGTCCGCTGTCCGATCGAGAGCGGCGGCTGCGTGCGAGACGGCACGGGCGAGCTGTGGAACCTGCCGAACAACCTCACCCTGCGCGCGCTGGGGGCCGTGTTCGGCCCGCAGCGCGGGGTTTACCGCGGCTCGCTGCCGACCGACGAGGAGGTGCGGGCGCTGATGAACGTGCCTGACAAAGTGAGATACGCCGCCGCGGCCGCCGCGGTCGACGCCATCGACGCCCTGCCGGACGGAGCGCTCGACTGGGCCCTCGAGCCGCTGAGCGCCTGCGCGAAGCCCGGGCAGCTCTCCTGGCTGCCGATCGCCGTCATCGAGGACCGCCTGCTGATCGTCACCGACGTCCACGACGAGCACTACCGACTCACCCCGTGCGCCGCGCTCGTCGACCTCGACACGGGGCGCCTGGTCCGCGTCGTCCGCGGCCGCCCCGTCGGCCGGTGAGGCGTGGTATCTCTCGCGGCCGGAGGTGGCCGTGAGCGAGGCCGACGGCTGGGTCGTCCACCGGCACCGCGTGATCTATGGCGACACGGACGCCATGGGGATCGTCTACTACGCCAACTACCTGCGCTTCTTCGAGATCGGCCGCACGGAGTTCGTCCGCGCCCGAGGCGGGCTCTACCGGGCCATGGAGCAGGACGGGCTCATGCTGCCCGTGACCGAGGTCGGCGCGAAGTACCTCGCGTCCGCCCGCTACGACGACGTGCTGCGGATCTGCACGCGCGTGCAGGACCTCGGCCACGCGACGCTGACCTTCGAGTACCGCCTCGAGCGCGAGGGCGACGACGTCCTCCTCTGCAAGGGGTTCACGAAGCACGCCTGCCTGAACCGGGCCACGGGCCGCATCACGCGCATGCCCGACGTCGTGCGCGGCTGGGTCGACCCGCCGACGACCTGACGCGGCGCGTCCGGGGCCTGTTCGGGTCGTTCCCTTGATGTCCCGCGCGTGAGCTGCCATCGTCCCGTCAGGTGGTGAGCTCGTCTCGCCGCCGGGTCTCCCGCGGAGCGCGCGCGTCCCATTCACCCCGGCCCACACCGGGGGAGGGGCCGCGCCATGCCTGGCGGGTCGCCCGCACGAAAGAAGGGGGAGGGAGAAGGACGCGGGCCCCGTGAGGGCGAGGCACCTGGCCACCTGCATCGTCGCGCTCGCGGCGAGCGACGCGGCGCGCGCCGACCACGGTCCGCGCGGGCAGGTGCGGCTGACGGGCTGGCACGCCGACGTCGAGGAGGACGGTGGCCCCCGCGCCGGCGGGTCGTTCCAGGGGCACCTCGACCTCACGGAGCACCTGCGCCTCGACCTGGCCCACGCCCGCACGCTGGCCGGCCCGCGCGGGGGGCAGGACCTGGGCTTCGCGAGCGCCCGCTGGCGCGCCCTGCACGTGGGCGGCGGCGTCGTGGGCGACGACTGGGGCCTGCACGTGGGCGTGGCGCCGCGCTTCGCCGGCGACCCGACCCGCTGGCTGCGGCTCGAGGGCGGCCTGCACCTGGCCCTGGGCGCCGGCTGGCTCGACGGGCGCTCGGACCGCGGCGAGGCGCGCGGCGCGTGGCGCCACGCGTCGCGGGGCGGCGTCGACGTGTGGGCCGCCTCGACCGGCGGCGACCTGACCCTGCGCCTGCGCCCGCACGAGGTGTTCGAGGTCGCCTTCGGCGCCTACGTCGACGCTTTCGCCGCTGCCGCCCGCCCGGGCGACGCCGAGCCCCTGCCGTCGGGGCTCGCGCGCGTGGCGCGCCGGACCGACCTGGGCGTCACGGCCGCGCTCTCGCAGGGCGCCGTCGGCGCGCACGGGACGGCCTCGTTCCGGCTCCTCCAGCACACGTGCCTCGTGGGCACGCGCACCGAGGTGTGGCTGCGCTACCGCGAGGCCTGGGACTGGATCCACCTCGACCCGGTCTACTCGGTGCTCGCCGAGGCGGACCCGTTCGACGACGTGTCGCTCCTGCGCGTCCCCTGGCGCACCGCCCGCACGGTGGAGCTCCAGGTCGCGCGCACGTGGGCGCGCGAGCGTCACGCCCTGGCCGCCGTCGAGGTGCGCCACACCGTCGGCTCGACCACGACGCAGGACTTCGCCGACCGCGACGGCTGGTCGGTCGGCGGGCGCGTCGCCGCCCGCTGGGGCCGCGTCCACGGCGCCGCGCACGCGCGCTGGCACCTGGCCGCGTCGCCACTCGAGCCGCTCCTGGGCGAGATGCCGCGGCTGCAGGTCGGCGGGCAGGTGGGCGTGCTCGTCGTCGCGCGCCCCGACCTCGACGTGGCCCTCGAGGCGGGCGTCGAGCACGGCCGCCAGGACGACTGGGGCGTGCCGCGGCGCGGCTGGGCGGCCTGGGGCGGCCTGCAGATCAGCTTCGGCGG
>JAHBXY010000291.1 GCA_019636275.1 Planctomycetota bacterium | reverse complement strand
GACGCGGCGTCGACGAGCGGCCGCGCCGACCCAGCGCCCGCGCGCGCCACGCGCTTGGCCGAGGTCGCGCCGGGGTCCATGCACAGGAGGGTCACGGCCGGGCTCCGAGGAGGACGAGGCCGACGAGGTCCCCTCCAGCGCCACACGCTGGCCGCTTCATCGCCCGCGCGCCCGGTCCTCGGCCTGCTGGATCTGGTCGACGAGCCGCTCCGCCTCCTGCTTGATGCGCGGGTCGACCGCCACGGCCTTGGCCCGGTTGGCCCACTGCTTCGCCTTGCGGAAGTTGCTCTCGCGCTGGAAGCCCTGCGCGGCGTCGCGGTAGACGCCCGCGAGGTAGTTGCTCACGCCGGGGTCCTGGATCACGGGCCGGAGCTCGGTCTCGAGCGTGCGGATGTGCCGCTCGATCTGCCGCATGTCCTTCTTGGCCTCGTTCCAGATGAAGTTGGCGCAGGTGGTCAGCGCGCGCAGGTTCGCGTCGGTGCGCTCGCTGCGGTAGACCCGCACGCGCAGCTTCAGCGCCTCCGGATAGTTCTTCGCCCGCTCCGCGAGCTCCGCCTCCTTGACGTAGCTGGCCGCCAGCGCCGCGTCGTAGTTCCCGTTCGGGTCGAGCGCCGCCGCGCGCTCGATGTCCTCGCGGAAGCCCTTGAAGTCGTTCATGTCGCGCTTGACCAGCGCCCGCAGGTACACGGCGCGCGCGTAGCTCGGGCAGAGCTGCAGGGCCTGGTCGAAGCGCTGCAGGGCCTCGTCGTGCCGCTTCGCCGCGCTGGCGGTCATCCCCTGGGAGATAAGCGCGATCGCGTTCTGCGCGTCGGCGAGCTGCCGGCGGATGCGCTCGGCGTCCCACAGGCGCACGCCGTCGAGCATGGCCGCCAGCTCGCCGTCGAGCTTGCGCGCGTCGTCGTCGGACAGCGGGTGCACGCCCGTGAACACGACGACCTTGCCGCCGAGCGCGGCGGCGAAGCCGCGGAAGAGCAGCTTCTTGCGCCCGCCCGGGTTGAAGTCCTCGAACTGGAAGCGCCGCACCGTGCTGCCGTGGTGGTCGGCGCTCTCCACGCGCGACGCCTCGAAGTAGCGCGACTGCTCCTTGCGCTTGTTCATGATCCCGCGCAGGACGCCCTCGGCGTCGGTGCCCGGATGGAGCTGCACGCCGAGCTCGGCGCGGCCGCCGTCGATCAGCAGCCGCGCGGGCTGCTCCTCGTCGAACGGCGCCGCCTGGAGCTGCCACTCGGCGCTGGCGCGGCTGATCCAGAAGCCGCGGCCGTAGTCCCAGTACTCGGCGTCGGTGTGGACGACGACGGGCAGGAAGCTGAACGCCTCGAGCAGCCGCGGCAGCTCGCCCGCCAGGGCGCCCTCGTCGGGCGGCGCGACCGTGTAGGCCAGCGAGTAGTCCAGCCCCAGGCGGCGGAAGCGCAGCTCGACCAGCTTCTTCATGAGCGTGTCGCCGTGCTCCTGCACCTGCCCCTCGACGCGCAGCACCGGCGCCTCGAACAGGGTCCCGACGTCCACGCGCGTCCCCTGCACGCGCGCGTAGCGGGCGGCGAGGTCCTGGCCGACCTCCTCGGTCACCTCGCGCGGCACCTGCCGCACGGCCCCGGCCTCGGGCGTCCAGCCGGGCCCGCTCACCTGGCGGATGAACACGGCCAGGCCGGCGTTGCGCTCGCCGTGGCGCACCTGCGCGCGCATGAGCGGCGAGCCGGGCGCCGCCGCCACCCAGCCCGGGGGCGGCTCGAGCCGGAAGCGGCCCTCCCAGTCGACGCTGGACTGCTGCGCGTCGCCGCCGCCCTCGTCCTCGCCCTCCTCGCCGCCCGGGCGGCCGGCGGTGGGGTCGGCGCGCATGGTCTTGACGTCCGCCATGGGGACGTCGATCGCGCCGCGGTTGTTGGGGAACTTGACGTGGAGGCGGTCCCCCTTGATCTCGTACTCGACGCCCTCCCACTTGCGGCCGTCGCGCAGCTCGACCGTCCCCACCGGCGCGGCGGCGGCGTCGCGCGCCGGCGCCAGCGCCATCGCGCACAGGAGCGCCGGGATCCACCACGCAGTCGACCTGGGCATGAGAACCTCCGTGCGGGGCGCCGCCGCGAGTCTAAGTCGAACGCGCAGGCCGAGCAACCGCGTCGGCGGCCCCGGCGCTACAATCCGCGGCGCCCCGGTCGCCCGACCCGGGCCGCCCGGGCAGGGGAGCGCGGTGGTCGAGCCCTCGCAGTGGATCACGGACGAGAACCGCTTCCGCATCGTGCGGGAGATCGCCCGCGGCGGCATGGGGATCGTCTACCAGGCCGTCCAGCTGGGCGCCGAGGGCTTCGAGAAGCGCGTGGCGCTCAAGGTCATCCTGGGCGACCTGACCGCCGACCGCGAGTTCGTGGACATGTTCATCGGCGAGGCGAAGCTCGTCGCCGACCTCGTGCACGAGAACATCGTGCAGATCTACCAGCTCGGCGCGCTCGACGGCGGCTACTACATGTCGCTCGAGTTCATCGACGGCGTGACCCTCGAGGACTTCGTCCTCCGCCACCAGGCGATCGGCCGGCCGCTGCCGCTCGAGCTGTGCGTGTTCATCCTGGCCCGGGTGTGCCGCGCGCTCGAGTACGCCCACACCAAGGTCGACGACGACGGCAACCTGCTGGGGATCGTCCACCGCGACGTGAGCCCGGGCAACGTGCTGCTCACCTACGGCGGCGTGGTCAAGCTGACCGACTTCGGCATCGCCAAGGCGCGCCACCTCATGCGCGACCAGGAGGGCGAGATCCTCCTCGGCAAGGCGCGCTACATGTCGCCCGAGCAGGCGCAGTTCAAGGCCACCGACCGCCGGTCCGACGTGTTCTCGGCCGGGATCATCCTATACGAGCTCCTCACCGGCGAGCCGCTGTTCGAGGGCCAGGACACGATCGTGACCCTCGAGAGCGTCGTCAGCCGCGAGGTGCGCCCGCTGGCCGAGGTCGCGCCGCGCGTGCCGGCCGCCGTGTGCGGGATCGTCGACAAGGCCCTGCAGCGCGACGTGCGCCGCCGCTACCAGACCGCCGGCGCCATGGGCTTCGACCTCGAGCACTTCATGTACTCGAACCGCTTCGGGCCGACGAACATCTCGCTGCACCGCTACATGCGGCGGCTGTTCCCCGCGGCGGTCTCCGACCTGATCGACCCGAGCGTCACCGACCCCTACTTCGAGCGCCTGCGCGCCGAGGGGGCCGTGTAGTGCGCCGGCGACCCGCCCGGGCGGCGCTGCTCCTGGCCCTGCTCGCCGGCCCGGCGGCGGGGCAGCAGGGCGAGGTGCGCCGCACGTACGTGCGGCGGGCGCAGGACCAGGAGGGGGCGCTGCCGCGCCTCCTCGGCGACCTCGAGCGCCTCGAGGGCCGGCGCGCGGCGCCCGACGAGGTGGCCTACCTGCTCGACCGCCTGCTCGAGGAGGCGGCGGCGCCCGCGGCCCGCGGGCTGCTCGTCGA
>JAHBXY010000290.1 GCA_019636275.1 Planctomycetota bacterium | reverse complement strand
CTCGGGCACGACCAGCGACGCGTCGAGGAGCGTGATCGCCAGCTCCTGCGCGTAGAGCGCGTCGCCGGGGCGCCCCTCGAGCAGGCGCTCGAGGCGCTCGAGCGCGCGCGCGTAGGCGGCCGCCGCCTCGCCGGCCTCGCCCAGGCGCGCGCGGAGCAGGCCCACGCGCCGGTAGGAGCGCGCCGCCTCGAGCTGCAGGCGCGGGTCGGTCTGGTTGCGCGCGGCGAAGCTGTCGTAGAACGACAGCACGGTCTGCAGGAGGCGGGCCTCGTCCTCCTGGTCGTCGGTGAACGACGGCCCGCGCGGGCCGAGGCGCTCGTGGCCGGCCAGGGCGTCGAAGATCCCCTCGAGCGCGCCGAGCGACAGGCGCTCGTTGTCCTCGGCGCGGCGCGTCGCCGCCTCGGCCTCGGCGCGCCGCTGCGACTCGCGGCCCAGCGCCCCGGTCGTGGCCACGTAGCCTGCCCAGCCGGTGGCCGCGGCCACGACCACCGACGCGGCGGCCACGGCGGAGAGCGTGGCCAGGGCGCGGTTGCGCCGGCACCAGCGCCAGCCGCGCTCGAGCGGGCCGGCGCGCCGGGCGGCGATCGGGCGGTCCTCGAGCCAGCGCTCCAGGTCGTCGGCCAGGGCGTCGGCCGAGGCGTAGCGGTCGCGCGGGTCGCGCGCCGTGGCCTTGAGGACGATCGTCTCCAGGTCCCTCGGCAGCTCCGGCCGCAGCGCCCGCGGCGCGCCCGGGCCCACCTCGCGGATCGCCCGCAGGACCGAGTCGCGCTCGATCCCGGCGAACACGCGCGCGCCGGTGATCAGCTCGTGCAGGACGAGCCCCGCCCCGTAGACGTCGCCGCGCGCGTCGGCCTGCCCGTCGAGCCGCTCGGGCGGCATGTAGCGCATGGTGCCGACGACGTCGCCCGGGTCGGTCAGCCCGTCCTCCTCGCCCAGGAGCTTGGCCAGGCCGAAGTCGGCCACGTAGGCCGCGTCCTGCGCGTCGAGGAGCACGTTGGCGGGCTTGACGTCGCGGTGGAGCACGCCGCGCGCGTGGGCGTGCGCCAGGCCGCGCGCCACCTGCGCGCCGATCCGCGCCGCGCGGCGCGGCTCGAGCGGCGCGCCCGGGTCGGCGTCGAGGAGCTGCTCGAGGCTGCGGCCCTCGACGAGCTGCATGACGTAGTAGAGGAGCCCGTCCTGGGCGCCCACGCCGAAGACCTGCACGATGTGCGTGTGGTGGAGCGTCGCCGCCGCCTGCGCCTCGCGGCGGAAGCGCTCGGTGGCCCGCCCCGAGGTCGAGCCGGCCGGCAGGACCTTGAGCGCGACGCGCCGCCCGAGCGACTCCTGCACGGCCTCGTAGACGATCCCCATGCCGCCGCGCCCGAGCTCGCGCACGATGCGGAAGTCGCCCAGGCGCTCCGGCGGCTTCGCGCCCGGGGCGCCCGGCCCGCGCGACTCGCGGCGCGCGCGCTCCATGAGGAACAGCGCAGGGAAGAGCGCCTCGATCTCATCCTTGAGGTCCGGCCGGCGCGCCACGTACTCGGCGATCGACGGCGCCTCGCCCCGGCGCAGCCGCTCGGCGGCCTCCTCGGCCAGGAGGTCGACGGGGTCGCGCTCGTCGTCGTCGAGCTCGGCGTCGAGCTCGGCGTCGATCCCGTCGGGGGTCGTCGGGTCGGGCGCGGTGTCGTTCACGACCCCGCCTCCATGGCCTCACGCAGGCGCTTGAGCGCGCGCACGTAGCGGTTGCTCGCCCCCGCCTTGGTGATCCCGAGCACCTGCGCCACCTCGTTGTTCGACAGCTCCTCGAAGTGGCGCAGGATCAGCACCTCGCGGTCGATCTCGTCGAGCCCCCCGAGCGCCGCCTGGACGCGCGCCAGCACCTCCTGGCGGGCGAGGCCCTGGCTGGGCGACGAGAAGCTGCCGGCGAGGTGCTCGGCCACCGACGCCGTCGAGGCCGAAGGCCCGGCGTGCAGCGGCACCTCGCGCCGCGCGTCGCGCTGGCGCGCGCCGTTGCGGCGATGCAGCTCGAGCAGCTTCTGCACGGCGAGGAAGCGCATCCACAGGAACAGCGGCATGCGCTGCGCGCCCTCGAGCCACTCGTCGAAGCGGCGCGTGATGTCGAGCCACGCCTCCTGCAGGACGTCGGCCGGGTCGAGCCGCCCGCGCAGGTGCGCGTCGAGGCGCAGGGCCACGATCGCCTCCAGGCGCCCCCGGTGCTGCGCGAACAGCTCGCCCAGCGCCTGGCGGTCGCCGTCGTGCACCCGCCGCTCGAGGTCGTCCTGGTCCGTCATCCGTGTGTCCCGCCTCCGCCGGCTCGACGCTCAGCCTCGCCCGCGACGGCTCATACGACGAGCGCCGGCGCGCTGTGAACCGGGCCGGACGGAGGTTCCGGGCGACCTGTGTATCCGGGGCGCCGCCTCGCAGTCCTTACCTTACCGAAGGAACAGAGGAGACACCCATGCGTAAGTCCTTTTGCTGGTTCGCGGCCGCGGCCGCGCTCGTCGCGACCCCCGGCCTGTCGCTCGCGCAGAACGCCGAGCCCCACCCCTTCCTGGCCCGCTACGACGTGGACGGCGACGGGAAGGTGACGATGGAGGAGATCATGGCCTCCGTCGAGTTCCTGATCGAGACCGCCGACAAGGACGGCGACGGGATGCTCAGCATCCAGGAGTATCAGGACGCGATGGCGGAGGAGAGCTTCCGCGCGCTCGACAAGAACAAGGACGGGATCGTGTGCCTGGAGGAGTTCCAGGCGAGCCAGCAGGGCGGCCGCGGCATGATGATGGCCATGCCCGCGCGTGACCAGGACGGCGACGGCAAGCTGTCGATCGACGAGCTGGCCGCCGGTCCGAAGCGGATCTTCGAGATGGCCGACGCCAACAAGGACGGCGTCGTGACGGCCGAGGAGCTGGCGTCGATGGGCGGCGGCATGGGCCGTGGCCGCGGCGGCGAGGGCGGCGAGGGCCGTCGGGGTCGCGGCGGCGAGGGCGGCGCCGAGGGCGAGGGTCGTCGCGGTCGCGGCGGCGAGGGCGCCGAGGGCGAGGGCCGTCGGGGTCGCGGCGGCGAGGGCGGCGAGGGCCGTCGGGGTCGCGGCGGCGAGGGCGGCGAGGGCGGCCCGCGCGGGCGTCCGTCGGCCGAGGACCGCTTCGCGCAGCTCGACACCAACGGCGACGGCGGCCTGTCGCTCGAGGAGTTCAAGGCCGGCCAGGCGGCCCGCCGTCAGCGCCCCGACGAGCGGTCGCGCACCTACTAGAACAATCCCCCGGGCCGGCCCCGCGCTCCGCGCGGGGTCGCGCCCTCTTCCTCACAGCAGGACCGCCGCAGGCCGCCCGGGACGTTCCCGGGCGGCCTGCGGCGTTGGTTCAGCCGTTGCCCTGGAGCACCAGGACCACGATGCAAACGACCGCCAGCAGGATGGCGGGCACGCACCAGAGCAGCAGGGACGTGGCGCCGCCCTCGGGCGGCGTGGGGGCCTCGGTCATGAGTCACTTCCTCGTGGTGTTCGTCGAGAGGGATGGGCGCCCGGCGGACGGTCCGCGGGCGCGGGCGCGGCCAGGGCGCGGACGGGGCCTGGCGAGCGCGGCGCGCCGA